>CAYTTZ010000085.1:0-13002 GCA_964440945.1 uncultured Woeseiaceae bacterium
ACTGCGCTCCCTGCAGATCTTCCTTGTAATCGATCTCGGCGCCCATCAGGTACTGAACGCTCATCGGATCAATCAGTAGCATGACGCCCTGGTTTTCCACCTGGCTGTCGCCGTCCTCGACGTCCTCATCAAACGTGAATCCGTACTGAAATCCGGAACAACCGCCCCCGGAAATAAAGACTCGAAGCTTGAGGTTCGAGTTGTCTTCCTCGGCGATGAGTTCGCCCACCTTGCTTGCTGCCGCATCAGTAAAGATGACGCTTGGCGGTGGCGGTGGGGCCTGAGTTGCTGCTGTTGCCATGATTGATTCTTCCTGATTCCCTGACCGGACTACGCTGTTTCAGCTGCGGCATCGGCAGACTCGTCAATACGCGTCGTCTGCTCGAGCAGCGGAACCTGTCCCTCCGGTTGATGAACAAGCTTGCCATTGATTTCCGCACCAATGGCCATCTCGATAAGATTGTAATACACATTGCCAATGACACGCGCGGTCGGCCCAAGTTCCACGCGCTGGCTGGCGAATACATCCCCGCGTACGATCCCGTTCAAGTAGACATAAGGCACAGTCACGCCGCCTTCAACCGTGCCGCTGTCGACAATAAACAGCTCGGAGTCCGTATCAGGATCGGCCGTTACACCGCCCTTGACCAGCCCTTCTACATGACAGCGGCCGCGAAAATGCAAATCGCCGTTGACCTTGGTATTGGAACCGATGAGCGTTTCCGTAGTGCTATTTCTGTGCTTCTTGCCGAACATCTATTTGCATCTCCAAGATACCATTATCAGCTCCACCGGGGGTCAACCCGGGCTCGTCGTCCAAGCGTAGCTTTCCTCAATACTCTGGATGGACCGCGTTTTCGAGCGCACTTCAACACGAATACGCTCCGGTGTGAAGCCGTCCGGCAAGATAAGCTGCCGGTCGAAGTCCTGGAAGTAGCGAAATGAGAATGGCCACACCGGCTTGGCCTCCGCCGGAATAAGTTGCTTCAGGGTATAGACCGTTTCAACACCGTTCTGACTGCCCTCCACGCTGAGCACCACATCGCCGGAGACCTTTCGGTCATGTTTCATCGCCTGTACCAGTACCAGGCGCAGATTGAACTCTCTTTCCGCGTTGCCGCGCGTCAGCTTCAAATCCTGGACTCGCAGCCCTGATTTTCCATCGGCGGGAGAAACAATGCCGCGATAGAACGCGATCGCATCGCGTTGCTCCTGAATTTTCGCCTGCAGCGACATCAGGCTTCCTTCAACCTCTTTATAAGCCGCGCGATCAATCTCCCGATGCGTTTCGAGCATCGCGACTTCCTGAGTCAGGGCAATGATCTCATCGTCGAGCGCCATGATGCGCTCCTCGTAGGCCTGCCGCTCATTCGCTACGTCGACGATTTTGTAGCCGGCCGAAATTCGGCCGAACTCGAAAATCAGGTAGCCGCTGACCGCAATCAGAATCAGCACGACGCTGGCGAGCAGCCAGTTTCGCTGCGTTGCGCGTTTCAGGTGAGAGTTGCTGGCCACGGCGCTCCGTTATGCGGCTTTGGGCGGGAAAGACGTTATGTTACGCGGTGGGCCGTTTAAACAGAAGTGCACCAGGTCACGGATTGGCGGGCTCGTCCGACCGGGTTGCGAAGCGCACGATGTCCTTGTCGAACGCTGAACGCCAGCGTTTTGGCCACCAGCGGGGACGTCGCGGCACGCCATCCGGGAACACGACCGGCCCGAGTTCATGCAGCGCCCGCGCATAAACGCGTCGCTTGAAATAAATAACCTCGTTGACAGGCCGCCAGAACGAGACCCAGCGGATGCGATCGAATTCGGGCTTATCGCAGCGATCGAAACGAACCCTGCTGTCATCGGAGACAAGGCGCAGTATGAACCAGCGTTGTTTCTGACCTATACACAGGGGTTTACTGGAGTGGCGGATGAATTTTTCCGGCAGACGATAGCGCAACCAGTCGCTGGTGACGCCGAGCACCTCGACGTCGCCCGACTCCAGACCGATCTCTTCGTGAAGTTCACGAAACATCGCATCGACGGGGTCCTCGCCCTCGAGCATGCCACCTTGCGGAAATTGCCAGCCTTTGGCGCCTAAACGACCACCCAGCAAGAGCTCGTCGTCGTCGTTCGCAAGGATGATGCCTACATTCGCGCGGAAACCGTCGGCGTCAATCCAATCGTTGCTCATTGCAACCGTAGTAAAACTCTAACTGCCGTTTACTTTACACTATCCTCCGCCTATCGCCCCGGGAGAATTTCGTTGTTTGCAGGTCGCACGGGAGCCCTGTTCCTGATCTTGCTGCTGCTCGTCGCGAGCTCGTTTCTCCTTGCACTCGCATCAGGCAGCGCGGAGGTCAGTCTTTCCGAGATGCTGGATGCCCTGCGCGGCCGGGCCAGCGTCCAGGTGCAGTCACTGGTAATCGACCTGCGTTTGCCGCGGACCATGACGGCTTTCGCCGTCGGCGGCCTGCTTGCCGTAGCCGGCGTCCTGATGCAGGTCCTGCTAAGAAATCCGCTAGCTGATCCCTATATCCTCGGCAGTTCCGGCGGCGCGGCCGTCGCAGCTTTGCTGGCTATGCTGCTGGGCCTGGGGAGCACCGCGGTCGACCTGTCTGCTTTCGCCGGCGCCATGGCAGCAACGCTGCTCGTGTTTTCAATAGCCCACGGCACTGGCAGCTGGACTCCGACCCGACTGCTCCTGACAGGCGTCGTGCTGGCCGCCGGCTTCAGCGCTGCGACCACCCTCATACTCGCATTGACGCCCGAGCAGAATCTTCGCGGCATGCTGTTCTGGCTTATGGGCGATCTGAGCTTCGCCTTCGAGCCGGCTCGATGCCTTTGGCTGCTGGGTTTGCTCGTCCTTGTCGGTACGCTGGGAGCCCGGCATCTCAATGTGCTCTCGCGCGGCGAATTGCAGGCGTCAATCGTCGGCTTGCCCGTGCGCACCGCTCGCTACCTCATCTTCGCTGCCGCGGCCCTGGCGACTGCGCTGTCTGTCACCACCGTGGGCGTGATCGGCTTTATCGGCCTGGTCGTGCCGCACCTCGTCAGACTCATCGCCGGCAGCGACCATCGGGTTGTACTACCGGCTTCGGCGCTTGCAGGCGGCACCTTACTGGTTGTTGCCGATACGATGGCACGAACCGTGATGGCGCCGCGCCAGCTTCCCGTCGGCGCGCTGACCGCTGCGATCGGCGTACCACTCTTCCTGATTTTGATGAGTCGCGTACGGCAGGAGCGCTATCGATAACCGGCGCGCTCTACGAGCAGCCTGACATCCTCATCGCGCAAGCCGGCAAGACCCAGATTCCTGCCGTTCGACGACTCGGGTTCCGGGAGCGGAATCGACTCCAGCATCCATTGCACCAGCGCCTGGGCGGACTCGGGCTGTCCCGCATGCCGCGCGATACCGATTGCATCGATATCAAGGTAGAGCGGGTTCGGTGCGATCGTCGACAGGCCTTCGATATCGGCGGAACCCGACACGATGCCGTATCGACAGGTCCCTGAGCGCAATGCATCGACAAGCTTTTGCTCTGTTGCATACGGCGATGCCGCGAGGTTTCTCACCCAGGCGCGCACCATGCGCTCGGCGGGTTTGATACCAACATCTTCAATCAACATGGCGATCAGCGCCCGGTTGACCGGCAGCGCCGAGGACGACAGGCAAACCTGGCCGCGCAGTTCGGATGTCGCAAAATCGCTATAGTCGTCCGGCGCGCCGGCATCAGCGGCAGTCACAATCATCGCGTAATGAACACCGATGGCTGCCCACGTGCGGTCAGGGTCCCTCAGTACCGCGGGCACTTTTTCAAAGTGCGTCGACGCCAATGGTCGCAATGCGCCTTCGTCGGCGGCTCGCCAGATATCGAAGATTGTGGATGTGATCAACACGTCGGCCGGTGGCGTACCACGATTCTCAATGACGTTCCTGACGTTGACATTGCCCTCGGCGACCATCAGCGTAATCGGGACTCCGGTTTCTGCCGTGAAAGCGGAAAAGGCGTCAGCCAGCCTGGCCTCCTGCGCCGGGCCGACATAGACGACGACTGGCGCAGCGGGTGGCCCATCATCGGCGGAATCGCAGGCCGCGAACAGAAAGGCGGCGAGCGCCGCGCATACAAGAGACCTGGTCAAGCGGCCTCCACGACGACACGGTCCCGTCCGGCAGATTTCGCCGCATACAATGCGACATCGGCGCGCGCGATCAACGAATCACCGACCGTCTTGAGGTCATCAGCTTCGGGTGCAGGTTGCACTTCCGATATTCCTATAGACGCCGTAATGGTCACGGTTTCTTCGTTTGGCAATTCGATCGGCGTCTCTGCTACCGCGTTGCGAATACGCTCCGCCAACAACATCGCCGAGGCAACATCGGTGTTTGGCAGCAATATGACAAATTCCTCGCCACCATATCGTGCGGCGACGTCGCTGGCGCGCACCTGTGACTCAACTCTCCGCGCAATCTCGCGAAGCACGGCGTCACCCGCCGCATGCCCCCAGTTGTCATTGACGCGTTTAAAATGATCGATGTCGAGCATAAGGCAAACCAGTCGCGCACCGTCGCGACGCGCCCGAGCAAGTTCTTCACTCAGGCGCACAATCAGGTAGCGACGGTTGTGCCAGCCTGTAAGCACGTCCGTGAAGCCACTGCGCAACAGACGCGCTCGATTCACTGCGTTCTCGATACAAAAGGAGGCGATCACTCCGAGATGCTCCAGAAAATCAGTTGCGTGAGATGCCGTGAACCGCTTTGGGTCCGCACTGCAAAGATTGATACTGCCGAGGAGCTTCTGGCGATACGTCAACGGAATCATCGCGATACTTCGCACGTTGCTCGCACCCGAACAGATGAGCTGATGATCACAGTGCGCGAATACGCCCAGCCAGGGTCGTTGCAACGTTATGAACTGTGGTGCCAGTCCGGTCATGGATTCGACGATCAGCAGGTTTTCGAAATCTTCAGATGGTGTGCCGTTGGCCAGCAACAGGTGGCGGATATCGTGATCCGGATCGCACAACACCAGACTGACGTACTCCAGTCCAAAGCTGATGCGCAGGCCTTCGGTCAGCGCGTAAATCAGCGCGTCCAGCGTTTCGGCCTGCAGCAATCGCAGCTCGCGCCGATGGGTGCGCTGCATCTTCTCGTCGTTACTCGCGACCGCGGCGGTCACCGCTTCCAGCTGGCGCCGGGTCGCCTCGAGTTCTTCGGTGAGTTCTTCGAGAGTCGCCAAATGCTCAGCCCCGCAGCGCCAGGTAGTCGCGACCTTTCTTCATGAGATCCACGAAGGCCTCTTCGTCGCCACCGGCGACGGTCTCCCGTATTCTGTTGGCGGCATCGCAGAGCGCATCGAGCGGTCCCAAACCGTACTTGTTCAGATTCTGAATCTCGAAATACAGCCTTGGATTATCGCCGGCAACCGCTGCGGAGACGAGCAGCTGCGAATCGAACGTGGTCGAGGACATCTGCGCCAGTTTCGGCGCCGCCTCACCACTTTCTGCGAGCGCTGTAAAAAACGCGATGTTCAGGGCGTGCGACAGGCCCAGTACATAAGCGATAAGGCGATCATGATCCTCGAGACTCATGTCGAGCTGCTCAACCATTGTCGACGCAAACAACTCCTTGGCCGCCATCGTCGCTTCACTATCACCGACATCACAGAAGATCAGGTGCCTGCCTGACAACAGTCGCGTGTCAGGACCGTACATCGGATGCAACGACGTCACGCGGCATCCGGACCTTTGCAGCTCGCGGAGCCCGTCGATCAGCGGTGACTTCAAACTGCCGATGTCGAAAATGATTCCGCCCGGCTTCAGCACAGCGAGCTGGGCAAGGATTCGTCCGGAAACTGCCAGCGGCGCCGCAACAACGATGTAGTCAAAGTCCACGCCGGCATCGGTCCAGTTGCGGAATCGACCCGGCCCGTCTTCGACCGTCGAATCCGCAACAATGGTCTCGAAACCCTGCGATACGAAGAAGTCGACAAACCAGCGGCCCATTTTGCCCGCGCCGCCAATAACGAGTGCGCGACGACCGTTGCCCTTGCCTTCCGCGATGACTCTGTCGCGCTCCTGGCTCTCGAGCGAGGTCAGAATCAACTGCTGCAACATGCCTTCGACAAGGTCCGGATCGACACCCAGTTTGATGGCCTGCCGGCGACCCCTATCGAGTACGTCCTTCTCGCGCCCATAGTCCCTGGTGCCGGTTCCGGTACTCAGCTTGCTCTTGCCAATTTCGCCGACAATCTGCTGGCGCTCAGCGATGAGCTCAACCAGCTGTGTGTCAACGGCGGAGAGATTTTTGCGCAGTTGTTCGAGAGTCATCAATCAGTACGGATATTTTGCTGCCCGGGTTGTCCTGTTTTACAGCAGACTCGTGCACAGGGAAAGCCGACCCGAAAAATTTCAGGCCGGCTGTATCCGTAATGCGACACATTACTTTCTTTAGTGCCTGTGACGGCGTCTCTCGTCACGGTCATGGTGACGGTAGTATTCGTGCTTCCGGACGACGCGATCGGCGCGCCGGTGCTTTCTGCGGTCAACGGTCTCCCATCGATAGGTCTCGAACAGACGTTGCCACGTGAGATGCTTGTGCCGGCGCAGGCGAGTGCTCTTGTACCAGTGACGGAATGCCCGGTCTCGTTTCAGCCAGTACGGCATCTGATGCCTTTGTCGCAGGTCGGCCTGGTAGTGCGTCTGCTGGTACGAAATACGGCCCTCATTGTGAGCGACTGCCTCGGGAGCATCCAGAAGCAGCAGTCCGCCGGCCATGAGCGCTACGGTAATGATCTTGTTCATATCAGTCTCCAGTTCCTTATCCATGGTACGGCTCAACAATAAACGGCCGAACATGAACCAATAGTGAAGACAAGCTATTGTTTTTAATAGATTTATGAACAGTACGTGAACGGCAGGAACGGCTTGTTACGGTCTCGACTGTAACGGCTCCCGCAATCATGCGAATATGCGCCGTCAATAACTAACACTCGCCACCGGGGTTATCGAACGATGAAA
Organism: uncultured Woeseiaceae bacterium; assembly: GCA_964440945.1. GTDB lineage: Bacteria > Pseudomonadota > Gammaproteobacteria > Steroidobacterales > Woeseiaceae > UBA1847. The sequence goes on from CAYTTZ010000085.1 coordinate 7,009, forward strand.
ACACGTGCTGCCGTTGCCTGGGAAGCAGGCAAGCCTCTTGAAATTGAGATGCTGGATCTCGAGGGCCCGAAGGCCGGCGAGGTGCTGTTACGAAACGTCGCCAGCGGCGTTTGCCATACAGACGCTTTCACGCTTTCCGGCGAAGACCCGGAGGGTATTTTTCCCGCCGTGCTCGGGCATGAAGGCGGCGCCGTCGTGGAAGAGATTGGCGCAGGCGTGACGTCTGTCGCTGTCGGTGACCATGTGATTCCGCTGTACACACCGGAGTGCGGCGAATGCAGTTTCTGCACGTCGGGGAAAACCAATCTGTGCCAGGCCATTCGCGTCACTCAGGGCCAGGGACTCATGCCGGACGGCACCTCGCGCTTCTCACACAACGGCAAGACCATCTATCACTACATGGGCACATCGACATTCAGCGAGTACACCGTGCTTCCGGAAATCTCAGTTGCCCGGATCGGCAAGGAGGCGCCGCTGGAAAAAGTCTGTCTGCTGGGCTGTGGCATCACGACCGGCATCGGCGCTGTGCTGAATACAGCCAAGGTCGAGCCCGGTGCAACTGTTGCCGTGTTCGGACTTGGCGGCGTGGGCCTGAGTGTTATCCAGGGAGCTACCATTGCGAAGGCCGGCAGGATTGTGGCGGTGGACATCAATACGGACAAGTTCGAACTTGCCAGGCAGTTCGGAGCGACGGATACCGTGAACCCCAACGATCATGATGCGCCTGTCCAGGATGTTATCGTCGAGCTGACGGGCGGCGGAGTGGACTATTCGTTCGAATGCGTCGGCAACACCAACCTGATGCGGTCAGCCCTCGAGTGCTGTCACAAAGGCTGGGGCGAGTCGGTTGTCGTGGGCGTTGCCGGTGCCGGGCAGGAAATTTCGACGCGGCCGTTTCAGCTGGTAACTGGTCGCGTCTGGCGCGGCACCGCCTTTGGCGGATGCAAAGGCCGTTCGCAGTTGCCCGGCATGGTGGATCAGTACATGCACGGCGACATCAAGATCGACGAGTTCATTACGTACACGATGCCGCTCGAGGACATCAATCGGGCTTTCGACCTGATGCATGAAGGCAAGAGCATCCGTTCCGTGATTCACTTCTGAAGACGATTCTTCAGAGCCTACAACGACGGGAAGCGCATTGATCCGTATTGCTATCGCGACGACCTCGCAACTGGCGGCCGAGGCCGCAGAGGAAGTTGCCGCTTTGGGCGGCAACGCGGTCGACTGTGCGCTCGCCGCTGCCCTGCTTTCGATCAACACCGAACCCGGCGTTTGCGCGCTTGCGGGCAGCGCTTTCATCACGATCTGGCGCGCCGGCGATGAGCCGGTCACGATCGACGGCAATGTGGCCATTCCCGGTAGCGGGCTGACGGACGAACAGCGCGGCCACGGCGCGGTTAGCGTCACGCTGGATTATGGCGGTGGCATAACGACGCTCGTCGGCTCAGGTTCGGTCGCCGTGCCCGGCACCCTTGCGGCGATGGAGCATGCCTGGAAGCGCTACGGCAGCGCATCCTGGGCAGATATTTTCGCTCCGACCATTCGCGCATGTCGTGCTGGATTCCCGCTGTCGGCGGCTTGCCGCTACTACCTTGGCTATTCCGCCGACTGCATTTTCGATCGCAGCGGCGATGGTCACGCCGCGCTACATCAACCAGAGGGAAAGCTGCGAGATGCCGGCGACACGATCGTGGTACCGCATCTTGCCGACAGTCTGGCCAACATTGCGGAAGAAGGTGCGCGAACCTTCTACGAGGGCGACATCGCCACGGCAATAGCCAGTCACTGTCAGGACGGCAACGGCATGCTGACGCTCGCCGACCTTGAAAGTTATCGCGCCGTAGAACGAGCATCCATTAAGACGGATGTCGGCAACTGGTCGATAGCCAGTACCCCCCCTCCCGCCGTCGGCGGCAGCGTACTCGCGGCGATGCTGCTCGCGTGCGGTGAGCTCGAAGGCGACCGCTGGTCGAGCGACGATCTCGAAAAGCTCATCAATTCCCAGCGCGCCTGTCTCGACTTCCGGAAGCGCAATCTCGACCTTGCCGATGACGTTTCCGGCGAGGCCGCCAGGCTGATTGAATCCGCAAGGAGCGGTCGCCTGCAATCGCGCTGGGCGTCGGCATCAACCGTGCACACTTCCGTCGTCGACAGTGACGGAACAGGCTGCGCCATAACGGCTTCCTCAGGGTATGGCTCCGGCGAAATGCCGGCAGGCACCGGCTTTTGGCTAAACAACTGCCTCGGCGAAATAGAATTGAACAGGCGCGGCCTCGACGCAGGACCAACGGGCTCTCGATTGCCGTCCAATATGGCGCCCAGCGTTGCACGACGGGACGGCGCCGTACTCGCGGCAGGTTCGCCAGGCGCGGACAGGATTACGACGGCGCTGCAACAATTCCTGATCAACTACCTGCTTCGCGACATGTCGCTTGCGGACGCCATCGCCCATCCGCGGCTGCATGTCGACACCAGTGGCGACAGCGTGCGGCTCATGACGGAGCCCGGCCTCGATCTTCCCGCTGTAGATTTGCCGCTGACCGTCTTTCCGAGCATCGTCATGTATTTTGGCGGCGTTGGGGCTGCGGTGTGCTATCGCGATGGCGAGCTCGAGGCGGCGGCAGATCCGCGCCGAGAGGGCGGCGTATTCGTCTCCGGCGCGTAATGAATATCCGGACTGCCTCAATCTCAGTAGCCGTGCTGGCGGCTTGCCTCGCGTCACCGCTGGCCGCGCAGCAGACGGTGACACGCGGCGGCAACCTGTCGGCAGACATCGCGCGTGACGGTCGCGTTGCGATCGATCTCGCGGGCGACATCTGGATCGTGCCGCCGGGCGGCGGCGAAGCCAGGCCGATAACCGATAACCTGAAGTCGGCGCAACGACCGCGCTGGTCGCCGAATGGCCTGCAGATCGCGTACCAGGCCGTATTGAAGGGCAAATCCGGGCTGTTCGTTCATGACCTGAGGAGCCGACAGTCGAGAAGGATTGGTGGCGATGCGTCCTTCGACATGCGCCCCGCCTGGCACCCTGGCGGCGAACGACTCGTCTATGTATCGGATACAAATGGCGAGGGCTTCGACCTGTGGGAAGTCGATCTGCCCTCCGGTCTACGCTGGCGGCTGAGTAATCGGGTTGGCGATGAGACAGACCCCGCGTGGTCATCCGACGGGCACGACCTTGTCTACGTGCACCAAACCGGCGATCAGTGGGCGTTGATACTGCGCCGCCATGGAATGCCCGAAGAAACGCTGCTGACAACGACGGACAGAATCGCCGGGCCCTCATGGCGGCCGGATGGCAGCCTCATTACTTTTGTGCGTCAGGGCGAAAAGCAGGCCCGCATCGATATGGTGATTCTTGCAGAGCCGCGCCTGATCAGAAGATATGCAAACGGCGAAGCCTTCGGTCAGGCGCCGGTCAGCTGGCTGGATCGCCACCGTATGCTCTACACGGCGGACGGTCTGCTCCGTCAGCGGCTTTTCAATTCCTGGACGTCGTCGCCTTTGCCGTTCGAAGCGACGCTGCGGGCCGACAAACCTGCGCCCAAGGCCATGGCGTTAAAACGGCGCCCCCTGGTTCGTATCGATGAGCCTCCTGGCCGGCTGATAATTCGTGCAGCGCGCCTGTATGACGGTATCGGCGGCGGCTACCAGCTCGATCAGGACATCCTGATTGCCGGCGGCCGGATCGAGGCGCTGGAGCCACATAAAGAACGGCCCGGTGCCGTGCTGATCGATATGGGCGACCTGACCGTCCTGCCCGGCTACATCGATGTCCATGGCAACTTTTTGGAACTGACTCGGCGCTTCGGCGATACGGCGGGGCCCGCGATGCTAACCACCGGAGTCACTACCATTGTCGCGGAGCTCGCCGGCAGCAAACGTCTGAACACGCTGTGGTCGGGCAAGACGATGCCCGGTCCCCGGCTGTTGAACCGGGACGACTGGCCAGTGGCGAACCTGCTCTCTGTAGCTGACTCGACGACGCCAGGCATGCCGGCCTTGCTGCAATCCCGGCAGTCGCTCCTCAGCCAGTTTTCGGCACCTCTGGCGCGACGTTTTTCCGAGCCGCTGACTCTTGCCAGCAACGCCAGCGCGGCTGTTGTCAGCAGCTTTGAGAACGGTCTGCCGGCCGGAATCGGGCTGCACGCCGAATTCCTGGCGCTGGTCGTCGCAGGACTTACGCCCGAACAGGCGCTGAAGGCGGCGGGCGTCAATGCGGCCGCCATCCTCAAGCTGGACCCGCTGCTTGGCCGTATCGCGGTCGGCGCGGCAGCCGATCTCGTCTTTGTTGACGGCGACCCACTGTCCGACATCGCCGACGCGCTGAAGATCGTCGCAGTGGTACGAAATGGTCGGTTTTTCAGCGTCAGCGGGCTGATCGATCGCGTTCAGCCGGGTGAGAGTGTCGAATAATTTGACAAAAAATGGGCCGGCAATACGGATCGACGGGCACTCTTCAAACTTTGAACAACAGCCGGGGGTCGCGTTACGACCATATCGTGTATCCCGGGATCAACGTGGACACACTTTTTCATAGGTATCATCAGCTTGTTATGCGCACTTCTCGCAACAGGTTATGCAAATTGCGGTAAATCGTCGGAGTTCTTTACAAAATGTGGCGAAAATGCCGTCGCCGCGCGAACCAACCGCGAAGAGCGCAAGCGCGCACGGGGGCTTCCGGTGCATTGGCACAGGAATTGCTTTTAATACTCTGCCCAAGCGAAGTGTAACTGCAATAAGGTAACGAAAACGGCCAGGTACAGGATTTAGACGCCAGAAGAAAAATAACTATAAAAACAATAAGATCGAGATCCAATAATAATAATAACTCTCTGTCGCCGGTTACCGTATTCGCAGTTACCTCTTTTGATAAAAAAGAGAACCTGGCCCCGCCGCTAACGCCGCGGGGCTTTTTCTTTGGCAGAATGAAACCCCGAACGCCTCGAGCGCATTTGCCCTTGCTGGCTGACAATCATCGAAAGGGGATCGGCAAATGCGTTATATATCCGTAGTTCTTACCACAATGCTGGCAATCGGCTGTAACCAGTCGAGTGTTGGTGACCACGCTACAGAGGACAGTACCGATGCGACTGCGTCGGCGGCTGCATCGGCAGCACCGACGTCGATCTATGCGACCGCCGTCGCAAATGAGGCGCGGCTTGAAGGCGATCGTGTGCGCGACGAGGGTCGCAAGCCGGCCAACGTGCTCGAGTTCTTCGGCATCGAGCCCGGTATGACCGTTCTGGATATGTTCGCCGGAGGCGGTTACTACACCGAGATCCTCGCATCAGTGGTTGGCGACGATGGCAAAGTCGTCGCGCAGACCAACCAGGCCTACCTGGCATTTGTCGGCGATGAATTCGAACTGCGCTTCGGTAATGACCGACTGGCTAATGTCGAAATTCTCATGGCGGAAAACAACGAGCTCGAGCTCGTCGCAGAAAGCCTGGACGCGATAATGCTGGTACTTTCGTACCACGATCTTTTCAACTCGGATCCCGAGCAGGGCTGGCCCAGAATCGACATACCCGCTTTTCTCGCCGAGCTTCATCAGGCGCTTAGACCAGGCGGCGTATTCGGCATTGTCGATCACTATGCTGAAAGCGGCGCCCCGATCGGGACCGGTAATACCGTGCATCGCATTGACCCTGCGATCGTTATCGCTGACATGACCGCGGCCGGATTCCAACTCGCGGCTGAGAGCGACCTTCTGCGAAATCCAGATGACGACTACAGCAAGATCGTTTTCGATCCGGCGTTGCGTGGCAAAACCGACCGCTTCGTCATGCGCTTCATAAAGGCGGATTGAGGCTATGAAAAACAGCTACCTGGCACTGCTCGCGTTTGTACTCACAGCGTGCGGAGGCGAACGCGACTTTACGGAAGCCAGCGTTGCCGGCCTCCACGACCAGCTGCAGCGCGGCGATATTTCATCCGAGGACCTTGTTCACTGGTACATCGACCGTATTGAGACCATCGACCGGTCTG
>CAYTTZ010000086.1:0-12970 GCA_964440945.1 uncultured Woeseiaceae bacterium
GGTCCCGTTCTTCCACGGTAAGGCGGACGAAGAACAGGCAGAGCGCGATCGGAATGGAGATAACCGGCGCGTCGTTCACGGTGATAGCCATGCCGTCCAGCGCCTGCGCGACTTCCGGCGCGAATTTGCCCAGTGCGATGCCGATGGCAATGCAAAGCAGGACCCAGACGGTCAGATAGCGCTCAAAGACACTCATTGCTTCCCTCTTTTTTTATCAGGACAATCTAGTGCGGACGATAAGGCCGCCTGAAGTGTACGAACAAACCTGCCGCCAGCACCAGTAGAGAAACCCACATCGAAATGCGCCAGTAACTGGTCGCCGGTCCGATGATATCGAATTGTTTTACGAAGAGCGTCTCGCAGGCGCCGTCTCCTGTATCTGTCCGCGTCGTGCTCGTACCGCGCTTGCCACCATTCTCGCTGCTGTAGCTCGCCAGGTAGCCCCGCACGCGGATCTGGTCACCAATGCGAATATCCTTGACCTGTTTACGAAGGTAGTCGTCGTCGGAAATCAGGTGGTTGTTCGACAGCTGTTGCATGCTGAATGCGTCCCACGCCGCCTGGTTTCGGGTCTTGACGTTGCAGGTGAAAATACCGTTCCAGAACGTGAGTTTGTGCAACAACCTGCTGGTCGCGCTGTCTCCCCAGACCACGCAGACATCCATCATATTGAGGTGATCGTTTGCCAGGAAATGCATACGGCTGTTGGCGTCGTGATGGCGGAACGACACAACCATGCCGGTAAGATCGTACTCGTACTCCGGTTCGACGAGATAGTCGACGCCGTTATAGGCGGTGTCGAAGGCACCCTGGCGAACAGGCGTCTGCAGGGGTTCTTCGAGAACTTCCGGGCGAAAATCGATATTTCGCGGCAGATCGTTCCTGTTCCAGAACGACACGAGTACCCCTGCAAAGGCCACGAGAATGGCGATATTATTGAGTTTCATCCTAATTTGTTCCTAAAGAAACTGACCAATTCGTCGATATTACTTGAGGATAGTTAATTTGGATCAGTCTCTTGTTAAAAGCCGATCGAATAGGCCTCGTTATCGTGATCGCGTCATTGTTGGTCATAACAGCCATAATCTGGCTGTTATTTGGCAATCAGCGTGACCGGGAAATCGCTGATATTCGCACCCAGGGCGTCAGCCTCGCCCGGGCGATCTCAGGCGTACCCTACGAGCAACTGGTACCTGGCGGGCCCCAGCAGGGGGTCCTGCAGGCTCTTTTGCACGGCGCCGGCAACAAGAAACTGGCCTATGTCACCATAAGCGATCCACGTGGCCTTACCGTAACGGAGTCGGTTGCGAATGGTCTGATCGCTCCGACGGCGAAATTACCCAGCGAGCCCAGTGCCTGGCTGGGTGATCTCGAGCAGGCAGCTGGACCCGATCACTTCATCGAATTTCACGCGCCGCTCCTCCAGGAAGGCGACCTCAAGGGCTTCGTTCGCCTGGGCTACTTCTATCCAAGCGCCGGACTCAGTCTTGATCAGACGCCATTCGTTGCGATGGTCGCTTTGCCGGTTTTCCTCCTGGCGCCACTCTTCTACTTCCTGCTGCGCATGGAAATACGACCGATCCAGGCAGCCAATACGGAGATCAGTCGATTAATCGACGGTGAGGGGATTGCTCCTCTGCAGATCGCGGCGACTGGCGAACTCGGCGAGTTCATGCATCGCTTCAATCATTTTGTCGAAATGGCCTCGTCGAAAGTCAATGCGCTCGAACAGGACAAGGAGCGTTTGCTAACGTCCAGCAAACTCCTGTCCTACCGCAAGAATCGTGTCGAAACGGTCCTGGAAACTCTGCCCGAAGCCGTGATGATCCTGGATGAATCAGGGACGATTACATTCGCCAACCAGAAACTCGCGGCGATGTTCAATGTTTCCACCGAGACGATTCTGAGCCAGCCACCGCAGAGCTGGTGCGAACATGCCGACGTCCTGAACCTGATCTCGAAATTCCAGACGCAGGGTAAATCGCGGAATTTCGCGGAAACAATGCGCTTCAGCACAGACTCCAATACGGCTCGATCTGTAGCAACCAAGACGTACCCATTGTTTGCGGCCAAGAGCCCCAATGGCGCGCTGGGTACGCTCATCGTATTTCGCGATGAGACCCAGGAAGCGCTGGCCCGCAAGGCGCGGACGGAGTTCGTTTCGCATCTTTCGCATGAGCTCAAGTCGCCGCTCAATGTGCTTGCACTCTACAGCGAATCGCTGCTGAGCGAGGCCGGCAAATCGAGAGACCACCAGATCGAAGCGGCAAATGTAATCGCCTCGGAAGTCGATCGCTTGAGCAGCCTGATCAAGAGCCTGCTGAGCATGACGCAGATAGAAAGCGGCAGCTTCACGCCCGACCGGAACCTCGTAAAGCTGCAGGACCTCGTTGCTACCGCGTTCGACGAAGCGCAGGCCATGGCGGCCGACAAGCATTGTACTTTTGTGCTCAACGCTCCCAAAGAGATGAACCCGGTCCTCGTCGACAAGGACCTGATACGTGTTGCTCTCACCAATCTGATGAGCAACGCCGTGAAGTACAACAAGGACAATGGCACCGTCACCGTTACGGTCGAAGATACCGAGGACGCGATACAGGTACGAGTGGCCGACACCGGTATCGGAATAGACGAAACCGAGGCAGCGCAGATTTTCGACAAGTTCTATCGCTCCACAGACGAGCGCGTGCAGTCGATTGGTGGACACGGGCTCGGGCTCGCACTGGCAAAACAGATCATCGAACTCCATCACGGCACCTTATTGCTTGACCGGGACCGCGAAGAAGGTGTCGAGTTCATCATCAACCTCTGGAAAGAAGCAACTGCCGTCAGGCAGGCAATTTAGGCTGGATTTATGACTATGAAACGAATTCTCATTGTCGATGATCACCCCCCGGTTGTGCGTGTATTGCGGCTTGGCATCGAAGAAGCAGGCTACGAAGTCGATTCGGCGTCCAACGGCTCTGAGTGCCTCGTGAAGCTGTGCCAGGGTCATCCGGACTTCCTGGTAACGGATATCGACATGCCGCGCATGAGCGGCAAAGAGCTCTGCCTGTCGATCGAGAAGCAGTTCCCGGACCGGACTTTCCCCATCGTTGTACTGACTTCCAGAACGGAGATGGAGCATCGCGACTGGACCCGGGCGATCGATAATCTGACCTTTATGGAAAAGCCTGTCAGCGTGAGGCGTTTGTTGTCTCACATCGGCAGCTGCCTGGCTGAGACAGGCCCCCTGGCCGCAGCCCAATGAGCATTAACATCATGAAATCCCTGTCGCTGGCCAAATACGAACGGCTCTTGCCGCGCGTATTCCCCGGCGTAGTGCGGCTCGAGATTCGTGATCGGCAAAACAACCTGGCCTGGAACTGGGCTCCCGCACAAAAGAAAGCAGAAGGCGACGCGGAGACCGAAGATGATCCGGTCGTTGCATGGTCGAGTTTTGGCTCGGGCGTTGAACGCCGCCAGTTACCATCAGGCCGCCTGCAGGTCCGAGCTCCGATAACATCACGGGAATATGGCCCTGTCGCCTGGCTGTGCGCTACGTACGACACACAATCGAGCGTTCCAATGTCGTCTGCGCCCGAACCGCTGCGCCGCGCATTTGCCGACGCGCAGCTTTTCCTGCAGGAAGACATCGAGATTCAGATCGAGTGCAATCAACTCGCAGCAGAACTCAGTGAGCGCTACGAAGAGCTGAACCTGGTCTATTCCACGAAAGACCAGATCGATTATTTTGAAGAAGGCCAGGAGGCGCTGCTAAGGCTGGTACACAACTGCGCGGATTACCTTGATGTCGGACTGGCACAACTGGTTTGTCGCGATCGCAGTATTGATATTCATAACGTCAATAGCACCGAGTCCCCTCCTGACGTCGAGGAACTTCTCGAACGACTAAGAACCACCGTTTATGATCGTGTCGAATCCCAGGTACAAAGCCTCATACTCAATGACGAATCGGATGGGGACCGCCAACGACTGCTGAATGGACGAAGCGAAAACCTGCTCGCCTACCCGGTACTCGACGATCACGGCACGGCGATCGGCATCCTGGCGGTCGTTGCGCGCCATGACATGCATGTGTTCTCAAACGGCGACCGCAACCTGCTCGAAGTGATGGCCAAGAAAGCGTCTCGAATTATTCACACGCACCATGACTCTCTGACGGGTCTGATGAATCGCAGCGGATTCGAGTCCATGCTTATCGCGTCGCTTGCCACGACACAAAGCAACAACATCGAGCATATCCTGCTGCATATCAACCTGGATCAGCTGCACGTCATTAACGATCTCATGGGGTACCAGGAAGGCGACATGCTGATCCGCCGCGTCGCAAAGACTTTGAAGGACACGTTGCGCGACACCGATATTATCTCGCGCATCGGCGGCGGTGAATTCTGTGTGCTTCTGACAAATTGCGACATGCGGCAGGGCTATGCCATCGCTGAGAAAGTTCAGAGTGTGGTTCGCGAGCTAACTGTCGTTTCGGCGAAACGGACCCTCGATGTATCGGCGTGCGTCGGAATCTCGGTCGTCAATCGCGACGCAGACGGTATTGTCGGCGTCATGGCTGCCGCAGAGATCGCCTGCAAATCAGCCAAGGATCAAGGCAGGGACAGGATTGAAGTCTTCGAAGAAGACAACACGACCCTGGTTCGTCGAAGTGAGGAGATCGAATGGATCGGGCGCGTGCAGGAGGCACTGCGTGACGATCAGTTCGTACTTTATTGTCAACCCGTCCTGCCATTGCTCGACACCACGAAACCGCCTCACTTTGAAATCCTCATTCGTTTGCGTGACCACGACGGTGGAATTCTGGCGCCCATCGTGTTCCTGCCTGCCGCCGAACGCTATCAGCTTATGCCGATGGTAGATCGCTGGGTCGTTCACAACTCACTGAAGGCGCTTGATGCGTGTTGGAAGTCGATCGCCGGCGACAGCCCGGTATTCTGTATCAACCTCTCGGGCCAGTCGTTCGCAAGTCCCGGCTTCCAGGCATTTATCATGGATGAAATACGGGAGAGCGACGTTCCCCCGCAAAACATCTGTTTTGAGATCACCGAAACCGTTGCCATATCCCATATCGACGATGCCATTCATTTTATGACGGCACTTCGAAATTTCGGGTGCTCGTTTTCCCTCGATGATTTTGGCGCGGGACTAAGCTCGTTCGGGTACCTCAAAGTCCTTCCGGTAGACTATTTGAAAATTGATGGCAGCTTCGTACGCGAAGTCACATCGGATGAAATCTCACGCTCGATGGTCGGCGCGATAACCCAGATAGGCAAGACAATGGGGCTTGCGATCGTCGCTGAATTTGTGGGGGACGATGCGACCCAGGACGTCCTGCGCACTATCGGCGTTGACTACGTCCAGGGATTTGGCGTTGGCAAACCCGTCCCGCTCGACGTCATCACGAAGGGTCTCGAGAAAGAGGCCAGCGCCGCATCCGCATGAACAGCACTGCGGAAAACGCTACCTCGCCGATTACTCGCGTGCGCATCGGCGTCGCCACGCATGTGACACCGAAATTCTCGCTGGTCGGTAACGACGCATTACAGGACATGGTCCTTGTAATCGATGAATGTATCGGCAGCGGTGAGTTCAAGATCATCATTGACTTCAAGTCGGTGCAGACGATCGATAGCCTGGCGCTCTCCTGGCTTATGGACGTGCAAGATCGCCTGCTGAAAATCGGCGGCTGGATCAAGATCACCGGGCACAACAATATGATCGCGGAGACCGCGGCGATTACCGGAATTGCTGACTACATATCGTTTCTCGACGGTGATGGCCTGCACGAGCGCAAGAAATCGGAAGAAATCAGCTTTGGACCCGGTTCCCGGCTTGGCGATATCCTCGTCGCCCGAAACCTGGTTAGCCAGCAAAAGATCGACGAGGCACTGAAACTCCAGGACCGGCTTGGCAAGCGCATGGGCCGGATACTTATCGACAAAGGCTGGGTTGCCGAGAACGACGTGCTCCGTGCGTTAAGCGAACAGCTTGGCGTGCCTTTTGTTCGCTTGCGTCCAGGCCTGTACGACCCCGTTGTTTCGAGCGCGCTGGACACCGCCATCGCGCGCCGTCTTTGCGTACTGCCATTGTTTCGTGTGCGCAGCGTTCTGTACCTGGCCACGGCGAAGCCCCAGGACATGCCCGCCTTCGATGAGGTCAGTGAACGAATGCAGTGCGAGGTACGTCCTGTTCTGGCACGTAAAGAAGACATCGAGAAAATACTGAACGAGTCGCTCGGCCTGGGTGAGATGCCGTTCGACATGATGGGTGATGTCGACGAAGACTTCGAGGTCGTCGAAAACCTGCAAATCGAAGACTATTCCACCATTGACGAAGTGGCAGCCGGAAGCCCCGTCGTCAATCTCGTCAATTCGATCATCCAGCGCGCGGTTCATGACGGCGCATCGGATATCCACCTCGAGCCTTTCCGCACGCATTCACGAATTCGCTTTCGCATTGACGGGTTGCTCTACGAATTCACGGCGCCAAGGGTCGAACTGCATCCGGCGCTGGTCTCACGACTAAAAGTCATGGCCAACCTCGATATCGCCGAACGCCGTATGCCGCAGGACGGACGCATCCAGGTTCACACACAGGGCCGCTCGGTTGATCTTCGCTTCAGTTCCCTTCCCGGCCTCTACGGCGAGAAGGTGGTCTTGAGAATTCTCGACAAAAACCAGGCCATACTTGATGTCAACAAACTGAATATGTCGGAGGACAATCTGCGGATATTCAAGGGGCTTCTGGATGCGAACAATGGCCTTATTCTCGTCACCGGACCTACCGGTAGCGGCAAGACCACGAGCCTGTATGCCGCACTCAACTACCTGAAAAGCATTGAAAAAAACCTCGTCACCATTGAAGACCCGGTCGAGTATCAACTGGACATCATCAACCAGAACGAAGTCCGCGCGAACATCGGGCTGACGTTCGCGAAGATCCTGAAGCACGTGCTGCGACAGGACCCCGATATTGTCATGGTCGGTGAGATCCGCGAGCGTGAGACGGCCGAGATCGCTGTGCAAGCAGCGCTGACCGGGCACCTGGTGCTCTCAACACTGCACACCAATGACGCCGTCGGTGCGGTAACACGACTGATCGACATGGGCGTGGAACCTTACCTGCTCTCTTCTGCCTTGCTGGGGGTTGTTGGACAACGGCTGATTCGGACGATCTGCCCAAACTGCAAGTACGAGTTTCTGGCGCCTCAGGAAATCGTCGCCAAGTACGGCTGGGACAGCGAGGTCAAGCTGGCAAAGGGCAAGGGGTGCGAGCAGTGCTACGACTCCGGCCACAAAGGCCGCTCCGGCATTCACGAGATCCTGAGGACGGATGCGGAACTTCAGAAGCTGATTATTTCCAGCCCGAGCCGCGATGAACTGACCGACTACCTCAAGCAACGTGACTTCCACAACTTATTCAAAGACGGGCTGGGCCGTGTGCTCGCTCGGGATACAACGATCGAGGAAGTTGCTCGCGTGACCAGCATCTAGGGCGATAGATATGGCGATCCAGTTCGAAACGGAAGAAGTTGCAGCGCCAACCGGCGAGAAGAAACCGATCAGTCTGAATCTGGCGCTTCCCATCGGTGCCAAGAAAGCGGGCTCAGCCGAGCGCATGTTCTTTACGGAGCAACTGGCGCTGCTACTTGAAACCGGCGAGAGCCTCTATGGCGCCTTGACCACCATCGTCAAGCAAACCGAAAACAAGGATATGCTGGAAGCAGTCGAAAAAATCGCGCAGGACATTAGCGAGGGTCGCTCATTCGCACAGGCACTGGCGGAACACGAATCGATTTTTCCCTCAACCTACGTCAACCTGATAGCCGCCAGTGAAACCGGTGGCTTCATGTTCGAAGTACTGGAACAACTGCTGAATATGGATGAGAAACGCGAAGAAATGCGCACGACCCTCGTTTCCGCGGCAACCTACCCGATGTTCCTGATAGTTTTTTCCCTGGCCGTCGTCGTATTCGTGCTGGTTGTGGTCTTTCCGAAGTTCGGCGACATGTTCGCGTCCATCTACGACCAGCTGCCCATGACGACCAAAGCGCTGATGGGTGCAAGCGACATTATCCGCCAGTATTGGATCGCGTTGATAGCCGGTCTCGGAGTTTTTTCTCTGGGCGCACGCCAGTGGATAAATTCCGATGCTGGCACGAAACGTATCGACTACATGAAGCTGCATGTACCTGGAGTCCGCGATATTTTCATACAGATCTACCTGGTGCAGTCGCTGCAGGTACTAAGCCTGTCACTGAAGAATGGCGTTTCCGTGATGGAGAGTCTCGAGGCCTGCAGGGACGTCGTCAAGAATTCGCAGTTCCGCGGCCTTATTGAAAAAGTAGAGGAGTCGGTGCAGGCAGGCGCCGGTGTAGCGGCAGGATTTGAGGGCTCGACCTTCCTGCCCGACCTCGCCAAACACATGATCGCAACCGGCGAGCAAACCGGTAACCTCGGTAAGGTGGCGGGCCGCATCTGCGACTATTACGAGGTGCAGCTGTCCAAGAAACTCGATGCGCTTTCCAAGCTGGCTGAACCGATCATGCTGCTCGTCATGGGCGTCGTTGTTGGTGTCCTGGTCAGCTCGCTGATCCTGCCTATATTCAAGCTGTCCCGCGCCGTTTCCTGAGCCGCAGAGCCCGGAAAAAAGGGGCCTGATGGCTAAAGATTCTGGTGTGACAGCCGACAACTACTCCAGTAGCGGACATTCGATTAGCCTATAGGAGATAAGTCTATGATTTCGCTGAGAAGTATTCGAAACCAGGAAGGTTTCACATTGGTGGAATTGCTAATTGTCGTGATCATTCTGGCGATTCTGGCGGCGATTATCGTGCCCCAGTTTTCGGCAACCACCGACGACGCCAAGCAGTCCGCCTACGAGTCCAACATTGCCAATATTCGCTCAGCCATCGATCTGTACCGGCAGCAGCATGATGGCTACCCGGGTGCGTTGACGTCGACGGGCACCTGCCCCGGCGGCATGACCAACCAGGCCGGTGCGCTCAATACCGAAGCGGCTTTTCTTGCGCAGCTCAAGTTCTACACCAACTCAGCCGGCGTAGCCTGCAACGGCACGGACGCTATCTTCAAATACGGTCCCTACGTGAAAGACGATCTGCCGCTGAACCCGCTGGGCAGCCCGGGTATCAGCACGGTTGACGTTGGCAATGCCGGTCTCCTCGGCATCCTGACCGGCAACAGCGGCGGCTGGCAATACGACACGGTGACCGGCGAGTTCATCGGCGACGAGTAAAGCCAACTAACAGCGGGGGCATTCTGTTTTTTCTACCGAAATGCAGAGTGCCCCCTTTTTTTTGGACCCCAAATGAAGAGTGTCCGCAAATTCCAACCCGGTTATACGCTGACGGAACTGATAATCGTGGTAGCCATCCTGGGGCTGATCGCGGCCGTCGCCGTACCAGAGATATCGTCGGCGCCCGATGCGAAACTTCGTCTGGCGGCAAACGAGTTTGCTGCAGCGATGCGCTTCGCGCGCAGCGAGTCCCTGCGTACGGGTGAGCCGCACGGCTTTCGCCAGCAGTCGACCGCGAAACGTATTCGCGTCTTCCGGCTTGACACCAGCACCAGCCCCGCGACGCGAATCTACGATGTTTATCATCCCGTCGACAAGCAACTCTATGAATTCGATCTCAATTTGCAGTCGCTCGCTACCGCAGACTCGCTGAGCCGTACCGCAGTATTTCGGGGCACATGCAACCAGCCGGGCAACATCTATTTCAACGGCAGCGGTACGCCGTGGTGCGCCGACCCGGATACGGTCCTTCTGGAAAGGTTTGAAGTCGAGCTGATACTTGGTTCATCGCGTCGCACCGTCACGCTCGACGATGTCACTGGCCGGGTGACGATCCAGTGATTCGCCATACAAACCAATCGGGCCTGACGCTGGTCGAGGTGCTCGTAGCCATGACGCTGTTGGCCGTTCTCCTGGTGCCAGCAATGCGTGCCCTGCAGACCGGTGTCATTGGCGCCGAAGTGCACGGTGACCTGGCTTCCAGTCATTTTCGATTAACGTCGCGCCTCGAAGAGTTGCTGGCTGAACCGTTTGTGGATCTATCAGACGCAGCGATAGCGGCAGGTGCACCGACAACCGCGACAACCTATTCCGATGCGGCTGGTCCACCCGGCCGGCTGCTCGTCTATCTTTCGTTTTACGACGGTGACAACGCGGACGCCGATAACGACCCGTTCACCGGTACGGACTCCGACCTGCTGTGGATTCGCGTCGATATCGAAGACAGTGTATTCACGCTGCAGACTATCAGCGCCAGCGGGTATTAGTGATGACAGACTATCGTCAGATATCCTGCGGCTTCACCCTGATCGAGTTATTGATAGCGACGGCGCTGGCCGGGCTGATTCTCACGGCGATGAGCGGCCTCGTTAGTAATGTACTGGGTACCGAAGAGGTCGTTACGGAGCGTAATCAGTTGCAACAGGACGCGCGTTTTGCAATGCAACGCATTGCAAAAACGGCTAGCCATTCACGAAATCTGT
This sequence comes from uncultured Woeseiaceae bacterium, assembly GCA_964440945.1. Lineage (GTDB taxonomy): Bacteria > Pseudomonadota > Gammaproteobacteria > Steroidobacterales > Woeseiaceae > UBA1847. The sequence goes on from CAYTTZ010000086.1 coordinate 10,530, forward strand.
TGTTGCCGCTGTCTGATAATCCGAACACAAACTGGCCCGAGAATATCCGCGAGCAGACGATTCCGGCCACCGCGCCGATCGGTAGCAGCGTGTTCGCCAGCGCCGTGCTCGCAGTCACACTGCCGGAATATGTCGACCTCGACTCCGATGGTTTTCCCGATGCTGACGACGATCGAGATGGCAGGATTGACGAAGACCTGCCGAACGATATTCATCATGATTTTTTGCCCGGCATCATGCTGATCGATGATGATGGAGATGGGTACATCGATGAGTTCTCGTTTCTGTTCTGGGACGACGATGAAAATGGAACTTACAACGAGGATCCTATCGATGGCATAGATAACGACGGGGATGGCAGTATCGACGAAGACCCGCCCTCTGACAATAATGGCGACGGTTGTCCTGGCCTGTGTGGCGTGGACGACGACCAGGACGGCACGATCGACGACGGTATCGATGATGACGACGATGAAGAAGGCACCGGATTCGACGATGGCTATGACCCGGTTGTGTTCTACCTCGTTGGCGATGCTCTCGTTGAAAGAATGCCTGTGCCATGGAACGCAGACGGCAACAGTAGTCCTGATGGCCCCGTAGACGGCCGCGATTTCATAGAGTCGGTCATCGCCGAGAACGTTTCGTTTTTTCGCGTTGAAAAACCTGTCCCCGGTGCGTCCGGCGAGCAGCTCGTCGAATTGACGCTCGAACTAACCGGTCCGACCGGTACTACCACAAGCCTGACAAGTCGTGTCCGCATCGGCGGTGCGCTGTGAGGCGGCTGCCTCCGGGACAGTCCCGAATCGGGACCATCCCTCTTCGCACAGCCCAACGCGGCTACCTGCTTGTCACCGTTATTTTCACGTTATTCCTGCTGGCAACCGTTAGCGTCCTTCTTACGCAGGGCTCTGCGATCAATGCCAATACGGCCGGCACCGAACTCGAAGCCGCGCGCGTGAACTACGTTACTGAAGCCGGCATGCAACACGCACTGTGGAAAACGCAGAACAACGCCTGCATGGGCGATATCACGATTCCGGATACGACGATTGGGCCAGACACGTACGCCGCGACCGTCACCGGTGCCGCTGCCGGAACGGCCTACACACTGTCCCCAGACCAGGACGCATGGATCCGCAACGACGACGTAACGAAGAACAATGGCAAGACTGCTGACCAGCACATCAAATTCGAGGCCGGAAAGGTCGAGCATGCACTCACCCGTTTCGACCTGTCGACGCTGCCGAAGGACGCACAGATCACCTCGGCGACGGCCTGGTTCTATATCACACCATCTGGACCGGGCGGCGGCGCGCACCCGGAAGGCCAGATAACTGTTCACCCGGTGACGGCCGACTGGACCGAAACCGGCGCCACCTGGGACACTCTGGGTGGCAAGTTCGAGAGCTCCAGGCTGGCGACTATCCCTGCGCAAGCAGCCGACAGTGTGTGGATCAGTTTCAATCTCACTGGCCAGGTACAGGCCTGGGTTAACGGCCAACCGAACTTCGGAATCCTGATGGCATCGGAATTCGAAGGCGTGCATGGCAGGTACTCCAGCCGTGAAGATGGCGGCAATGCACCTCGTCTCGATGTTGTCGTCGGCAGCGGAGCGGCATCACCGGTAACGATCAAGGCTACGGGCAAGCTGGATAGCGGTGTGAACAGGACATCGAAAGACACGTTTGCTGTGGCGTACCAACCGCCGACGACGATGTCTTTGCCACTGGGCACGGACGGTAAGGACGGCTGGGTCGACTCGTCACAAATTGCGAATAATTACGGTGTCGCTGGCGAGATGACAATCAGCGGCGGCGCAAACCCGAAACACTTCCTGGCGCAATTCGCGGCCGAGAGCATTCCGTCAGGAAGCCGCATTGCGTCCGCTCGACTCGAGATGTATTTGAACTACATGGGTAGTGCTGATCCGGCGGGAGAATTTTCCGTATACGCAATGTCTGAACCCTGGACGGAGGGCTCCGGCGACAACTGGAACCCGGGCGACGGCGCGAACTGGGCAACATCGGACGGCAGCAACGCCTGGTCCTGGACCAGCAATCACGATGCGTCGAGCCCTGTTGCGACGACCCAGGTGGATCCCTCGTATTCGGGCTGGCATTCCTGGGATGTCTCGAACCTTGTCAAACAGTGGTCTTCCGGCGAACGGCCGAATTATGGCTTGCTGGTAAAGGGAAACGACAATGCCAGGGACGCCTGGTTTCGCAGCAGCGATTGGGCTGATTCGACGCAACACCCGCGGCTGGTCGTCGAGTTTGCCTGCGAATGTGGCAGTCCCTGTATGGCGCCACAGGGTACGGGCCGGATCGCACTGATCGGCGACGATAATTCTCCGGATCCCTACGACCAACTGAAAATCCAAATCATCGAATCCTGGGGTTACCAAGTTGATTTTTATCAAGATCGAGATAGCGATACGATCA
>CAYTTZ010000087.1:0-12794 GCA_964440945.1 uncultured Woeseiaceae bacterium
TTTTCGCATTGCGCGGCGTCCAAACGCCCGCTGCACAAGACTTCGCCATCGCTGCCGTAAGCAATATCAAACATGTAGTTATCCTGACCTCTTGGTAAATACTACGCTACTTCGCCGATCCTGGTAGTCGTACTGGAGCTCGTCGACGATGTTTTGCAGGAGATGAAGGCCGAGGCCCCCAGGCGTTCTTTCCGAAAGCGGGGCGTTGGTATCGACAGCGCGGGCGCGGGTCACGTCAAATTCATCGACGTCATCTTCGGTCAGGGTCACCGTAACGGTCCCGCCTTCAACTACCACGGCCACGCCGATGTCACCGTCCGTATCTGGGTTGTATTTTACCATATTCGTGAACAGTTCCTCGAGCGCCAGGTGTACCGGAAAGCGGATGGCCTCGCCGATTTCGCTCGCCGCCAGAATCTCTTCCGCGAACTGGTAAAGCGCGGTAAGCGAATCGTAGTCTCTGGCGAAGTCTCTATGCATGGTAGTCGGGACGCATTACTCCGGAAGTCGACGGGCCAATACGATGGTGATGTCATCCGCCTGAGGCGCGGAGCCGCCGTGTTCCCGGGCGCCCTGCATGATCATCTCGACCAGTTCCTGCGCGCTGGCTTCGGGATGATTGTCGATAATGTTGATGACGCCCTGCTGGCCAAACTGCAGCCCGGATTCATTTTCGTACTCGTAGATACCGTCGGATATCAGCCCGAGCACGTCGCCGGGCTGCATGGATGAAACCACAGCATCACCGAGGTCGGTTTGTGGCATATAGCCCAGTGGGAACGTGGTCGCCTCGTGCCAGTCATACTCGTTCCGGCGCGCATGGAAGTGCATGATCGGGCCCTGCCCGCCAGAGTGGAATGTCACCGTGTGCGTCGTACTGTCGAGCAGGCCAAAAAAGCCTGTCACAAAACGATCGTCTGGAAGATCCTCACAAAGTTGATTGTTGATATGGACGAACGCGTCATCGAGACTGGAATTGAGGCGGATCGCAACGCGCAGCATCGCTCGTACCTGGGTCGCACTGAGCGCGGGTCCGATGCCGTGCCCGGTAGCGTCGCCCATCAGCAGGAAAAGACGTTTGTCGTCCAGTGGCACGAAGTCGTACAAGTCACCGCCGGTCTGATCGGTCGGCGCAAAAGCACCGCCAAATTCATACCCACCAATAGTCGGCATGGTCTTTGGCAAAGTGCCCATCTGCACGTCCCGGGCGACCGTAATTTCCCGATCCAGCCGTTCCGAGGCAATCATCTGCTCGGTAATCGTCGCGCGGTGCAGCACAACCGCGGCCTGCGCGGCCAGGGCCTGGCCGATAAACTCGTCCTGCTCATCAAACACGCCCTCGTTCTTGTTGAGGATTTGCAGAACGCCAACCAGCGAATTCTCGTAGCCGACCAGCGGGATCGTCAGCATGCAGCGTGAGCGGTAACCGGTCTGCTTATCGATAGCCCGGTTGAACCGATCATCCGCGTAGCAGTCCGGTACGTTGATGAGCTTCCGGGTCTGCGCCGATTCGCCAACGATACCCTTGTCTGCGGGAATCCGGATGTTCTCGAGTCCAGTGCCCACGCGCACAACCAGTTCGTCGCTGGCGCTGTCGTACAGGAAGACGGTGCCACGGTCGGCGTTCAAAACCTGACGCGAAGCATCGACGACCTCCTCGAGCATGGTATCCAGGTCGAACGGTGCTGCCAGTTTACGAGTGACCTCCAGAATCTGACGCAGAGCCTGGGTATCGTCAATGCCTGCCGCCATGGTTGACTAGGTCCTTGAGGATTCCGTCATGGGGAGTCGAATATACTTGATCTCGATTTCTGAAATTCGTGCGACCATTCTTTCCGCGAGCTCCGGAACCTCAAAGTCTGCGCGCTCGAGGGCCCGCTCGGTAATCAGCGTCTCGGCTCGAACCGCCAGATCTTCGCCGAGTTTCGATGCGGTGTTTACGGGATCACCGTAGAATTCCATGTCATCAATAAGTAGCACGCGACCGTAGTCGATACCCATCGAAAGAAATATCTGCTCAGCCATTCCAAACAGATCATTCAGGTCGTAAAGAGCAGCGCTGATGTCAAAGCTCGCGTTGATCGCATCATCGGGCTCTTTAAAGAACGCATAGCAGTTATCGGCGTCGCATTTAATCAGCGTGCCGTTATTGCGTTCGATCACCGGTCCGACCAGTTGCCTTGCACGGTGGATCAGTTTCAGGAAGTGGCATACACCGAGCTTTCGAGACGTACTCGAGAAGCTCGCCATATCCGAAATAAAAACGGCCCCATGCGTGCCAAATCGGTTCCAGACTTCCTCGCGAATCGCCTCCGCCTTATCGGGGTCGGTTTCATCCGCAAAGCCGGCGATCATTGAGTCGAACTCTGAGTGACCGGTTAGCGGGTCAATACGAACATCCGCCATGTGCATCCCTTGTTTTCTTCTGGTTTCATGTCGACCGATGCTGAGTATATGCCGGATACCACGCGGGTAGCAGGCTATCAGGCAGTGGGTCGCTGCTATGCTATCGTAGCAAGTTAGTCGCCTATTTGTTTCATAATGTGGGATCTGTAATGAGTGCTGTACTTACAGAGGATAAACGCTCCATCGCCGAGCTGATTGCCGACCAGAAACCGGGTTATGCCCTTGACCAGCCTTTCTATACCGACCCGGATATTTATGCGTTAGAGCTTGAGCGCATCATTTATCGGAACTGGATTCTTGCAGGACATCAATCACAGCTTCCGAATCCAGGCGACTTTAAGGTGCTTGATGTTGCAGGTGAGTCCGCGATTATCGTGCGCGGCACAAACGGGTCTCTAAAGGGCTTTGCAAATGTCTGTCGTCATCGTGGCTCGCTGGTCTGTCTCGCCCACGAGGGACACGCAGACAAGTTCGCCTGTCCGTACCACGGCTGGACGTATGACATCGATGGCAAGCTGATCGCCGCGCGAAACATGCCGGAGGATTTTGACATGGCCGCGCATGGCCTCAACCCGGTGTCGGTCGACGTCATACACGGATTGATCTTCGTTTGCTTTACCGATACGCCGCCATCACTCGAAGGGGCCAGGCGAGATCTGGCTGAGCCGATGGCGATGTTCGACTTCGAAAATCTCAAGGTTGCGGCACAAAAGAATTACGAAATTCCTGCCAACTGGAAACTGTCGATCGAGAACTACCAGGAGTGCTACCACTGCGCCACCGCGCACCCCGAGTACGCGCGCATGCATACCTTGATGCTGGATTCCAGCAAGCGCGAGCGGGTTCAGGGGAAAATGCACGAGCGTATGGAGGCGTGCGGCGTAAAGGATCTCTTCATAGACTACATCGACACGGCGGCGCGACCGGGTGAGATGGGTTACGGGTATAGCCGGACAGCGCTGTTTGACAAGTACAAGACGGGCAGCAAAGACGGTGGGTCTGTCGCGCCGCTGCTTGGTGAGTTCGCAGACTACGATGGCGGTGCATCGGACTACTCTTTCGGCGCGTTTTCGTTCCTGCTTGCCTACAGTGATCATGTTGTCGCGTACGTATTCACACCGATCGACCAGAATAACTCGAGCTGTGAGATTTACTGGTTGGTGCGCGGTGATGCCGAGGAAGGCAAGGACTATGATGTCGACAAATTGACCTGGCTGTGGGACGTGACGACGCAGTCGGACAAGGAAATCATCGTTAACAATTCCAGGGGCGTGCACTCGAAATATTACCGGCCGGGCCCGCTCTCGGGCATGGAGAGCGCAGAGCGGATCTACATCGAGTGGATTCTGCAGGAGCTGCAGCGGCCGTAGACAAAAGCCGCCTGGTCTTATGCTGGTGCCAGTACGCTGCTGCAAGGTTGCGCAGTGAATCGTCGGAACTACAAGTCTCACAATGTGGGATGGCTGGATGAAACGCTGGACAAAGTGGAGCGCGCGGTAGACATTACCCTCACAAAATTCGTACAAAGAACTACGGCGACGAGCTCCCAGAAATGAAGAAATATGACGCGATTGTCGTTGGTGCCGGTCACAACGGCCTGACTACTGCTGCTTTTCTCGCTAAAGCCGGTCTCGATGTCGTTTGTATCGAAAAGAACGAATACATCGGCGGGGCCGCGGTCAGTCGAAACCTCTACGAAGATTTCTGGTACTCGAATTGCTCCTATGTTTGCAGCCTGCTGCGACCCGAGATCTACCGGGCCCTCGAACTTCACAAACACGGCCTGCAGGTGACGCCCTACGGCGGTTCTGTGACCTTCATGGAAAACGGCGACTACTACGGCTCTTACCAGGACGCCGAAGTCTCGTATCGCGAAATGGCCCGTTTCTCGCGGCGCGACGCGGACGCCTACAAGTCCTATTCGGCCGACACGATGCGGCAATGTCGCTTCATTCGCGATTTCTTACTGAGCACGGCGCCCGATCCAACCTCATTCAAGCCGCGAGATATCAGGGAACTAATCCGGATCGGCGGCAAGTTTCTCAACATGGGCGAGGATCGAATGTACGAGACGATCCGCTTCTGGACGATGAGCGTGGCCGAGTACCTGGACGAGTATTTTGAAACTGACGTCATCAAGGCGGCGCTTTCAGGCAGTGGCATCATCGGAACTGCGCTGGGCATTCATTCACCCGGTACTGCGTACGTATTGTTGCACCACTACATGGGCGATGTTGACGGCAACGTCGGGTCGTGGGGCTTTGCTCGCGGCGGCATGGGCGCTGTCTCGAATTCCATTGCCGGGGCATTCCAGGCGGCCGGCGGCGAGCTGCGCACGGAAGCGGGCGTCGACAAGTTTGTCGTCAAGAACGGCAAGGTGACGGGCGTCGGGCTTGAGAATGGTGATGAGATCAACGCCGATGTTGTCGTCTCTGCAATGGACGTCAAGCGGACCTTCCTCACCTGTATGGACAAAAACGACCTGCCCGCTGAGTTTCACAAGCGCGTCGAGAATTTCAAGATTCGCGGTTCGTCGGGCAAGCTCAACATCGCGCTGGACGGACTGCCGTCTTTTCCGGCACTGCCGGAGGGCAGCTCGCTACACCACAGTGATATGCACTTCATTGATTCTATGGAGCGCATGGAGCGCGCCTACGACGACTGGAAGGATGGCACCTGGTCGAAGGACCCGTATATCGACATGGTCATCCCGACACTGAATGATCCGACGATGGCGCCGCCCGGGAAGCACTTCATGAGCTGTTTCGTGCAGTATTGTCCGCACCAGGTCGAAGGTCGCGCGTGGAAGAGTGAGGAGAAAGATGCGTTCGCGAAGAGCGTCATCGATCAGATCGGCAACTACAGCCCGGACTTCAAGGACCTGATTCTGCACGTCGAGGTTCGTACGCCGGAGGATATCGAACGCGAAATCGGCATTACCGAAGGCAATATTTTCCACGGCGAGTTGACGATGGACCAGCTGCTGTTCAACCGACCGGTGCCGGGCTATGCGCAGTACCGGAGTCCGGTCGCCGGGCTCTACATGTGCGGTTCGAGTACGCACCCGGGTGGCGGTGTAATGGCCGCTCCCGGCGCTAACGCGGCACGGGAGATTCTTTCCGACCTGAAACTCCGCAACACGGTCCCGGAGAACTTTGGCGATGACTGACCGATACGACGCAATCGTAGTGGGGGCAGGCCACAACGGCCTGGTATGCGCTGCATTGCTGGCGAAGGCCGGGAAGAGTGTCCTGGTCCTCGAGGCTAACGCACAGGTAGGTGGAGCCGCGATTACGCGCGAGTTCGCCGACGGCTACTCGGTATCGGCGTGCGCACATTTGCTCTACCAGCTGCAGCCGGAGGTTCGCAAGGAGTTGAAGCTGGCGCCCGAAATGTCTGCTGAGGACATGACCACGATCGCGCTGGCCAAAGACGGTCAGCACGTTCGACTATCAGGTGATTCGGTCGCGGGCGTCTCCGAGCAGGATGCCGACAGCTACCGGAAATTCTGGCGGCGCATGACTCGCTTCTCGGATCTGCTGCGCACATACCTGAACAAAGCGCCACCGCGCCTGGGCACGAAAGACTTTAGGGATCTGCTGACGTTGGGGCAGCTCGGCTTCGACATCCGTCGTATGGGCAAAGCAGATATGCGCGAGTTTCTGCGGCTTATCGGCATGAATATCCACGACGAACTCGACGAGCGCTTCGACAGCCCACTGCTGAAGGGGGCGCTGAGCCTCGACGCTGTGCTGGGTACGCATCTCGGCCCGCGTTCGCCGAATACGATCATGACCTATTTATATCGGCTGGCAGGAAACCACGGTCGAGCGGCGACGCCGAAAGGCGGTATGGGTCGAGTGAGTGATGAACTTGCGCACGCGGCGCGCAGTGCCGGCGCCACGATTCGCACCAAGATGCCGGTGCAGCGCATCGTCGTGGAGAACGGTCGCGTGACTGGCGTCGAAACCGAAGACGGCGCGCGCTTCGACAGTTTCAAGGTCATCTCCAACGCGGATCCGAAGCGCACCGTCATGCAACTGGTCGGGGCGCAACATGTCGAGACAGGTTTTGCTCAGCGCATCAACCATCTCCGAGCCAAAGGCAATGCCGCGAAATTGCACCTGGCCCTGGACGGCCTGCCCACGATTACCGGCTTGTCGAAGAAAGACTTCGCCGAACGGCTCGTGATCGCGCCGGACGAGCATTACGTTGAGCGTGCGTTTAATCCCGCGAAATATGGCGAGACTTCGCCGCAGCCCGTTGTCGAAATCACATTCCCGAGTGTACGCGATGAGTCGCTCGCACCGGTCGGTAAGCACGTGCTGTCGGCAGTAGTGCAGTACGCGCCCTACGGACTCAAAGGTAGTTGGAACGACGCGGCCAGGGACGCGTTTCTGCGAACCGTTATCGAGACCCTCGCATCGTATATGCCGGATATCGAGCCGCGCATTTCGGCGAGCGAACTGCTGACGCCCGCCGATATCGAACGAGAGTTCCACATCACAGGTGGTCACTGGCACCATGCCGAGCTGACGCTCGACCAGTTCCTGTTTGTCAGGCCGGTGAGCGGCGCCGCGCAATACCGTATGCCGCTGGACGGCCTCTATCTCTGCGGCGCAGGCGCACATCCCGGCGGCGGTGTTAGTGGAGCGGCCGGCAGAAACGCCGCAAGAGCCATCCTTCGTGGGGAGAAAGCAGCATGAAGGTCCAACAGGTACACCAGGGTCGGCTCAAGTCGCCATTCCATTCGCGACTTGCCGAGCTCGACACTGTCAACGAATGGCATCAGTGGAAGGGCTACTCGAGCGCCGACGCGTTGTTTTGCGAAGATATCGAATACTTCGCTATTCGCAACGCCACGGCGGTATTTGATCTCACGCCTATGACGAAGTACCGAATAACGGGTCCGGACGCGCTGGAATTCCTGAATCGATTCGTGACACGCGATATGGCGAAGATTCGGCCCGGGCGGGTCGCGTACGCCGTATGGTGCGACGATCATGGGCAGGTCATCGACGATGGCACCATCTTCCACCTGCGCGAGGGTGAGTACCGATTGTGTTCGCAAGAGCGCCACTACGCGTGGCTTATGGCCGCAACAATCGGTTTTGACGTGACGATTACACACGAGACCGAAGACGTCGCCGCACTTGCGGTGCAGGGGCCGACCTCGTTCAGCGTTCTGAGCAAGATGGGCCTGCAAGGTCTCGACGCACTGAAACCGTTTGGGCTGATGCACTTCGATTTCGAAGGCACCGAACTCATGGTCTCCCGTACCGGATTCACGGGCGATCTCGGCTACGAGCTCTGGATCAGTCCGGAAAAGGCGGAGGTGCTATGGGATGCATTGTTTGCGGCTGGCGAACTGTTCGGTATCCGTGCGATTGGCACGCACGCGCTGGAACTGGCCCGTATTGAGGCCGGGTTTCTGGCGGCTTACATGGAGTTCTTGCCGGCCGATGAGACGGTTCGCACGGGCCGCTCACGCTCACCACTGGAGCTCGGTCTCGACTGGCTGGTGGACTTCAAGAAACCCAATTTCAACGGGCGGCGTGCGCTGGCAGACGAAAAACGCGACGGTTCGGCGTGGCGTTTGGTGAAACTCGACATCGAGGGCAACAAGCCCGCCCATCATTCGTATGTTTTTGCCAAAGAGAAAGGCAACAAGGGCGAGGTCGGGTTTATTACGTCGGCTGCCTGGTCGCCGGTGTGCAAACAGAATATTGCGCTGGGCACGGTGCGCACACCTTACGGTAAGGCTGGCGACACCGTTTGGGTCGAAGTCTATTACCAGCGTGAGATGCACTGGAGCCGCACGATGGCGAAGGCCACAGTGGTGGATAAACCGTTCTGGTTCCCACCGCGCCGCGGTGCGACGCCTCCGGGGCCCTACTAAACGATAGTGCAACGGGACCGGCGGGAGTCAGATCGTGCAAAGACTTGAGGTATATCAATCACTCTGGGGTATGGAGTTGCGGAACCCGTCGGTGCCTGAGCGCACCCCCGAGGAGGCATTCGCCATGGTCGCTGCCGCGGGCTTCGATGGTATGTGCCTGGACCCGTCGGTGTCCGAGATCGCAGAGAATCGCGCTTACCAGGAGCTGTTCGCGAAGCATGGACTTGGCTGCATGATCAACGCGTTTCCCGACACGCCTGATGACATGTCGCCATTGCTCGACTTTGCGGTAGCCATGGACGCGAGCATGGTCAACGTTATTAGCGGCGTGATGCCGTTACTGCCCGAAGATGCAATCTCCACCGTGCGGCGCTGGATCGACGAGGCCGGCGAGCGGCAGATGCCGTTACTGTTCGAGACACATCGTGACAGCCTGCTAAACGACCTCTACTTCACGCTGCAGCTGATGGACCTGGTCCCCGAGATGCGTTTGTGCGCCGATCTCTCGCACTTCGTTGTTGATCGCGAACTTCGCGCGCCCGTGCCGACGCGCGATCAGGAGTATGTCAACGCCATACTCGAGCGTTCCGACTGTTTCCAGGGGCGCGTGGCAAGCCGCGAGCAGGTGCAGGTTCAGTTGAGCTTTCCACAGCACCAGGTCTGGGTAGAGATCTTCAAAAGCTGGTGGAAAGCGGGTATGTGGTCCTGGCGCACCAGAAACGACGAGAGCGCGACGCTGGTGTTTCTCTGCGAGCTTGGCCCGCCGCCGTATGCGATCACGGACAAACGGCAGCAGGAACTGTCGAATCGCTGGGATGAGTCGCTACAGATTCGCGACTGGGTCCGTGATATCTGGGCAGAACTCGACGGCGAGTTGACAGCTGATGAGAGTTAACGCAGGTTTACGAGCGCCGAATTTACGAGACGAGAAATATGCGGAAGCTGACTGCCAAAGTGCTGTCCGTGCACACGGGCTGCAATGAAGACAAGACAAAGCCGGACGCGCCTTCGATTCAGGTAGAGCTGGACGGCGTCGTGGGTGATAAACACCAGTCGCTTTCACGCACTACCTGGGCTGGTGACAAGCAGCCGAAGGGAACTGTGCGACGCAATGAGCGACAGTGGTCCGCCGTTTCGCGTGAGGAACTTCGCGAGATAGCAAAGGCGATGGATCTGAGCGAACCGCTGTTACCTTCGATCCTTGGTGCAAACTTGTGTCTTCAGGGAGTTAAGGAGCTGTCCAGGTTGCCGAAAGGCACGCTGCTTAAATTTCCATCGGGTGCGGAGTTGAGTGTCGAAGAGTACAACCCGCCGTGCCTGGATATGGGCGCGCGCCTGGCCAAGACTCTCGCGACGGCCTCCGGTGCGCCGCTGACGACGACTGCATTCTCGAACGCCGCGAGGCTATCGCGGGGGATAGTGGGTGTTGTCGAAGTACCCGGCGAGATCTTCCCGGGTGATGAAGTCACGATCGAGCTGTACGAGCAGCCGAGCTGGCTGGTTCGTTCTGAGTAAAGGGAGCAGAAGATGATCGGTCCATGGTTGAGCCTGGGTATTGCAGGCGTTTTTGAGATCGTTTGGGCCGTTGGGCTGAAATATACGGACGGATTTTCGAAGCTATGGCCCAGTCTCGTTACGCTCTGGGCCATGGGAATCAGCCTGTACTTTCTGTCACAGGCCATCAAGACGATTCCGTTGGGCACCGGCTATGCGGTATGGACCGGTATTGGCGCAGCGGGCACGGCGATCCTCGGCATTATCTTGTTTAGCGAATCTGCAGCGCTTGTTAGGCTGTTTTGCATCGCACTGATTATCGGCGGCATCGTTGGCTTGAAGTTGACCGCATCCTAGCTGACTCGTTAGCGCGCTCCTGGAGCATTCATGGTTTGGCGTGGAGCGGCTCGTGGCCCTTAGTCTGACGCCAGTTTTTCCACGTCATGTCGCGCGTTACGAGTGTTTCTAATCGCGAAAAAAAACAGCGCGAATAACAACAGCATGATGGCGACCGACACTACGAAATGATGCAGGGAAGCTCGTCAGGCGCTGCCGCGATCTCCACGGCACCCGCGGCTGCCAGTTCTTCAATCGAACCGTAGCCGTAGGAAACGCCGATCGGGCGCATTCCGTTTGCGGTCGCCCCGATCAGGTCATGTTTCCGGTCACCCACCATCGTTCGTTTAACGGCTCCCGGGTTCTGCGCGGTCGCGTACTCCAGCAGTTCGGTCTTTTTCGAGCGCGTGCCGTCCAGTTCGCAACCGTAGACAGTCTCAAAGTATGAGGCCATCCCGAAATGCTTGACGATTCTCTTTGCCTGCTCGTGCGGTTTGCTGGTTGCGACGAACAACGTGTGTCCGTCCCTTCGGACTGCTTCGAGCGCCTCGAGAACGCCGTCGTAGAGAATATTCTCCTGCCAGCCGATGTCATTGAAGCGTTCCCGGTAAAGGTCGACTGCCTGCAATGTGAGTTCCTCACCGACCAGCTGCGGAAAAGTCTCGTAAAGGGGTGGGCCGATACAGCCGTACAGGAAGTCGTCCGAAGGGTGCGGGAAGCCAAGTTTGTCCAGCGCGTACAGAATGCACTTCGTAATGCCTTCGTAGGGGTCGGTCAACGTTCCATCGAGATCGAAGTAAATTTGGTCTGGAGGGTTCATGTGAGCTATGGACGGCCTGCTTTGCAGTAGCGATGAGCGAAGATACCGCGATGGCTCTCGGGCTGCTCACCACCCGGCATGACAAATGTCGCGATCAGCGCCGGAATGTCAGATACTGCGTCAACTGCCTGTTCCATCGAGACGAAACGGTATAGGAATCGAAAAGTGTCGGCAACACGAGAGAATGAACTGCCTTCCGGTTACCCCGACAGCTACTACGCGGCAACGGCGACCGGCATGCGCGAATACCCGACTCTGCAGGGTGCTGAGGAGGCAGATGTCTGTGTGATCGGTGGCGGCTTCACCGGGCTGTCTGCGGCACTCAACCTGGCAGAACAGGGTTTCGACGTCGTGCTGCTTGAAGCCGCACGAATTGGCTTTGGCGCATCCGGACGTTGTGGCGGGCTCGTTGGCAGCGGCCAGCGCAAGGATGTCCTGGAAACCGAGGAGGCTTATGGTTTCGAGCGATCCAGGCAGCTCTGGGAGTTCGCCGAACTGGCGAAAGACGAGATACGGAAACGGGTGGCGAAGCACGAGATCCCCTGCGATCTGCAGCAGGGCCAGCTGGTTGGCGTACACAAGAAGAGCTACGTCGGCTGGGCACAGGAGCTTTCCAATGCGTTGGCTGAACGCTATGACTACCCGTTCTGCCAGTCGCTGAGTGCCGAGGAAAGCGAGGCGCGTGTCGCGACCGACGGTTTCCTGGGAGCTTTGTACGATTCGGACGCGCTAACGCTGCACCCGCTGAATTTCACCCTCGGTCTTGCCAATGCGGCATCGGATGCCGGCGTGCGTATATTCGAGCAGTCGCGGGTTACGGGCTACACAAGAGAAGAGCCGGCGCTCGTTGAAACCGCGCAGGGTTCGGTGAAAGCCAGATACATCGTGCTTGGCTGCAACGGCTACCTCGACCGACTTGAGCCACGCACGGCCCGCAAGATCATGCCGATCAATAACTTCATGATTGCGACTGAGCCGCTTGGCGAAAAACGTGCCAGGGAGCTCATCAATGGCCGCTTCGGCGTGCACGATACGCGTTTTGTCGTGAATTACTTTCGCCTGTCCGATGATCACCGGCTGCTGTTCGGTGGCGGCGAGAACTACCGCCCTGAATTTCCAGCGAACATCGAGAAGTTCGTTCGCCCGTACATGCTCAAGCTCTTTCCCCAGCTCAACGATGTCGCGATCGACTATGCCTGGGGCGGGACGCTGGCTGTAACGGTCAATCGCATGCCGCATATCGGGCGCCTGAAGCCGAACATTCTTTTCGGGCAAGGCTATTCGGGGCACGGCATCGCAACAGCGAACTTCGCCGGCAAGATCATTGCCGAGGCTATTGGCGGCGAAACAGAGCGCTTTGACGTATTTGCGGGCTTGCCAACGCATATGTTCCCGGGCGGAACACTATTCCGCTATCCGGGGATGGTGCTTGGCATGATGTATTACTCGTTGAAAGATCGCGTCTAACACTAGGCAGATGGCAATATTTGGTATTTCCATCATGTCGCCCGCAAGCGTTGCTGGCCCGAAGCGGCCGTTCGCGAATAACGCACTTGTGCGTATTTTTACTTCGCTTTCGCACACGAACCACGATTAGGCATCAAGAGAGGGAATCGGTTTTGAGCGATGAAGAAGAAATACGAGACTTGCTAATCGAAATTAGAGATAACCAGCGTTCATCCCTTGAGCAACAGAAAGAACACCTTGAGGTTGCCAAGGGGCAGATCGAACGTTCACGGGGGCAGGTTCAAGAATCGATAGAGCTTCAACGTCAAGCGATGGATAAGGTAAAGAAGGTTTCACGCCTTGCCATCTTGTTTACCATATGGGAAAGGCTGA
>CAYTTZ010000088.1:0-12531 GCA_964440945.1 uncultured Woeseiaceae bacterium
TCTCTATAGTTAGAGTTTAGGTGTTGCGTCGACCGATTGACGTCACAGCCAACAGCAGCCGCTCAAACTAGACAGCAAAATTATCGTATGTCTCGATGCCACCAAGACCAGAGCCAACAGGAACGAACCCCCATCCCAAAGTCTCGCATGCGCGCCTGTCCCATTCGGCGTCTCCAAAGTACGTAACAGATTCATACACTTTGCCGAGCTGTGAAAGTGCCATGCGCATAATTTGCGTTCGCGATGGGGAGTCGTCGCATGAAAATACCGGGATCCCTTTGACGTTCAGTTCCGAAGTCTCAAGTTTCAGGAGCGCCGACAGTCGCCAGCCGCCCGTTGCAATCGCAACGTCGTGCTCCTTTGAAGCACGAAGTCTGTCAATGAATCGGGCCGCACCGGGTATCTGCGGAAACGGACCTGCGGTATTGATATGTTCGGTCAAGCCCGCGACAAACCGATTCCGTATCGAGTCAATTGCGTCTGCGTCTAGTGGAAGCGTGTTGTCTTCCATTATTTGCGCAATAATCCCGCTGTCAGAAACATGATCGTAGTCATTGAGGCTCTCTCGGATCTCGACAGAACCGAGTACAGCAAAAATTGAAGAGAAATAGAGGTCTGAGTCGATGGCCATAGACTCGATCAGCGTTCCATCTATATCAAGAACAATCGCTTTCAAGAAATTCACCTCGCCAAGCTGACCGACTGCTTCGGGTCGTCAGCAGACATTCAAAGACTAGCACGCAAGCGGCGGCTTTCGAGCGCTTAGCGGCGCTTCAAAACGCCTGGTCTTGTGCGACCATGACTTGGTTTGGCTTGCAGGTAATTAGGCTGGTGTAGGGGGTCTGCAGATCAGTGTGATTCTCCGATCTGTCTACATACGAAACAGCACCTCAATGTCGAGGCGCTAACATTCGAACTTGCCGAGAGACTGTTGTGGCAACACCAAACAAGTAAGGCCCCCAAAAAGGGAGCCTTACTTGTTTGGTGCCGGCACCAAGAGTCGAACTCGGGACCTACTGATTACAAATCAGTTGCTCTACCAACTGAGCTATGCCGGCTGATTTTGACCACGTGCAAACGCAGGGGCCGAATTATTGGCTTTTCGAGCCTTCCTGACAAGGGCCTGGGCAACACATTACTTCGGACAACTTGCCTGGTCTCGCAGCAGGACCTGGTCTTCACCGTATTTCTGGACGATCGTCGCCGCACCTTGCCCCGGCAGCAGGGCAACATCGACATAGTAGACAGTTCGGTCCGCCGTTCGCGGTGCGATCTCCGCCGGCAGCTCAAGCGAGCGCGCCTGCAGCTCGATCTTCTCTGCACCCTCAAGGTCGCCGAACAGCCCGAGCGATATCTTCAAGCCCTCATCTTCCGTGCGCACCAGGTACGCGTCGGTCAAGCCACCCTCCGTGAGCGTTTCGAGCATCTCGTTGGCGATGGCGTTGTCCGCGATGTTGCGGATCTGTACCCAGTGCCCGACGAACATCTGCGCCTGCGCCGACCGCACGCTGGTCTTCATGCCCTCGTTGACGTAATTCAGTTCTGCTGTATCGGCATCGTTCCGGACCTTGAACGGGCCTATTGTGACGCACGAGCGACCGATAACTGCCTTCAGATCGGTGGTGGTTCCCGAACCGAGCACTGCACCAACGCTTGCCACATCGTCACGATTCCGATTCGCTGTGACGTTCATAGGTGGACCCAGTTCAGCTTCGTTGATTATTGCAACGCCGGCTTTCGGTTCTTCCTGTTGGTAAAGCCCCCACATGAAGTACAGGATATTGGCTAGCAACAGAAGCAGCAGAAGGTTTTTCATTGAGTACTATCGAGCATGTGTGCCAGCCCCTGCAAAACTAGATGCGGGCGATGTAATGGAGTCGTGGCGAGTGCCTCAAGAATGCGCGACGCGTCTCCTCCGGTCAAGACGGCCGTCGGCTCGACGCCGTCCGACTGCAGCGTTCGAAAAGCCCTGTCGACAGCCCCAACGATGGCGTTCTGCACCCCCTCACGAACCGCAGCAGCGGTGCTGCGACCGAACATCTGCATCGAGGGCGCCTTACCTGCGGGCAGCGGGCGTACGTTCGGAATATCACTGGTCCCGTCAGAAAGCGCGTTGGCCATGATCATGCTGCCGGGAATTATCTGCCCGCCGAGATGCGAGCCGCTGCTGTCAATCGCATCCAGCGTCAGCGCCGTGCCGACATCAATCACCAGGCATGCCGCTTCAACTTCGGCCCATGCACCGACCATCGCCACCCAACGGTCCACGCCCATGCGTCGCGGCTGCGAGTAACTGTTACGAAGGCCCCAGCCCTCCTTCTGCGAGCGCGCGAAACGTACGTCACAGTCACAATGCATACCGACAACACCCGACAGGCGTGTTGCGAAACTGGTACCGGCCACATTGCTGACGAACACCTCATCCACCTTCCGTGGGAGCTTGCTAGTGAGGACCTGCAGCCCCTTGTCGCGAATTCGTTCCTGAGAAATATGACCGGTCTTGTGGATACTGCCGCCGTCGAGGAGACCCCACTTGATGCGTGAGTTGCCGATATCAAGGAGCAGTGCCGTCATGTCACAAGCTCCGCCATTTCAGTCCGGGTTACCGTTCCCGAGCTTACTCGCCGGATACCGGCACTCCCGGTATCGACCAGGAGGGCGCCGTCGTCGGCTATACCCGTACCAACCCCGGTGATCTGCTGCTTCTGCGTCTCGATCGTAACGGTTCTTCCGCGCAGCCAGTCGTATTGCTGCCACTGCTCCCTGAATTGCTCAAAGCCGCCTGCTTCGTAGTCAGGCAGGAGCCTGCAGAGCCGGCTCACCATGCTCGATGCCAGGACGTTCGTATCGGGCACGCTCCCGGCAAAGCTCTTCAAGTCAATGACACGCTGCGCCCAATCCGCCTCTACCTTGAGCGGCGAGTGATCGCCCAGGTCAACGTTCAGGCCGATGCCTGTGACGACGGATATCGTACCGCCCGCTTGTGATTGCGCTTCAGTGAGAATGCCGCCGAGTTTGCTGTCCATTGCCACCAGGTCATTCGGCCACTTCAGCTGAACGCCGGCAACGCCGTGCTCCTGCAGCGCGTTGACAACGCCGAGACCAACAGCGAGCGTCATCGCAGGCAAGTTGTCGGGCCTGGATGCGAACGTATAGGCCAGCGACAGGCACAGACCCGACCCGGGAGGGGACTGCCAGCTGCGACCATGCCGCCCGCGTCCCGCCGTCTGGTTGTCGGTCGCCGCGACCCGAACATGGCCCTCGCTGGGGCCAGGCTGTTGCATGAGGTAGCTGTTGGTCGACCCTATCTCGGCAAAAACCTCCAGCGTCTCCAGTTTTGCCGTCGCGTCGCCAAGGTGCCGTCGGATAGCGTCGGCGTTAAGACTCATCGTCTGCCGTGTGACCTTTCTTCGGCCTGAAGAGCATCAGTTTCAATTTCCGATCCTCAACACCGTCGCGCATACGTTGAATATTGGCACGATGACAATAGATGATGAATCCGGCCATCGCGACGCCATAAATAAACAACGGCTGATCGTCAGGCAGGCGTGTAATCGCAAGCCATACAGGAAGGGAGGTTGCCGCGGTCATAGAAGCGAGCCCGACATAGCCGGAGAGCCCGACGACTATTGCCCATACCAGCAATATCACGATAATTAGCGAAGGGCCGAGGACGGCAAGCGTGCCCACCAGTGTCGCGGCACCTTTGCCGCCCTTAAAACCGTGATAAATCGGCCAGACATGCCCGATAACAGCGGCGGCAGCACAGCACATCGTGAGCCAGGTCCGCGAAACCTCCGGATCGGCCGGCACGAAGGGAATTTCGAGCCCAGGAACGACACCGGCCCCCAGGGCGCCCTTGCCGATGTCGATGATGACCACGCACATGGCGAAAAATACGCCTTGCGTTCTCAGCGCATTGGTACCGCCGGCATTGCCGCTACCCATCGTCCGGATGTCGACACCACCCCGCAGCTTGCCGACGATCATCGCGCCCATGAGCGAGCCAATGAAATAGCTGATCAGGAACTTGACGCCGAGCTCCAACATTTACGATTTCCTATCGCGGAAAAAAGTCGCGAGAACAGTCGCGAGAACAGTCGCGCGCATTGTAGCATCGGTCATCGACGTTCCGTTCTGGCAATTATGACAGCAGAGACAATTCGCCTGTTTCTCAACCCGACCGCCGGCCGGGGCCGTGCCGAGCGTCGCCAGGCACGAATTCTCGAGCTATTGCAGAGCTGCAACCTGCCGATCGAATTGCACCGGAGCCAGGCCGTCGGCGACCTCGAAGAGCAGGTCCGGCAGCACGTCGACCAGGGCACCGAGAGAATAATCGTTGCGGGCGGAGACGGCAGCGTGCACGAAGCAGTCAACGGCATACTGCGTTCCGGCAAGAGCGCTGCTCTCGGCCTGATACCCACTGGCACCGGAAACGATTTCGCTAAAGCCTGTGAAATCCCACTGAACTGGGAGCACGCCGCACAGCTGCTGGCCGATCGGGTGGCAGCAGGACAACACGCAAGGACCATCGACATCGGAATGATGAACGAGCGCTATTTCGCCAATGGCGCCGGTATCGGTCTCGATGCAACGGTCACACGGATTGCCCATTCATATCGACTTCCCATCGGCGATCTCGTTTATTTGCTCGCCGTCTTTCGCGCAATGCTGGACGGCCTCGCGACACCGCGACTTCAGATATCGGATGGCGAGTTTTCCTGGGACGGTCCGGCGACGCTCGCAAGCGTCAGTAACGGACCCTGGATTGGCGGCATGTTCCACATCGCACCGATGGCTGCCAACAACGATGGCAAGTTCGAACTGCTGATCGTCGAATCTGTCACACGTCGCCGCATACTGTCATTGCTGCCAAAACTCATGTCGGGCGAACACATGGACGAGTCCGAGATTCACCATCAGCGTGTAACGAAACTCTCAGTGTTGTCTTCAGAACCGATACCCTCGCACCTGGATGGCGAAGTTCAGCCTCTGCAACAGCGTTTCGACTTCAGCATCCTAGCTGACGCCCTGCGTTTGCTTTGACGGCGGTCGCGAGCCCAGGTAGATGGCAATTAGTGCAATAGCAGCACCCACCAACTCGGTTGCAGTCATGGGTCGAGCGAAGAACAGTACGTCCCAGGCGAAGCTCAGAGTGGGCTGCAGCAACAGCGCAATGCCCGCCTCCGTCGTGGATACATGCGGCAAGCTGCTCGCAATAAACATCCAGCCCAGGCAGTGTGAAAGCAGGCCATAGGCACCAAGCCAAATCGCGTCATCGAGCGAATTGATCGCCAGCGATTCGCCTTCGAGGATCGCAGTGACGCCGAGAATCGCGGCCGTCACGAGCGAAATGATAGCCACCTCTCGGGTCGGCAGGCGGTGTTGCGAACCGGCGCGGGACTCGCGCAAACAAAGCAGGTAGCCCGCGTACGACGCTGCTGTGAGCAAACCGAATATGACGCCCAGCCGGTAGTCGGGAGGCAGGCTCCCCCAGTCGAGACCAACGATCAACGCAAGACCGATGACGGCAAGCGGAATGGCGATCAACTGCACGGGCCGTGGCGATTCACGCAGCATCAGGACACCGGCCGCCGTCATGATGAACACCTGGAAGTTGGCCAGTAAGGTGGAGAGGCCGGGGCCAATATAATTGATGCTTCGATGCCAGAACCAGAGATCGAGTGCAAAGAACACCGAAGCGAACAGCAGAATCTTCCACGTTCGTTTTGAGAGCTGCAGCCGTTGACCTGAAACCAGCAGGTAGAGAGCCAGCGCCGCACCGCCAATCAACACCCGGTAGAAACCACTCGTCGTCGGTGACACACCAACAAGCTTCACCCAGACCGGGGAAAGGCTGATCAACGCCGCACCGATGAACAGCCGCAGCGTCGGGTTACCCAGGAGGCGCATTATTGTCCTAGCCAGGCACCGCGGCGCGATACGACAGCTTTGTCGATATCGTCAATGCATACCAGGTAGCAGGTATCGGTCGGAGCCTCGGCCCATTTCATGCGGACGGAGATCAGTTCATCGCCGCGGAAAACCGTGAGTTCCGAGACATCGCCCGGTCGATAGCGCCGCGTACGAGCCTCACAGCCGGCAATGTCAATGCGCAGGCCATCCAGGGCAACCAATTCGTCGCCAGGCGATACGCCGGCTTGCTCTGCGGGACCGCCATTGTGGACCGAGAGAAATTTCGGTTTCCCGGCCCGGCCCCCCAAAGTTGCGCCCAGCCAGACTGCCGGCAGGTTGGTCTCGCCCGACGGCTTGCCGCCTTTGTCAGCGGCTCCGGATGATCGGCGCAGGATGTAGTCTATGCCATGACTGTGCAGTAGCGACTCAAGCGGCAGCTTGCCGGTGCCACGGACCGTCGCGTCGAAGAAATCCTGCAGATCAACGCCCGAGACATCCATACACAACTTCTCGAGACCATCCTCCGGCATGCCCTCGCCACTTTCGCCCCAACGCGACCACGCCGCCTTCATGACGTCATCCAGTGAGACTCGGTCGTCCGTTTCGTTTCTTAGCTTCAGATCGAGGCACAGCGCGACGAGCGCGCCTTTGGCGTAGTAGCTGACAATTGCATTTGTCGCGTTGGCATCCTGCTTGTAGAACTTCGTCCACGCATCGAAACTCGACGCGCCGATACTTTGCCGACGCCGTCCGGCACCACGTTGCACTCGCGTTATTGTCTGCCCGAGCAATTCGAGGTAGCTGTCGACAGCAATCATGCCGGAGCGCACCAGCGCGAGGTCATCATAGTAAGAGGTAATACCCTCGAATACCCACAGCAGCCCGGTATGCACTTCCCGCGACAGATCGTACGGCGTAAAGACAGCAGGCTTCATGCGCTTGACGTTCCACAGATGAAAATACTCGTGGCTGACCAGGCCCAGGAACATCCGGTATTCGTCGGAAACGCCCTCGTCACCGCGAGCCGGCAGGTTGTCGCGTGAACAGATAAGACTCGACGACCAGCGATGTTCGAGCCCGCCATAGCCTGTACCCGGTGCGTTCAGCAGGAAGAGGTAACGATCGAGGTCGGCGGGCACACCAAGAAACGCCAGGTGATGCTCACATACGGTTTGCAGATCACGGCACAGCCCTGACATGTCGACGCGCGTCTTGCCGCGAATGGCGATAGCGTGCGGGATACCGTTAGCCTCGAACTCACCGATCGTCAATAGGCCAATCTCGACGGGATGGTCGATGAGCTCGGCGTAATCTGCGGCCATGTAGCCGCCGAACTCGTACTCTTTCGCCGTGCCGCGACGCATCGAGGTTGCAACGCGCCAGCCTTTGCCAAACGGTAGTTCGGGCGCGAGAATATCGACGCTGCACGCAACATCTTCCTGTCCGACGACGGCCGGAAAGACACAGGTGCCGTTGAAGAAGGCGTGACTCGCATCGAGGTGGGCACCACGAACGCTCTCATCATGCGCGAAGATTTCGAGAACGAATGTCAGCGCCCGACTCGTCGCTGCCGCACGCCAGCGACTCTTGTCGAGTTTTTCTACCGCAACATCCCTGCCATCCGATTCCGCGCGAACGGAGACAACGTGCCTGGCGTAGTCGCGAATCATGTAGCTGCCAGGTATCCACGCCGGCATTTCGAATACCTGCCCCTCCGGGTCCGGCGTCTGGACCGTCAGCTGGACCTCGAAAACATGCGCAGCGGGGTCTTTGAGGAAGATCTGATATGCGATTGACACAGCCATTGGCAAACCCCGCTAGCGTCGCGGCTCCACGAGCTTGAGTGTCAGACATTTCGCCGAACCGCCGGCCTTCAGAAACTCGCTGAGCTCGACTTCGTGTACACGGAATCCGGCCAGCATGAGCCTGGCTTTCAACGGTTCAGATGCCTTGTTCATAATCACCCTGTCACCAATGTTCACGGCGTTGCAGGCGAAGTTACCGGCATCCATAGTGTCGACAATGATGCGCTTGTGCGGAGGGATGCGGCTTTCTATCGCAATGCGGGACTCGTAGTCGAATGCCGGCGGGTGGTACATGAGGAAACCGTCGGTCAGCGGACAGAAACACGTGTCGATGTGGTAGAAGCGTGCGTCCGTAAGCCGAATAGAGACGACTTCGATATCAAAGAACCTGCGAATCTCCTCATGCGCCTCAATCTCTGTTCGAAATCCATAGCCGGTCCAGAGCCACGGGCCGCGGCGGTCCAGCAAGCAGTCGCCTGCACCCTCGAACCCGATCTTCTCATCGAGGTCGAGTAGCTCGAAGCCGTTTTCTGCAAACCACTTCTTGAAGTAGCGCTCTTCCCCGCGACGCTCGTGCGGCATGAAATGGCTCGCAATCGCCTTGTCGCCGTAGACGACTCCCGCGTTGGCCGTGAATACCATGTCCGGCAAATCCGGCTGCGGCGAGATGGTGACGACCTCGGCGAACCGGCCGACCGTGTCCCGGAGCGTCTCCCACTGGCGCTTCGCGTGTTCCAGGCTCAATGACTCTTCCTGGCCCGCCATCCAGGGATTGATCACGTAGTCCACGTTGAAATAGTCGGGGGGGCACATCAGGATCTTGTCGTTACTCATGGATATCTTTTTTCAGCTTGTTATTAAATGCAAAAATGGGGGCCAGTCACCCGGCTCCCGCTCGTCATGGAGTGACGCCTGCGTCCGGACCATGGCTTCGCGTCGCCCAGGTGCATCAACGGCAATGGACTCGGGCTCGAACCACCAAGGAAATATACCTTGCTTGCCGGATCCTTCGAGATGGCCTTCAGGGCTTCGAGAGACTGCAGTTAAATATACGCCTGATTGCGCGCAATCGCATTGTTGATCTGCGTTATCTCATGGGCCTGGGCGCCGGCAAGTGCACTTCCGCCAGCATGCATCTGACACTGCCGCCGGCAGAGTCCTCGATCGTGTCGATCGGCGCGCAGACGATAGGGCCGTTTGCCTCCATTGCCTCGAGCTGATCCTTGTCCAGCGAGTCCAGGGCCCTTTGTGACATTGCAACAACTCGCTCGCCACTGCTGTTCTTCAGCTCCAGCATATTGCCGGCGAATGCCTCGAGCTGTGTATAACTCAGGCTTATCACCTCATGCCCTGTATCGCGCAGCTGCCGCAAGACCGCATCGCGTTGGTCAGCTTGCCGAATGGCCTCATCACAGATTACCGCCACTTTCTCGCCGACATTCATCAATACGTTCGTGTGGTAAACGGGCACGCCTTCGCGATCGACAGCGTCGAATGCAACAACGGTGTAATTCATCCGCTGTGCAAAATCGCCCAGTGGGTCCAGGTGCGTTCGCGATGAGAGACAGGCGTACGCGATACGATTCACCCGGTCCAGCACCATGCTGCCGGTGCCCTCCAGGTAGTGGCCGGCTTGCTCATGGCTGCTCAGATCGATGATTTCCGTAACCGAGAGACCCTCCTTCTCGCTCAGGTAATCGACGATATCCATGCGTCGCTCGGTGCGCCGGTTTTCCGCTTCCATCGGATACAGCACGACCCGCCCATCACCGTGCATGCTTATCCAGTTGTTGGGGAATATCGAGTCCGGCGTCTCCGGCAAAGGCGTGTCCTCGATGACGATTACGTCAACATCCGCCTGTCGGAGCGTGTCTGCCAGCCGATCGAACTCGTGCGCGGCCGCAGCCTGCTGCGCGTCCGCCGGCAATCCGGTTTTCCCCTGAAATCGGTTCGACTGCGCCGTCAGCGGGTTGCTGCGAAAGCAGACGGGACGGATCATCAGGACACGCTCTGCGAGTTGCGATTCCGGCTCAATCATAGTGAGTGTCTTAGCTGGGAAGGTGATGCATTATACGTCCGTGATCAGCCAATTTCGCAACGCCGTACGGAACCCCGCGTGGGTATGTTTCCTGTGGGCGGGCGTCACGATCGGCATTTCGATGATTGCTACGCCGGTTCGGTTTACAGCACTGTCGATAACCCGCCCGATTGCACTGGATGTCGGCCGCGTAGTATTCGCGGCGCTGAACAAAGCGGAGCTTGCTTTGCTGGTCGCGCTGCTTGTTGTCGTCAGGGTCGCGGGTCTGGCGCGACAATGGTGGGGCATTTGCGCGTTCCTTACACTCGTTGTTCTGGCTCAGGGGGTATGGCTCATACCGGAACTCGCGGCACGCACGAACATCGTAATCTCCGGCGGTGAGCCTCCGCCCTCGTACGCACACGCAATATACTCATCGCTCGAACTGGCAAAAATTGCGGCGCTGCTGTTCTTCGGCTTCTCAACCCTGAAGCCCCGCAACTGATATCAGGCTGTCGCGCTCGGCCGCTTTGACACATCGCCGTACCAGCGCGCCAGATTGGTCGCGTCAGATGGCAGGGGGATCTTTGTCCACGCGGCGAAATCCACAAACACCATTGCCGTGATATCCGCCATCGAGAAGAAATTACCGGCAACATAGGTACATCCAGCAAGGTGCGTTTCGATGCGGCGCATGAAGCGCTCGACGCGTTGGCGGCCCCGTTCGGCGAGCTCGGGGATCTGGGGGTAGGCGTCGGGCCCGGTTAACGCTTTGTCCCTGAGACCTTTCGCCGAGTTCCGAAATGTGTCGGCCATGGCCCCAAGGCCCTGTTGTTCAATTTTGGCGTTCCACATCAGGACGGCTGCCTTGTCTGCCGGCGTCTCGCCCAACATCGCCGGCTCAGGATGGAGCGCCTCAATATAGCTGCATATTGCCACGACCTCGCTGATGCACTGGTCGTCGTCGAGTTGCAGAACCGGTACGACGCAGTCCGGGTTGATTTTCCTGAAGGCCTCGCCAAACTGCTCGCCATCGGCAAGATCGACCTGGATCGTATCCAGTTCGATGCGCTTCTCAGCGAGAAATATCCTGACTCTTCGCGGACTCGGAGCGGTCTTGCAATCATAGAATTTCATGCTATTTCTCCGACGCCCTGGCCGCAGCGAACACGGTCTTGGAGTTTTGATCGAACAGCATCGCTCTCGCCTGCTCATTGCGCGCTTCGTCGCGAGGCCAGTCTTTGCCGAGGTTGATACCTCGCTGCACCGCGGGTCGCACCTTTAGCGTGTCAAACCAGCGCCTCAGATTAGTGAACTTGTCGAGGTCGTTGCCCAAGCGCCGATACGGCAGCACCCAGGGGAAGCTGGCGATATCAGCAATGGAGAGTTCACCCGCCAGGAATTCGCGATCGCGCAGGCGCACGTCCATAACGGCAAGAAGGCGATCATATTCGTTGGCGTATCGATGCAACGCGTAGGGGTTCTCTTCCTTCGTGTAGTTGACGAAATGACTGAGCTGCCCCGCCATGGGACCCAAACCGCCAGCCTGCCAAAATAACCATTGCAGCACGTCGAAACGCGCGGACGACTCCTCTGGCAACAGCATTCCGGATTTTTCCGCCAGGTAGATCAGGATTGCACCGCCCTCAAAAACGGAAATGCCGGTTTCCGTATCGACAATGGCCGGCATCCGGTTATTTGGGCTGATTCGCAGGAATCCGGGATCAAACTGGTCGCCTGCGCCGATATTCACCGGCCTGACCTCGTAATTCAGGCCAATCTCCTCGAGCATCACGGAAATTTTTTGGCCATTCGGCGTTGGCCAGTAGTACAGCTCGATCATTCTTGTTTTCACTCCATATATCTGGCCAAGCCTGCTCACCGTGCAGACTATTGTGCTCACAGTATATGATGTTTGCCTGTAAACCTCTCCGGCCGGACGCCATGACAAAAATGACCTGCACCAGCCATTCACTACATGCGCCGGAATCCCACGACATCCCGATCTACCTCTGGGAACCCGAGGGCAAACCGACTGCAGTTATCCAGGTCATCCATGGTCTTGGCGAGCATTCGGCCCGTTACGAGCGCTTCGCGCTGGAAGCCGTCAGCCGCGGCTTCGCCGTGTGTGCTCACGACCATCGCGGCCACGGTCCGCACTCGTCGCAGATCGGGTTTTTCGCCGCCGAAAACGGCTGGGAACTGCTGGTCACCGACAGTCATCAGGTTACGCAGTTTCTGCGACAGCGATTTCCGGAACGTCCGCTTGTCGTGCTGGGCCACAGCATGGGGTCATACATCGCGCAGAGCTACTCGATGCGATTCGGCGATGGTCTTGGTGCGCTCATTCTATCGGGGTCGACCTGGCCATCACGGCCGCTATTGAGGATCGGGCGTCTGCTGGCATGGCTCGTGTCATTTCGCCGGGGAAAGAGTGGGCAGAGCCCATTGCTGGACAAGATGGGTTTCGGCGACTTCAACAAGAAGTTCGAGCCGGCGCGTACGGAACTCGACTGGCTTTCCCGCGAGCCCGCCGAAGTTGACAAGTATATTGAGGACCCCTTGTGCGGCGGCCCATACACGACCGGCTTGTGGATCGACCTGCTCGGCGGTCTGCTCGAAATTTCGACGAACGCGGGGCTACTCGAAATACCGACTTCTCTGCCCATCCTGATTACGGGCGGCAGCGATGATCCGGTTGGGGGTGAGGATGGTATGCGCAAACTCTCGGCGCACTACGAGGCGACGGGTCATGCCCGGTTGACCACCAGGATCTACACCGGGGGCCGTCAC
>CAYTTZ010000089.1:0-12443 GCA_964440945.1 uncultured Woeseiaceae bacterium
GGTGGTGCTCGATTTCTTTGATCGCCTCAAGTCAGCGAGCCGTGGCTTTGCGTCGTTTGACTATCATTTCGAGCGCTTTGAGCCGGCACAACTGGTCAGGCTCGACCTTATGATCAACCGGGAGCGCGTAGACGCGCTGTCAGTGATCACGCACAAGGACACTGCAAAGACTCGCGGCCGCGACCTCGTTGAGAAGATGCGCGAGCTGATTCCACGCCAGATGTTCGACGTTGCGATCCAGGCATCAATCGGCAGCCAGATAATTGCGCGCAGTAATGTGAAGGCGCTGCGAAAAAACGTGACGGCAAAATGCTATGGTGGCGACGTGTCCCGGAAGCGAAAATTGCTGGAAAAGCAAAAAGCGGGCAAGAAGAGAATGAAGCAGGTCGGGTCGGTAGAAATCCCGCAGGAGGCTTTTCTTGCTGTGTTGCGGGTTGAAAAGTGAGTGGATGATTTGATTATTAATCTTGCATTGATCCTGACGGCACTAACATTGTTCTCGGGCGTCGTGGTGCTGCTTGACATAGCTTTCTGGAAGACGACTGAGGCGGACAGCCGTGAAGCGCCGGGTGCGCTGGCAACTCTCGTCGAGTATGCGCGCTCGTTTTTCCCGGTTTTGCTGTTCGTGCTGATTATCCGGTCCTTTATTTTCGAGCCGTTCAGAATTCCGTCGGGATCCATGATGCCGACCTTGGTGGAAGGCGATTTTATCTTTGTGCAGAAATTCGCCTACGGTCTGCGCTTGCCGGTGACCGAAACGAAGATCATTGAAACCGGTAATCCGGAGCGCGGTGACGTCATCGTATTCCGATTGCCGTCGGATCCGAGCATCAACTACATCAAACGGGTAATCGGTCTGCCTGGTGACGAAGTCGTCTACGAGCGGCAACGACTGACGATCAATGGAGAAACCGTGAATCTGCAGCGAGGCGCAGAGGCGTCTTTCGACGCACCGGTGTTTGTTGAAGACCTTGATGGTCGCATACACGACATCCTGGTTAGCAACCCGCAGTTCTCGACGCGTGACGGAACATACCGGGTCCCGGAGGGGCATTACTTTGTAATGGGAGATAATCGCGACCGCAGCCGGGATAGCCGCTTTATCGGCGCGGTTCCGGAAAGATTCCTGGTGGGCGAGGCCGTTCGAGTCTGGATGCACTTCGTACCGTGGAATATGCCGGATTGGGCCCGCATCGGGATGAAAATCCAATAATGTGGTACCAGTCACTGATTTCGCTGATAATCTCAACATAATGAGGGGATAATTGCAGGGCGAAACCTGTGGTGCCGCACATTTTGATTGGAGAACTGGGTATGACGTTTAAGTCGCTGGAAAAACATCGTTCCATGCATAGGCAGGCGGGCATGACGACGCTGGGCCTGGTCATACTTGTCATGTTCATAGGTTTGTTTGCATTTTCAGGCCTCAGGCTGACCCCGGTGTATCTGAACTATATGAAGGTCGCCAGTGTCATTTCAGGTGTTCAGGAAGAATTCGATGGCGCGCGTGCCACCAAGTCTGCGATTCGTACCTCAATTGCCCGCCGTTTTGACATCGACAGCGTCGGCGTCATCAAGGCGAAAGATATACAGATCAAGGCAGTCGATGGCGGTTACGAGGTATCCGCCGTCTATTCGCACAAAGCGGACTTCATCGGGAATATTTCGTTCCTCGTCGATTTTGACGAGAGAGCGATGATCCGAAAATAGCACTAACCCTCGGTCTGTGGGTCTGACCATCCGGATGAGCGATCACATTGGAAACGGCCGAGCGCTGGCTTTACAGCACATTGTATTACCGCTTTCAGGATGCCGGACTCTTTAGCCAGGCCCTGACGCACCGCAGCGCGGCTCGCCTCAACAACGAACGCCTCGAATTTCTCGGCGACGCCATTCTCGATTTCGTTATCTCGGAGGCCGTCTACAACGCGCGCCCGGATGCCTCGGAAGGGGACCTCAGCAAGTTGCGCGCATCACTCGTCAAAGACTCAAGTCTCGCAGTGCTTGCCGCGGACCTTGGCGTCGGCGACCATCTGATACTCGGCAGCGGGGAGTTGAAAAGCGGCGGGCACCGGCGCGAGTCTATCCTGGCGGATGCGCTGGAGGCTCTCTTTGGCGCCGTCTTCCTGGACAGTGGGTTCGACTCCGCAGCGCTCGTTATCGGGAAGGTCTTCGAGGCACGCCTGGAAGCACTGCCAGATGCCGCAGACTTAAGGGATCCGAAGACGCGTCTGCAGGAATGGTTACAGGCGCGTGGTAAGGCGCTGCCGAATTATGAGCTCGCGAAGGTCACGGGTGAGGCACACAAGCAGCGATTTGAGGTCGCATGTGCCGTCGATGAAACTGATGTTGTAGCTCACGGCGAGTCAACGACGCGACGCAAGGCCGAGCAGAAGGCGGCAAGAGAAATGCTGGCAATACTTCAGGAACAAAAGACATGAGCGTGCATCGCTGTGGAATGGTTGCCGTGATTGGTCGCCCCAACGTCGGTAAATCGACGCTGATCAACGCGGTTATGGATCGCAAAGTCAGTATCGTAACGGCGAAGCCCCAGACGACACGTCACCGCATCCTGGCCGTTCACACCGCGACCGACGCACAGATAATTTTCGTCGACACGCCGGGGCTGCATCGCCAGGCCGGCAAAGCGATGAACCGCTACATGAATCGCACGGCGGCAAACGCGCTGGCTGATGCCGACCTGGTGCTGTTCGTTAGCGACGCCACGCGCTGGACGATTGAAGACGAGGATGTTCTCAATCGATTGAAGAGCTGCAATGCGCCTGTGGTGGCACTGCTCAACAAGGTGGATAAGGTGCAGCCGAAGGAAAAGCTGCTGGAGGTATTGTCGACGATGGCGGACCGACACGACTTCGCCGAGATTGTGCCGATATCAGCGAAGAAGCGCGACAATCTGCAGCAGCTGATGGCTTTGATTCCAGGCTACCTGCCCGAGTCACCGCCACTGTTTCCGCCGGACATGCACACGGATCGCAGCGCAGAGTTTCATGCAGCCGAAGTGATACGCGAAAAGCTGATGGAGTTGCTGCACCAGGAGCTCCCCTACGGCCTGACCGTGCAGGTCGAGCGTTACGTGACCGAGGCGAGGGGTGTCGCAATCAATGCGATTATCTGGGTAGAACGTGACAGCCAGAAGGGCATCGTCGTCGGCAAGGGCGGTGCTGTTCTGAAAAAGGTCGGTCGCACGGCGCGCCTGGAAATTGCGGAACAGCTGGGCCTGCCGGTGCATCTCGAGCTGTGGGTCAAAGTAAAAGCCAACTGGGCAGACAACGAAAAGGACTTGTTGAGCCTTGGTTACGATGTTCCATAGTCTCCGTTACTTCTCGTGATCGCACCCAGGCGCATACAACAGCAGCCAGCTTACATACTGCACCATCGGCCATTCCGGGACACGAGTCTCATACTCGACATCGTCACACGCGACCACGGCAAGATCGCGCTGGTGGCGCGCGGCAGTCGCAGTGCGAAATCACGCCTTGCCGGCCTGTTGCGGCCATTCCTGCCGCTCAGTATTTCGTGGGTCGCTCGCGGCGACCTCGGCACGTTGACCGGTGCCGAAGCTGCCGGCCCGCCTACGGGTATCCAGGGCGATGCGGTACTGGCGGCGTTTTACGTCAATGAGCTTCTGCTGCATTTCCTGCACAGACATGATGCTCAGCCCGAAATTTTCGCGCTCTATGCGGAGGTCATATCAAGCCTGGGGTCGAGCCCGGAAATTGCTCAATCCCTGCGCTCTTTTGAACTCGAATTTATGAGCCTGCTGGGCTACGCGGTGAGCTTCCAGCCGGATGATGCCGTGGACGCCGAACTTGATCCGGAACGGCACTATGATTACCGCATCGAGCAGGGACCGGTGCCGGTTGAGCGCTCAGACGGACCGATGGTTTTTACTGGCCGTGTATTGCAGTCGATCCGGGCCCGGGAGTTCGATGACCCCGACATCCTGCGCGCGGCAAACCGATTGCTGCGACAGGTAATTAACCATCACCTCGGTGGCAAGGAGCTCAAGAGTCGCAAGGTGCTCATGGAGTTACATCGGAGTAGAATTGCGGCTCCCGACCAGCGGACAACTGAAAGTGACTGAAGCGAAACCGATCTTCCTGGGTGTCAATATCGACCACGTGGCCACGTTGCGCGAGGTTCGTGGTACGCCATACCCGCGCCCGGCCGAGGCGGCCCAGGTGGCTGAGAGAGCCGGTGCGGACAGTATCACCGTGCATCTTCGGGAAGATCGTCGTCACATACAGGACAGTGACCTCGAGGCACTGAAAGCGGTGATGAGAACGCACATGAACCTCGAAATGGCAGTCACGGACGAGATGCTGCGCATCGCCGCCGAAGTCAAACCCTCGGACTGCTGCCTCGTTCCGGAGAAGCGCCAGGAGCTGACGACCGAGGGCGGCCTCGATGTCAGAGGGCAGCAGGAAAAGGTTGGCGATGCCTGCAAAGTACTTGCCAACGCCGACATTCGCGTCTCACTGTTTATCGACCCGGATCCGGACCAACTCGATGCCGCGGCGGCCGCGGGCGCGCCTGTGGTCGAACTGCATACGGGCCGTTACGCGGAAACCGATGGCGAAGAGCAGCAGGAGGAGCTGCGGCGTATCGAGGAGGCTGCTCGGTACGGCGCCAGTCTTGGTCTCGTCATAAACGCGGGCCATGGCCTGCATTATCAAAATGTTGCTGCGATCGCGCGCATCGAGGAAATCGTTGAGCTGAATATCGGCCACGCGATTATTGCGCGCGCGGTCTTTGACGGTCTTGGCGTGGCCGTCGCCGAGATGAAGCGGTTGATGATCGAGGCGCGCGCCCGGTGACTACGCCGTGATTTTCGGTGTCGGCACCGATATTGTCGAACTGTCTCGTATCCAGGCGACCTACGATCGTTTCGGCGAGCATTTCGTGCGCCGGATCCTGATGGATGAAGAAATCGAGCTGTTTCGCCGCAGCAAGCAGCCGGTACGTTTTCTCGCGATGCGTTTCGCCGGTAAGGAAGCGACGGTCAAAGCGATGGGTACCGGCTTTGCGCACGGTGTGTGGCTGCGCGATGTGGGCATCCTCAATAACAACTGGGGCAGGCCGATGGTCACCTGGTCGGAACGCGGCAGGCGAGTATGCGACAGGTTGGGGGTCGGCAGCGGTCATGTCAGCCTCACCGACGACGCCGGGCTGGTCGTTGCATTTGCCGTTGTCGAAACGGCGGCGACGCTGCAGAGTTAGTTCATTTCAAGTACGAGGTTAGTGGCAGACATGCATTGTTTCTCTTTTGACATCGAGACCGTTCCGGACGTTGAATTCGGACGCCGTTTCTGGGAATTGGACGGACTGTCGGATGACGACGTTGCCACGGCGATGATGTTCAAGCGTCAGCAGGCCGCGGGCACCGACTTCCTGCCGTTGCACCAGCATCGCATCGTCGCTATCTCCGTGACGTTTCGTACCGCCGACACATTCAAGGTCTGGACTCTTGGGGATGAAGACTCCGATGAGGCGGAAATTGTGCAGCGGTTTTTCGACGGCATCGAACGTTACACGCCGGACCTCGTATCCTGGAACGGTGGCGGTTTTGACCTGCCCGTGCTGCACTACCGTGCGCTGAAGAACGGTATTCAGGCACCGCGCTATTGGGAAATGGGCGAGGGCGACCGCGACTTCAAGTGGAATAACTACCTGAGCCGATTTCACTGGCGACATGTCGACCTGATGGATGTCATCGCCGGCTTTCAACCGAGGGGACGCGCCAGCCTGGACCAGATTGCTGTCATGCTCGGTTTTCCCGGCAAGCTCGGCATGAGTGGTGACAAAGTCTGGGATACATATCGCGAGGGTGGTATTAAGAAGATCCGGGACTACTGCGAGACAGATGTACTGAATACCTGGCTGGTCTTCCTGCGGTTCGAGTTCATGCGTGGCAATCTCGATGCGAAAGACCTCGAGCGTGAGTACGCGCTCGTGCGAACGACGCTTTCGAAAATGGACCAGGCGCACCTTAACGACTTTCTGTCGGCCTGGACGGAATAAGGGCTCTCATGGCGAGACGACGACGCGAGCCGGAAACGGCGCAGATCCAGTCGGTCACTCACGACGGCAAGGGTATTGCGAGCCTGGACGGCAAGAAAGCATTTGTGGCCGGCGCCCTGGTGGGCGAGACGGTGCAGTTTATTCGCCGCAAATCGCGTCGTAGTTACGACGAGTGCGAACTGCTCGAGGTTATCGAGGCATCGCCTGATCGCATCGAGCCCCGGTGCGAGGCATTTGGGCGCTGTGGCGGTTGTTCCCTGCAGCATGTGTCGGCGCAGCATCAGCGCGCAATTAAGGAGCAGACGCTGAGAGACAACCTCGAACGCATCGGGCGCGTCGAGCCTGAGCGCTGGCTGCCGGTCATGACCGGCCCCGAGTGGAATTATCGGCGCCGCGCACGTCTCGCGGTCAAGCACGTGCCGGCAAAAGGCCGGACGCTGGTAGGATTTCGCGAACGTCACGCGCCGTACGTAACGGACATGCACCGTTGCGAAGTACTGGCGAAGCCGGTCGATGGCATGATTGACGCGCTGAGTGAACTGATCGGCGGTCTCTCGATACGTGCGCGCCTGCCGCAGGTCGAGGTCGCCGTGGCTGACAATCATGTGGCGCTCGTGTTCCGTGTGCTCGATCCGCCGACCGATGCCGACAGGGCGGAGCTAATAGCGTTCGGCGAGTCACAAGACATCCGCATCTACCTGCAGCCGGCAGGACTCGATTCGGTCACGCTCCTGCATCCGGCCGAGGCAGATCCGCTTTACTATTCGCTACAGGCCTTCGACATCACAATCGCCTTTGAGCCGGTCGACTTCGTACAGGTAAACAGCGACATCAACGAGCGCATGGTGAGCTTTGCGGTGGAGGAACTGCAGTCCGGACCTGACGATCGCGTGCTCGACCTGTTCTGCGGTATCGGCAATTTCTCGTTGCCGCTGGCTCGGCAAGCCGGGGCCGTCCTCGGTGTGGAGGGTGACGCGAGCCTGGTGGCGCGCGCGGGCGAGAACGCACGGCGTAACGGCCTGACCAATGTCGAGTTCCGGGTCGCCGACCTGGGCAAGATCGACGGCAGCGAGCCCTGGGTGAAGTCAGGATGGGACCGCCTGTTGCTGGATCCGGCGCGTAGCGGCGCCGCAGAGGTTGTCAGTCGAATGCACCTGTTCGGGCCGCAGCGAATTGTGTACGTGTCCTGCCACCCCGGCACACTTGCCCGGGACGCCGGGACTTTGGTGCATGAGCAAGGGTATCGGCTCGAGGCGGCAGGCATCATCGATATGTTCCCGCACACGGCCCATGTAGAATCGGTCGGTATCTTTAGCAAATCTTGACCGCAACCCCAGAGGCGCAGCGGATGTCATTAGGCCCCGTGATGCTGGACATAGACGGACTCCACCTGAGTCCCGCGGATCGCGATTTGCTCAGGGAACCTGCGGTGGGCGGGGTAATCCTGTTTGCGCGCAACTTCGAATCCGCCGATCAGGTCGCGGACCTCGTGCAGGATATACGCGCTCTGCGCAGTCCACCGTTGCTGATCGCCGTCGATCATGAAGGCGGCCGGGTGCAGCGTTTCCGCGACGGTTTTACCGCAATTCCGCCGATGCGGCGGATAGGACGCGAGTACGATCGCGACAGCGAATCCGGGCTGCGTGCCGCGCGCCAGGCCGGCTGGATGATCGGCTCCGAGCTGCGCTCCGTCGGCATCGATCTCAGTTTTGCGCCCTGCCTGGACCTGGACTGGGGCGTGAGCGAGATTATCGGCAACCGCGCATTCCATACGAAGCCGGATTCGGTGGCCGAACTTGCAGGAGCCTTCGCGCGCGGCCTTCGCAGCGCCGGCATGGCCGCTGTAGGCAAGCACTTTCCGGGTCACGGCGCGGTCACAGCGGATTCGCATCTGAAACTGCCGACGGATCGCCGGGATTACGGCCTGGTACTCGATGACATGCGGCCGTATGAGCGACTCATTGGCAATAGTGCTCTCGCGGGTGTCATGCTGGCGCACATTATTTACAAACAGATGGACCCGCTGCCGGCCGGCTTCTCGGAATATTGGATACAACGTGAACTGCGTTCCCGGCTTGGCTTTGGCGGTGCGGTATTCTGTGACGATCTCAGTATGAAGGCGACGCGCGACTATGGCCCCATGGCAACACGAGCCCGGCTGGCACTCGACGCGGGCTGTGACATGATTCTCGTCTGTAATGACCGGGATGCTGCGCAACAGGCGGTCGCAGCGCTGGTTGACTACTCCAATCCGCTATCGCTGGTGCGCCTTGCGCGACTGCATGGCACCGGGCATCCGCTACGTGAGACGCTGCTGGCGAGCGACGAGTGGTTTTCGATCAATCGGCAGTTCGCGCGCTGGAGTGACCGCCCGGAGCTGCACCTGGATGCCTGACGCAAGCGCACAATGACGACGCCAACGAAATTTGCGGTAATTATCGGCAGCGGTTTTCCAGCGCTGGCGGGTGAAGGTGAGGGGCGCCTGGCGCAGACTCGCTTCGGGAGTCCGTCGGCGGCCATCCATACGATCATGCTTGAAGAACGCTCGCTGCTGTCGCTTCGACGGCATGGTGCTGATCATTCAATACCGCCGCACGCAATTAACTACCGCGCCAACCTGTCGGCGTTGAAGGCGCTGGGCGCCGAAAGCGTGATCGCGTTGAATACGGTGGGCGTTGTTTCCAACGTTCGCGAGTCCGGCCAGCTGGCCGTGCCCGACCAGCTCCTCGACTACACCTGGGGTCGGGAGCATACCGTCTTCGACGGTTCTGACGGTCAGGTCGAGCATATCGATTTCACTGTGCCATTTTCCTCGCCACTCCGAAATCGATTGCTCACTGCCGCGAAAGCGGCTGGCATCGACTGCTTCGATGGCGGCGTTTACGCAGCAACCCAGGGCCCGCGGCTCGAATCGGCAGCCGAAGTCGACCGCCTGGAAAAGGACGGCGCCGATTATGTCGGCATGACCGCGATGCCGGAGGCCTCAATTGCGCAGGAGCTCGGGCTCGACTATGCCTGCCTGGCAATGATCGTCAATCGTGCCGCCGGGCGCGGCGATACGCCGATACACCAGGATGTCGAAGCCAGCACGCAAGCCGCCTGCGCGGCTACGATGAGCTTGCTGCAGGCATTTTTCAGGTCCGTATGAGCATGCAATCATGAGGGCACCGAACCGAGCCATTCTCGAACAGGTCATCGCAGCGACAACCGAGCCGTTGCTCGTGGCGCGTATCGATCAGCCAGACTGGCCTGTCGTGCTGGCTAACCCGGCGTTCGAAAACCTGGGTGGCAAAGAGGGCCGCGGTCAGCCGTTCGCTGACGTTGTTGAGGAGATCGCCGGGCGCGAGATCGCTATCGAAGCCAGCGAGTCGGTGCGTGCGGAGCAGGAGACCAGTTTTCCGGTCGAGTCTAATGGCCGGGAGTACTTGCTCGTGATCAAGCCGCTCGTTCTTGCCAATGAGGATGCGGCGCGTTTCTACGCCGCGTACTGGCGCGGCGGCGCGGGCTCCGCGCCGGCACAAAGCGACGAAATGCATCACGCGCTGCTCAAAGCGAAGCGCCGCATCCGGGATCTGTCCCGCGATGATCCGGTGACCGGCCTGTTGAACGGCCGTGCATTCACGGAAGTCTTCGAACACGACTGGGCGGTTGCCTCGCGCGAGAAGAGCCAGCTATCGCTGGTGACGTTCACGCTGGATGAGTTTGATTCGTATATCGAAGTTTTCGGCCGGCACGCCGCTGATTCGTGCCTGCGGCGCGCTGGCCAGGCGATCAAACGTTGTCTGCGCCGCGCGAGCGATGTCGTGGCTCGCCCCGGTGGTGCGCAATTCGTTGTGCTGTCGCACGCTTCCGACGAGGAGGGCGTTCGTGATTTCGCGAGCGGAATCTCGACGGCAGTCCGTGAACTTGGATTGCATCACCCGAGATCCAAGACCTCCCGCTTCGTTACAGTCAGTTTTGACGTATGCGTGGCCGATGCTGCCGGAGAGGAGCAGGGTGCTCGCGAATACCTTGGTGCGTTATTGGGCCGGGTATCCGAGTAGCTCGGATTCTTCAGGCTCGCGCGGTTCTTCCGGCTCATTCTCAACCCGCATTATCTTGGCCAGCACGCCAAACTTCGGGTGGTCGAAATAGCGAAGTTCTCCGGACTTGAAGATGCGATTTTCGTCGATGTGGTAGCGCACGGGTTGCGGCGATCCGAAGTCGTAGGGCTCGTTGAGCAATCCTGATTCGTCAATTGAGCGATAGTCGCCATAGCTCAGCATGTCTTCGGATCCTGCGTCGGGTCTCGCCAGTTTGCGCGGTGCTTCCAGTTCAAGGTCGACAACAAGATGCAGGAAGCGGCTCAGGTAGAGTCGCAGCGTGCCACGGAGCCCCGGTGGCGTTCGGCCCATCGTGCTGAGCTCAATCGGCAAGGTGCCCTCATCGGGCCAGGTTGCCTGTGTCCAGGCGAAGTGCATCAGGGGCTCGTAGGCATCGAGACGTTCAAGACGACTCATTACCTTGCCCATGGTGAACTGATCTCTCGAGAGCAGCGTGAATTCGATATCGCGATAGATTCGGGAAACGGGCGCGATTTCCTCGAGAAGTTCACCGTCGACCAGGACAGGGTCTTCGTCCAACCCCGGCGCTGCCTGTTTTTCCAGGTTGAATTTCTCGCTGCCCGCCGATACTTGCTGTGCATATCGGAAGACGATCATCTCGACCGTGTAGCGACGGATTTCAACCGTCTCCTCACTCAGGTTGTCCTGTGCCTGGACCGCCGCCAGGGCTGGCAGCATGCTCAGAAGCAGTGCCAAAGATATCCGCATTAGAGCCATGATTTTCAGAAGTTCCTAGTCCTTGATAGCAAGTTGCCGCAGGAGCTGCTCGACGGCGCGGAATCGCGACTCCAGGTCCGCCAGGTCGTCTCGAATCTGCAGTCGGTGCGACCCCTGCAATCGGTACTTGTGATTGTCATTTTGCACTAATTGAACCAGCGCGACAGGGTCAATATGGCTTTGCGAGCCGAATAGCATGTAGCCACCGCGCTCGGCAGCATCAATCTTCTCGATTCCGAGCGTCGTTGCGGATTGCTTGATCGCCGCGATGCGCATCAGGTTCTTCGCGCTGTCCGGGAGCAGGCCGAAACGATCGATGAGCTCAACCTGAAGCTCGCGCAACTCATCTGCGGATTCCGTCGCCGAAATGCGCTTGTAGAGGATCAGCCGGAGATGTACGTCCGGGACATAGTCTTCGGGCAGCAACGCCGGAATGTGCAGATTGATCTCGACGCCGGCGTGCAGCGGCGCGTCGAGGTCCGGTTCTTCGCCGGCGCGCAGCGAGTCGACAGCGCGTCCCAGCAGCTCCGTGTAGAGCGAGAACCCGATCTCCTGGATCTGCCCGCTTTGTGTATCGCCGAGCAGTTCGCCGGCCCCGCGTATCTCGAGGTCGTGGGTTGCCAGCGTAAAGCCCGAGCCGAGATCTTCGAGTGAGTCAATAGCCTCGAGGCGCTTGATCGCATCCGGTGTCATCACGGCCCTGGGAGGCGCCAGCAGGTAAGCGTAGGCACGATGGTGCGAGCGGCCAACGCGGCCCCGGAGTTGATGCAATTGCGCAAGACCGAAGCGATCCGCGCGGTTGATGATGATGGTGTTGGCGGTGGGCACGTCGATTCCGCTCTCGACGATCGTCGTGCATAGCAGCACGTTGAAGCGTCGATGATAGAAGTCGAGCATGACCTGCTCGAGTTCACGCTCTGGCATTTGCCCATGACCGATACGAATATCCGCCTCGGGAACCAGGTCCTGCAGGCGCTGTTCGATACGACCGATATCTTCGACGCGATTGTGAATGAAATAAACCTGGCCGCCACGCTTGATTTCTCGAAGGCAGGCCTCGCGGATAATGACGTCGTTCCACTCGGAAACGAAAGTCTTGACCGCCAGCCGATCCGCGGGCGGAGTCGTAATCAGCGACATCTCGCGCAGGCCACCCAGGGCCATATTCAGCGTGCGAGGAATCGGCGTCGCTGTCAGCGTCAGGATATCGATCTCGCTGCGCAACGACTTGATGACTTCTTTCTGACGTACGCCGAAACGGTGTTCCTCGTCGACAATGACCAGGCCAATATTGTGAAAGTCCTTCGTGTGCTGCAGCAGCCGATGCGTGCCGATAACGACGTCTACGTTGCCCGAGCGCAGCCCTGCGATGATCTCCTTGACCTGCTTGGTCGACTGAAAGCGCGACAGAACTTCAATCCGGACCGGCCAGTCGGCGAAGCGATCGCGAAAAGTTTGTCCGTGCTGCTGCGCGAGCAGCGTCGTTGGTACGAGTACCGCTACCTGCCTGCCGCCGTGCACCGCGGCGAAGGTCGCCCTGAGCGCTACTTCGGTTTTGCCGAAACCGACATCACCACAAAC
>CAYTTZ010000090.1:0-12351 GCA_964440945.1 uncultured Woeseiaceae bacterium
CGCCCGATTGACGGCGGGCGACACGCGCACAGTCCATTGCTGTATCCCCGGCGCCGACCACGCCGACGTGCCGGCCATAGTCGATCACGTGGCCTTCGCGGGCGCGCCGAAGAAACTGCAGGGCGTCAAATACACCGTCGCAGTCTTCACCTTCCAGCCCCAGCATCTTGCTGAGCTGGGCCCCGACCATGATGACTATGTGTTCAAAGCCATCATCGCGAAGCTGCGCCAGGCTAAAGTCACGCCCCGCTCGCACACCGAAATGGAACCTGACACCGAGGTCTTGCAGCAATCTGAAGTCCTGGTCAAACACCGCCAGGGGGAGGCGGTATTCAGGAACGGCTCCGCTGACCATTCCGCCGGCATAGGCATGCTGTTCAAATATTTCCACCTCGAGTCCGGCTCGGGCCAGCTCGGATGCCGCGGCCATGCCGCCGGGCCCGGCCCCAATGATCGCAACCCTGGGGCCTGCGCGCGTTGCCTGTTTTTCGGTTGTGAGTGGTTCTTCGCGGTCCATGATGAATCGCTTGACGTCCCGAATAGCTACCGGCTCATCCAGGTGACTGCGCACGCAGGTTTGTTCACACAAGTGATCGCAGACCCGGCCGAGTATGCAGGCGATGGGATTGTCGGCACGGACTACGCGCAGCGCCTCCGCCATGTCGCCATCACGCACAGCACTCATGTACTGCGGTACGTTCTGGTTCACCGGGCACTCATCGACACAGGGTGCCTTTATGCAATCGAAAAGACCGAGTTCGCGTGACGTCTTGGTGCGCGATGTGTCAAACGTACTCTTGATGTATTGCGGGTCATTGCGCGTTTTTTCGGCGTAGCGACCGAGATTGAGTCGAGCAGCGGCCTGGATATCGGCGTGGGAGGTGTCAGATCCTGCTGACTTGTAAATAAATTCTTCGATGTTGGACGCGCCCACGCTGCCGAATGCATCGTCGACAGTTTCAAGGTACTGGAGCAGGCGCAGATAGCCGCCAGTCTTCAGAAGATCAGAACATACCGTGATGGTCTGCATCCCCGCACCGAGCAGGGCCGCCGCGTTGAAGCAGTTCGCCCCCGCCGAAAATGACATTGGCAGGTCACCTTCGAACTCGTCGGTCAGATCGTGCGCGAGGTTTACGGTGATCGAATGCAACGCGCGCCCGGAGAGATACATCGTCTTTTCCGCGTCGTCGAAAGTGGCACGCGTATTTTCAACTTCGAGCGTGTTTGAAAGCTTGACCCCAAATTCGAGGCCGCATTCATTCGCGACTTTTCCGAGGTTGCGCAGCATCGGTACCGCGTCTGAGTATTTCAGGTCGTGTTCGAAAGCGGCGTCAGGTACTACCACGTCCCTGTAACCCAGATCCTCGTTT
The DNA here is from genome assembly GCA_964440945.1 of uncultured Woeseiaceae bacterium. GTDB lineage: Bacteria > Pseudomonadota > Gammaproteobacteria > Steroidobacterales > Woeseiaceae > UBA1847. The sequence continues at coordinate 1,371 of CAYTTZ010000090.1, forward strand.
AGCAGTTTGCGTACGCGCTCTGGGCCGAGCAGCGTTGGATTACACTTCACGAGCGTGTGCAGATGTCGCTCACGCAACAGGTAGGTACTTATGCTCTCAATTTCTTCGGGCGGACAGCCGTGCATGGTTGACAGGGTTACGTTGTCAGAGAGGCAATTCGGAATGTCGAGGTCCCGAACTTCGGGGTAGAACCTGGCGACCTGATCGATGAGGGCCGGCTTGTATTCCGAGCAGTCGTGCATCTGGTCCAGGAACCACTGCATGTTCGGTTGGTGGATCCCCTCGAGGTTGTAGCCCACGCTAAGATTGAACACGATGCCCGGCGATTGGCCCGGGAAGCCGAGCTTGTGGTGCAGGGCGTGTATCAGTACCCAGGCGCGAAGGTACTCGTCGAAGGACTCATAGACTTTCAGTTCCTGCGACCACTCTACGTTGTAGCCCTCGTCCTCCATGTCGATACACGGCTTCGGCACATCCAGTACGTCGAGGGTCTGAACTGTTTTTAGCTCGATGTAACGCGCACCGCACAGCCACGCCGCCACGATATTCTGAGCCATCTGAGAATGCGGTCCTGCGGCAGGACCGAACGGTGTTTCCAGGGGATGACCGAAAGCGGTTGTACGAAACCGGTCGTCTTCGTGGGGAATAAAGAAGTGCTGGCGGGGAATACCAAAGACAGAGTCGCGGGAATTCAGTTCAGAGAATATCCACGCGATCAATTGTTCCGCAGAAATTGGATGGAACAACTCAGACATTATTATCGGACTCCCGGAGGTCCAGCTGCCAATCATTCGACCAGCGCGCTGTGCAGTCAGTACTGCCTGCTTCACACCCCATGAATTGAACCGCTGTTGCCCAACCCATAGATATACGCACTTGCCTCAGTATATCCCCAGGCCGCGGTTACTCGACCATGGCTCCCAATTGAACGTGCAGTGAAGTGACTACGCGGATGCGCGCGGGCTACGCGCAGATATCGGCGTGTATCGTTTGAGCCGCATTCTTGCCGGCCCCTGCGGCGAGTATGACCGTCGCTGCGCCGGTAACGGCGTCGCCGCCAGCGTAGACGTGACTTAGCGATGTTTCCGCGCTGCCGTCCTCGACGACCAGGCAGCCCCACTTGTTCGAATCGAGACCTTTCGTCGTCTGCAGCAGCAGCGGGTTCGGACGATTGCCGATCGATAGCACGACGTTGTCGACGGGAATTACGAATTCGGAGCCTGTGATCGGGATCGGTCGCGCGCGGCCCGAGTCGTCGGGTTCGCCGAGCTCCATCTTCACGCACTTGAGGCCTGTCACCCAGCCTTCGTCGTCACCGAGTACCTCGACAGGGTTCGTCAGCCAATTGAACTCCACGCCTTCTTCAATCGCGTGCTGGTGCTCCTCGACGCGCGCAGTCATTTCCTGGTCACTGCGCCGATACACGATCATGCCTTGCTCGGCGCCTACCCGCAGCGCCGTGCGTACGGTATCCATGGCCGTGTTGCCCGCGCCAATAACGGCGACGCGCCTGCCGACCATGACGGGGGTGTCCGCGTTTGGGAAATCGTTGGCGTTCATCAGGTTGATACGAGTCAGGAACTCGTTGGCCGAATACACGCCGTTGAAGTTCTCGCCCGGGATACCCATGAACTGCGGCAGCCCGGCACCTGTGCCGACGAACACAGCGGAGAACCCCATTTTGCCGAACAGGTCGTCAACGCTCAGCGTCTTACCGATGATAATGTTGCAGACGATTTCCACGCCGAGTCGTTTGAGCTGTTCAATTTCCCAGTCGAGTACGTCCTTCGGCAGGCGAAACTCCGGAATGCCGTAGCGTAGTACGCCGCCAGGTGCGTGCAGCGCCTCGTAGATCGTCACCGGGTGCCCGAGGCGGGCGAGCTCGCCTGCGCACACGAGTCCGGCGGGACCGGAGCCGATGATCGCCACTTTCTCCGGGCGTGTCGGCTGTGCAGGCTCTTCGCCCTCCGGCTGCGCCATCTCCCAGTCAGCCACGAAGCGTTCCAGGTAGCCGATGGCAACGGGCTTGAAGCGAATACCGACCGAGCATTGTTCCTCGCACTGCACCTCCTGCGGGCAGACACGACCGCAGACGGCCGGCAGCGGGTTCGATGCGCGCAAGATGTCGGCGGCTCCACGCATGTCACCGGCCGCAATCTTGTGGATGAATTCTGGAATCGGTACGCGCACCGGGCAGCCGTCGATGCACACCGGGTCCTGGCACCGCAGGCAGCGTTCGGCTTCAAACTGCGCGTGTGCGATTCCGTAGCCTTCGTTGACTTCGCCGAAGTCGTGCGAACGCAACTCGGCGTCGCGCTCCGGCATCGGTGTCTTGTTAACGCGTTTGACTGGCATCAGTCCTGTCCCGCAGCTCGTTTTAAGCAGGCCGTCCGATCGTTTGACTGCTGTTCCTGCTTGAAATACATCTTGTTGCGGCGCATGGCCTCATCGAAGTCGACCAGGTGGGCGTCGAACAGCGGTCCGTCTACACAGGCGAATTTCACTTCGTTGTCGACGGTGACGCGACAGCCGCCACACATGCCTGTGCCGTCGACCATCAGCGGATCCATCGACACCAGGGTCGGGATGCCGGTGCCTTCGGTAGTGCTCGCAACCGCGCGCATCATTGCCATCGGCCCGATTGCTATGACGACATCAGGTTTACCGGGAGCCTCGCCGTCGATGAGCTGCGCCAGCCGCTCTGTCACGAACCCCTTGTAGCCTGCGGAACCGTCGTCTGTACACAGCTCGACGTGGTTGCAGGCGGCTGTAAGTTCATCGGTCAGGATCAGGAGGTCTTCGTTACGCGCACCGACGATGCTCGTCGTTTCGAGACCAAGAGCCGTGAATTCACGCATCATGCACAACAGTGCAGCCGCGCCAAATCCTCCGCCGATACCGACGACATGCCCGGTGTCCGGTGGCTCGACCGCCATACCAAGCGGGCCGACCAGGTCGAGAATTTCCTCGCCAACAGAGAGGCCACCAATGAAGCGGGTCGTGGCGCCGACTTCCTGCACCACGAGGGTCAGCGTGCCGGCATCGCGGTCGTAATCTGCAATCGTCAGGGGTATGCGCTCGCCGCCTTCGCGGGCCCGCACAATCACAAATTGACCGGGCCTGGCTGCGGCGGCGACTAACGGCGCCTCGACACGATACAGTTTCGTGACCGGCGTCAGTGGGCGTTTCTCGAGGATCTTTGCCATGGCCTAGAGCTCCGGATGCTCGTGCTTGATCTTCAGCCTGCGCCAGCGCCTGTCGACCTCTTTCTCCGTCATCTCGAGCTGGTCGGCGTGTTCCGGCGCAAGGATGTGTTTCGTCTTGCCCATCATGCCCAGCCAGTCGCTGACGGCGCGGCGCCGACCGATGGCGTCAGGGTCATAGGTGATGCGCGTATGGCCGTTCTCGACCTCGTACAGCGGGAAGAAGCAGCTGTCGATAGCCGTCTGCAGGACTTCCTGGGCAGCATCGTCCTTCGTGCGCCAGTTCAGCGGACAGAACGACAGCACTTTGCCGTAGACCATGCCTTCGCGCCGCGCATACCACTGCGCTTTCGATATCTTGCGCATGAAGTCTTCGGGATAACCTTCGCTTGCCGTGAACACATAGGGCAGGTTGCAGGCGGCGAATATCTGCGCCGTGTCCTTGTGATGAAAGCGCTTGCCGGAGCGTGCGTCGCCCACTTCGCTGGTCGACGTGCGGTGACCGAACGGTGTCGAATACGATAATTGCGAGCCCGTGTTCATGTAGCCCTGGTTGTCGTACTCGAGGATGATCATGCGATGGTTGCGGTGCGCCGTGCCAAGCGCCGCGCCCATGCCGATATCCATGCCGCCGTCGCCCGTGACCATGATAAACGTTGTGTCTTCGCCCTCCGGCACAGAGGGGAGCTCACCGCGACGCACGCGCTCGTGATACATCTCGACGAGACCTGACAGCGTGGCCGCACCGTTCTGGAACAGGTTGTGGATATAGGTAATGCGATGTGCCGTCTTCGGATAGCCCGTCGTCGTGACCATGGCACAGCCGGTCTGGAACAGGACGACAATGTTGCCTTCGAGCACGTTGTAGGCTTGTCGCAGCATCGGGAAGAAGCCGCAACCGGGGCACGCGCCGTGTCCCGGTGCAATCCGCGAAGGCGTCGTCGTCATCTCCCACAGTGGCTTGAGTTCGACCTCGAGCTTGCCCGTCTCCGCGTTCGGCGTCGCGGTTGCCATACCGCGCGACACTTCCTCGGACCTGATCGGCGGCAGGCCTGGCGGTGGGCCCGCGCCGTCCTCGCCGGCATACGCACCGTGATACTCGAACGGCACCTCGACCTTACCGGTCCGTGCCGCCGTTAGCGCTTCATGGAAGAATTCTTCGGCATCCGTGTCGTAGAAATCTTTGCCGCCGAGGCCGTAAATACGGCTCAAGACCAGGGTCTTATTGTCAGGGTCCTGTTGCAGGGCAGCGCGGATTTCGAGCGACAGATTACCGCCTTCAGCGCCATAAGAATCACCGCGGTCGCCGACAACGACGGCGCGAACATTCTTGAAAATCTTGCGAATTTTGTCTGTGGGGAAAGGCCGTAACACGTTCGGCGAAACCACACCGACCTTGTGGCCTTCGTCACGCAGCCGGTCAGCAACTTCTTTGGCATCTTCGGCCGCGGAGTTCAGTAACACGAGAGCAACTTCGGCATCGTCCATGTGATAGCAGTCGACAGAGGCGTAGTTGCGTCCAGAGAGCGCGGCAAACTCGGCGAAGATCTCCGGGATCACGCGCCTTGCGGCCTCCATGGCCTCGTGCTGCTGCACCTTGTTGTTGATCAGGTCCGGGTCGTTCATGTACGGGCCAAACGTAACGGGCCGCTCCGGATCGAGCGCCGTGTACGGATCTTCACGCTCGCCGAGGAACGCTTTCACGGCGTCCGGATCGTCGAATCGATCGATACGCCGTTTCTGGTGGCTGGTGAGAAAACCGTCGTAGGCGACGATGACCGGCAGGCGTACGTCCGGATGCTCGCCGATCCTGACGGCGGCGAAGTTCATGTCATACGCAGACTGTGGATCGCGTGCCATCAAAATGATCCAGCCGGTGTTAAGCACGAAGTAAATGTCGGAATGATCGCAGCGAATGTCCAGCGGACCCGACACGGTGCGTGTCGACACGTTCAGCACCATCGGTACGCGCGTGCCCGCCTGCACGGGTAGCTGCTCGAGCGAATACAGCAGGCCTTGCGATGAGGTCGCGTTCAATACGCGGCCGCCACCGAGCGCCGCACCGTAGCAGATGCCTGCGGCGCCATGCTCGCCGTCGGCGGGAATCATGACGATGTCATGCTCGCCATCCGCCTGCATCTGCGACAGGTTTTCTGCCACTTCGGTCGACGGCGTGATCGGAAAGTAACCCATAAGGTGAAAGCCGATGTCGCGCGCTGCCAATGCCGCGGCTTCGTTGCCGCTCTTGAAGTCATGCACCTGGCGGGCCGGGCCATCGGTCGTCAGCGGGATTTGGGATTCGGGTAACATGCTAGCCTCCGGTTGCCTGGCCCAGGTCCGCAAACAGCGGGACGCGCAGTTTGTCTGCCCGCCCAGGCGTCTCTGCCTCGCGCGTCATCGCGAGCGTGGAGCAGGTCTCGACGCAGCGCATGCAGCCTTTGCAATACTGGTAGTCGATTCCGTCCAGTTGGACATGGGGTGTGCCGTCTTCGTTGGTGTGCGTCGACCAGACCAGGCACAGGTCGGGGCAGACCATGTCGCACATGCCGCAGTCAATGCACTTGTCGCGATCAAGCACCGGCATCCAGCCGGTGCGCGACGTTTGCAGGTCGTTGTGTGCCGTGTTCCCCGGGGTCGGCAGTACGCCACCGATCGGCGCGGTGCGATAGCCCCATAGCGGATTCGACGACAGCACCGGGAGGTCACCATCGTTCAATCCGACGCAGTCGATGACTTCGAATTGCTCGGCGCCGCGCGTGAAGGCACGCTCGTTGGCAGCCACTGCCTCGGGATGGCGGCCGGCAAAGGTATCTTCGAGTGTCTGCAGGATCATGTCCTTATCAAGGAACGGCAGCGCAGCTGTAAGCGTGCCGATCAGGACGGCGTTCGGCCGGGATTTTTCCTCGATCGCGATCTTCTGCGCGTCAACGCGAATGATCCTGGTTGTATCGGGCAGACCTTTCAGTCCGTCGGGTACTTCGCCTTCGGCCCCGCAGTAAATCAGTGTTGCATTCGCGCGGATTCCGGCGATGGTTGCCGGGTGGGCGAGCAGGCCGCCATTGAACACGACGACGACGTCTGGCGCTTCAATTGGTGCGCTCGTGCGAATGGCACGGTCGGCCGGCGCAAGGCGAACGAACGACCGCACGACGGAGCCTTTCTTCTCCGACCCGTACGATGAAAAATGGGATCCGTTGAGTCCCATACGAAGGACAGCAGCGCTGGCAATGATCTGCCCGGCTGCGTGGGCTCCAAGACCGCCGATGGATTCAAAGCGAATCTCAAAAAACCCAGTGCTGTCCGGTAGTGACACTACCCGGTTCATGCACCCGCTCCCTGACTTGCTGGCTTAATAACCCTGACGTGTCCAGCTTATCGTTAGCTAGTGGTTAATGAATACGCAAAATCCGCAGGCGATCGGCACAGAACGCGGAGTTACACGTACTCTTCAACGGGGCCCACGATAGCCTGAGAAGCCCTGCTGACAAAGGCTATGAGCCGGGTCATTGCTCGATACGATTGCCCGACCCGGCGCGCGGCTGCCTATTTCCTGCCGAACTGTCGCTGTCCTGATATGCCCCGAGAATCGGTGACTTTAAAGGAGCAGCTACTCGGCCATCACCGATTCCAGCACGTCCGGATCACGCCAGCGTCCACCCTTGAGACGCAGCGCATAGACCAGGGCGATGGCAAGCACCAACACGACAAAAGCCAACCACGATACCTTGGGGCTGAATTCGAACACGCGAATGATCAGGAACTGAGCGACCAGCATCGCCCAGTGCAGTGACACCGAGGCGACCATCAACCAGCGCGTGTCCCCCGCACCTCGCAGGACGCCGCCGGACACGAGTATCACCGCGTCGGCCATCACGTAGCTGGACAGGCCTATCATCATGAATGCTGACAGCTCCCGAATCGCAGTGAAATCTCCGCTTGGTGGCGCGAACACCTCGACGAGCGGGTATCGAAGCGTGATATAGAGGACCGCGAGCACCGCGGAATAGGCCAGAGCTACGACGAATGCGGCGGTCATAACTTCATTGGCGCGCGCCATATCTCGCGCGCCGACAAACCGGCCTATCAGGCTCATGACGCCTACGTTCAGACCTATCATCGGGATGAAGGAAAGAATGTCCCAGTTGAATACGATCGCGGCCGCGGCGCCCTCGGCAACGCCATAGGACTGAAACATGAGCAAGAACAGGTTAAACGCTGCCACGTTCAGGAACAGTTCCAGTCCGGATGGGAAACCAAGGCGCCAGAAGCGCCTCAGGATCTTTGTGTCGAGCGAAAATGAACGCTGCACGCCGAACTTGTCGCGGTGCTCCTTACGAAAGTAGAAAGCGACAAAAAGGCCGAACGCAAGGACCGTTGCGACCACGGTTGACAGGCCGGCACCGACGATCCCCAGCGCGGGAAAGCCCAGTTTTCCGAACACCATCGCATAGCACAACGGTATGTTGATGAGTAGGCCGAAGAGGTCGCAGATCATGACAACGTGGGTGCGGCCGATGCCGGCGAAGTAAGACGAGATGCAGATCTTCGCCAGCGTAACGAGTACACCGGACATCAGTATCAGGTAGTAGGTGCGTTCCAGCTCGACCTGCTCGGGCTCGTGCCCCATGCCCTCGAAAATACCGGCGACCAGGAACGTAATCAGCGTCAGAAAGGGCAGGCTCATTACCGTCATGATCATGCCCTGGGTGACGACCTTCGGGCATTTCTCGAGCTCACCCGAACCCAGGTACTGTGCCGCCAGCGCGTTTGCGTAGGAGAACAGCCCAACAAAAAAACAAAACGAAAAGAACGATGCCACACCGCCACCCAGCGACGCCGCCATGTGAACAGGATCGATCTGCGACATGAAGTAACGATCGGTAAAAATCATTACGGCGAAGGCGCCCTGCGATACGACCATCGGCAGGGCGAGTCGCAGCAGCTCGCTCATGGTCCGCCGACTGAAATTTCGTGTAAGGAACAACTCAGACTCGCCCGTTGCAATAGCTAACCAAGGCAGGCAAGTCTACGCAAAACCGGCGAGCTTGTGCTGCCTGAATGACAGTTGCTCTCCGGTGACGCGCAGTGGTTCCATCTGGACGGACAATCCGTAGAATAGGGTGCAGGAGGCGGTGCATGGCGAACGACCCTGATTTCATTGACTATGTCTGTGACCAGATTGGCGACGAGTGTGACGTCTCGTACCGGCACATGTTTGGTGGGACTACGCTGTATTCCAGGGGCAAGGTTGTTGCACTGATCTGCGACAACCAGCTGTTCGTTAAACCGACCGATGCGGGCCGGAGCTACATCGGCGACGTTACCGAGGCGCCGGCCTACGAAGGGTCAAAGAACTTCTTCCTGATCGAAGATGATATCGACAACAATGAGTGGCTCACCGAGCTGATTACGGTTACCGAGCGCGAACTGCCAAAGCCAAGGCCCAGGCGCAAGAAGAAGAAAAAATAGTCGCGCCGACGAGTGCGTGCAGAGGTCACCACAAGCGGCCTCGTCCTGTATGGTATGCGACTGCGAACGATAAGAACCCGCCAGCCCTGAAGGAACGCGCGTGAAAAGAGTTGTCCAGACAATCTTGCTTGCACTGGTTGCCAGTCATGCATCCGCCCAGTGGGACGAACTAACGCCTGAACAGGCGGAGAAAGCCGCGGCCCATTACCAGCAATACTGCGCGCTGTGCCACGGTGACGATCGTCAGGGTCACGTCAACGATCACGCGCCTTCCCTGAAGTCGAAGTCGTTGATGGCTTCGGGCTTTCCATGGGCCGTGATGTACGCAACCGGATACGGCCGACCCGGAACGCCAATGGCACAGTTCTTTGAGGAGGTCGGTGGGCCGCTCAGCCGTGAGGAGATCTGGCACCTCGGGCTGTGGTTGCGCCAGCAGGTTGATGTCGAAACCATCGAGCTGCCGATGGACGCAGTCGAGGGCGATGTCGAGCTTGGTGCGACGGTTTATCAAGGTCACTGTGCGGAATGCCACGGCGCACAGGGCGAGGGCGTCACAGGCACTGCGCTCGGAAACTCCGGGATGCTGGCATTCACGCTCGACGAGTTCCTCAAGTACGCGATCGTCAACGGGCGGGACGGCACGGAGATGAAAGCGTTTGGCGAGGTGCTCAGTGAGCAGGAGATTAATGGCGTAACTGCTTTCCTCCGCAGTCGCGCGGCCGGATGGACTGTCGAACGGCCCGTTTACAGCTCACCACCCTCTGCCGAGGACTATGTTCTCAATCCCGATGGCGATGACCCGGGCTTTGAATTGAAGGACGATCTCTATGTGATGTCGGCCGATCTCGACAAGGCGCTGCGTGCGGGCAGGCGCATGGTGCTGCTGGACACGCGCAACATGGCGCTCTGGCAGATGGCCAATATCGAAGGATCGGTTCCGTTGCCCTATTACTATCCCGACAGGGACATGGACGAGTTGGTTGCCGACCTGCCCAGTGACGGCACGATGATCGTTACCTACTGCGAATGCCCGCGCGCTGCGGCCGAGTCAGTTAGTCGAAAACTCAAGGAAAAGGGCTTCGAGAATCTTGCCGTGCTTTGGGAAGGTATCCAGGGCTGGATAGCGCTCGGTTACCCTGTCGTGATGGGCGCGACCGAGTCGGTCGAACTTGCGCCGCTGCATGAGCCGGGGGACAGCACGTAAGCCTGGTTCCAACGGCACAGTCAGCCGGGCGAGACAATTCAGCATCTGGCTATACAGATTGCTGCCGGTCGGATGCGTGCTTTGATTTGCCTGTCGGAAGGTCCTTACGGTTTGAGCGTGGCTTCATGAAAGAAGAAGGTCGAGGCCACGCTCGACAAAGGCGCCTCCCAGCCACGAGCCCAAAGGGATCAACAGGTAGAGGGAGAAACGCACCAGTGTGGGGTTATCGAAAGGCCAGTTTCTGAGATTCTCGATGACGCGTTTGTAGGCCGATATTTCAACGATCGAACTATTGCCGCCGTCGCCTGCCTTCAGCTCATCTCTTGCTGCCTTCAGGGCTGATGCGCACCAATCGAGTTCCTTGAGCTTCGCGGCGCGAATTTTTTTGCGAACGCCGCGTAATGGCAACATCAGCCCGGCCCACGCCAGAACGGTAAACATTACCCAGAACCCCACAAGTGCCGGCCAGTACCGAGAGTCGACTCCGAGCAGCGACATAACAGAGACGACGCCGATAATCAGGAGCGCGTTGGTTAACCCCTGGCGAATCAAAGGTTGGTAGGGATCCAGGTCCAGAAGGTCCAAGTCCTCGATGCTGTCCGACAGACGAGACAGGCGGACAGATTCCACGATCGTTACAAAGCTGAGACACCCCAGCCACCACACAAAGAATATGGTCGTGACCCGATGCCAGGTGACATCATAGCTCCACGCTCGCCATTCCCACGGATCAACGGGCGCCGGTGTCGTGGTGTTGGTAACAGAGACGCCGAGAATCACATAGCTCGCTGCTCCGATCAGCAACAAAAGCCACCGATGGTGCTTGCCAGCTCGCTCGACCAGCGTTTGCCATTGTGGAACGTGTTGAATAACAGGGGACAGGTCGTGCGTTGTCTTGCGTGCAGCGATGAGCAGATACGCATAGGCCGAGGCGACGTATGTTGTTATAAAAATTTGTGTGATCGCGATTCGAAGATCATCTGATGAAGAGTTTTCGCCACCCCCGAATAGCGATCTGCCAACAAAAAAGACCAGTAGCAAGCTGACAGTGAACCCGACGCCAATGAAAAAGGGATGGCCTGGAAGCACCTCATAGATTCTGAGG
>CAYTTZ010000091.1:0-12327 GCA_964440945.1 uncultured Woeseiaceae bacterium
ACAAGGAAGAACAACACCTCGACAACAGCAATCAGAACTTCCGGATTCCTGAAGTTCAAATCAACCTGGTCCGCACTGAACGTTGTCCAGATATGCCGGGTTTGCCCTTGTGAATCCTCAAACCGGGTCAACAAGGGTGAAGTACGTGGTCGCACAACTTCAGACAGGTCGTCATCCGGCTGGCATTCGACGAAAAACCCGGAGTAGTCCGGATCGCCAGCAAGGTACCGGGCAAACCAATCGGACTTGCTCGAGATATGGTTGATAACCGCGTCGGCCATGACGCGACATTCGTCGGCGAGGCTCTCTACGTCTTGCCAACTACCGAGGTCTTTTCTGACCGAGAAATAGTCGATAACGGAGAATCCATCATCGGATGAATAAGGATGGAAAGGAAGTACATGCACGAGGTTAAAGACGCCGCGCAGGTACTCTTCGTGAAAACGCTGCAATACCTGAAGTGGTGGCGTACTTTTTTGGGTCAGCGTATCGCCATAAGTAATCAGCAATACGTCCCTTTCGGTTAGATGCCACTTGCTGGCGTCGGTCCTGGCAGTGCCTGCGTATTTCTTTAGTAAGCCGCCGATTCTCTCGGCTATGGCGGAAGCTTGCGCGTCGCCATACAGCTGCCGCAAATCGCGGAGCTGTCGCTCATCATTGAAAATCGGGCGCGTGCTCATCGCCTCAGACCCCACCCGCCAGTAGCTGGATACTGAAAAAGACGGGGCGCCAATTGGCGCCCCGATCACTCATCGTAGTTGCTAGAAGTCGTATGTGACTCTAAGCATCATCCGTCGGGGGAGAATCGGACGGCCTACGAAGAACTGGGCCGGTGCACCACCCTGGGCGTTACCCTGACGCGGTGAGCCTTCGGTAATGCCTTGATCGTCTAAAAGATTGAACACGTTTGCGCTGAGTCGAAGCGTTTGCCCGTTATCGTATTCGAACGTGTATCCAGCCTCCAGCCGTACCAGACTGTACGAGTCCAACTTCACGCTGTTGGAATCGTTCGCGAAGTTATCTCCATGGAAGTTGTACATCAGCGCTGCATCAAACTTATTGTAGTCGAACATCGCGCCGAGATTGATCATCTCCAGCGGTTGCCGCCGCAGCTCCTTGCCCAAGACGTCCGGGTTATCGGTTTCCGTAAATTCCGAATCACGAAGCGTTACGTTGGCATTTATCGACCAGATATCATTGATGTAGTAGACGCCGCTCGCCTCGATTCCGTAAGCTTCGGTCGACTGCGTTGTTACGACTTCAACCACGCCGCCCATACCATCATTCTCGAAATCGACATTGCGCCGATCATCCAGTGTCGTAAAGAACACCGTTAGATAGCCGTCGAACTTGTCCGTCTGCAACTTCGCACCGACTTCGATCGCATCGATGATCTCTCCCTCATACGACGCGAGCTCGCCATTATTGAACGGCACACTGCGTAGTTGCGGGAAGAAGTAGCCGTGCGAGGCGTTACCAAACAGATTGACGGTATCGTTCAGACGGTACAACGCGCCTGCAGAAAGTGCCCATTCAGTCGTGCTCACCGTGCCGGTGATAAGCGAGCCATCTGTGAAGCTGACTTGCTCAATCGCGTCACTGAGCAACGGATCGTTGCCCATGGTGAAATTCGCTGTGTTGAACTGTTTGACGTCGCCGTCGTAGCGTTCGACACGTGCGCCGACATCGAACGACCATTGGTCCCGTTCAATCTGATCGGCAACATAGAATGCCGTTCGGCGTGCACTGCGGTCGCGGTTGCCGACCAGGCCATTGGCGTTTGCCAGGCCGTTCTGTGTCAATTGGAACTGCGCACTCGGATCTCCGGATGCAACCAGAGCACCGGTCGCGTCTTCCTCGAAACCAACCAATGTCACATCAACGAGCTTCGGCGCGTTACGAAAATCACCGAGGTACGTTGTGATGTAGTTGAGATCATCAGCCTGCGAATTGGAGAAGAAACCACCAATAGTCAACGTGTGTTCAGCATCACCATAGGTCAGGTTTCGGCCAACGCTGAGCTCGGCAGAGAAGTCCTTTGCGTCACGCCAACGGTCCAGTGTCCGATTACCGAACAGGAGGTCCGAGGCTGCAAGCGCCTGGCCGGTCTCAACGTAGTTGAACTGTGCCGTCGCCGCTGCCAGCGGGTCGATTCCGCGGCTCGCATTGGCCAGGTATTCGGCCTGCGTTTCCGGAGTGTTCGGTCCGATGCCATCACCGTCGAGGAACAGGTTGAACTGATGGTCGTACTGCGCGTAGCGAAGTTTCGCGTTCAAGGTCCAGTCGTCGGTCAGGTCCTTATCCAGCACTGCGGCGATCGATGTTCCCTTCGTAAGAACACCGTCGGCAATTGGCGTGGTGAAACGACCATCGGGCGTGTCGTACGACAATCCAATCGCGTCCACCGTGTTCATTGTGAATACTTCTGCGCCATCGTTGCCACTTACGCGTTCGCGTGAGCTGCCGTCAAGCGGCAGGGGCAGGAAGAACTGCACGCTGTCATCAATAGCCTGGCCGTAAAGTGTGATTGAGCCACTGCCGTCGCTGAAGTCACGTTTCAGGTTGCCACGTAGTTGAAAGCCCTGCGTGTCCAGTCCTGATTTCAGGGGTCCTTCATCGTAACGGTAGTAACCTGAAACCGCATAGAATGTGTCGGAGTCCTCGCCACCGAGTGGCCCGCTGAAAAAGTAGTCGCTACGGAAGCGGCCCTCTTCGGCGGCTTCAACCTGCACGGTTCCTTCGTTCTCCGGGCCACCTGTCTTGCTGATGTAGTTGACGATGCCGGCAACAGATCCTGGTCCGAACAAATTGGATACGCCGCCACTAACAAACTCAGCTCTCTCGATGCCAAGATCGTTGCGATAGAAAACGTCGAAGGCGGATGAGTTCAGACCGAATGTCGTGAACGTCGGAATTCCGTCATACATAAGAGGCGTAAATGAGAACTGACCGCCGGATGGCAATGCTCGATGGAAGACGTTGGTTGCCACTTCGCCACCACCGCCCTCAGCGCTGACGCCGGGAAGCTGTGTCAGAAGGTCGGCCTGGCTTGACGAGGTAAACAGTCGCACCTCCTCTTCGGAGTATTGGGTGACCGTCTGTGGTGTCTCGAATTCGGTACGCTCGACACCGGTACCGGTGACTACGATTTCTTCAACGACTTCTTCGGAATCTGCTTGTTGCGCGTAGCCGATCGAAGGCAGGATGGCGAGTGCTGAAACTGTAACGAACAGCTTTGCTGCTTTACGAATTTGCATGGTTTTCCCCCGTAACGTGGTTAGTGTCTCGGTCGCCGGCGGGACTTTTCTCTGTCCTTGCCGCCTTAGAGAACCCTCACACAATACACCCATCGCAAGTTAATAACAGCCCATTTATCAAATTATTTAGCCGTTTATTTACTCGCTATAAGGTTCCAAACGTGCACGTTAGCGCGATCAGCAAGGACAACAATATAGTTTATATATCAGGCAATTAGGCGGCTATTGGTTGCGCGATGCCGGCCTAGCCAAAGAAATAGCTGTTGAGAGTCAGCGCCGCCGCTCCGATGGCGGCTGAGTCGCCCCCGGCCTCTGCGACGACGGTGCGCGGCAATGGGCGTGAATCCGAGCGTCGTCGCTGATCGTAGATTTCGATCTGTGGGATAAGCTTCTCAGCCAGACTCTGGGGGATGCGGCCGCCGATGACGATAATCTGTGGATCCAGCAATGCCGCGGCCGCGGAGACGATGAGTGAAAGTGAGTCGCGAACCTGCACGATCCACTCGTTCACACCGGGCCAGTTGACATCGAATTTCTCGATGAGCTCCGACACGGTCGCTATCTCCACGCCGTGATGGTTAATCTGCTTTCGCAGCAACTCGAGATTGGGGTGAGGATAGCTGCCACGCGGCAGTAGCTGCGCGACTTCGCCGGCGTTGCCAGACTCCCCGCGCACTATTTCACCATTCAGAATGATCCCGCCACCGAGCCCGGCAGCAACATACAGGTAAACAAAGTCTTTCGCCCAACGCCCCACGCCGACGAGACTCTCGCCGATCGCCGCTGCGTTGCCGTCGTTTTCGAGCCAGACAGGTAGTTCGAGGTCGTCCTCCAGAACCGCCTCGATGTCCATGTTGGCCCACTCACCCAGGATGAGCGGTGTATTGATCTGCCGCCGCGTGCCTCGCATGAATGTGCCGGGTATCCCGACGCCGACGCCGAAGACTCGGGACTCGTCTTCAATCCACTGTTCCGTCAGCTCACTAATCATGAGTCTCAATTCAGCAACGACATCGTCGTGCGTCATCAGCGTCATCGCCGTCTCACGATGGTCGATGACCCTGCCGGAGAAATCCATCACGCACACTGCGAGCGCGTCGAGAAAGAGTGCGACACCGAACGAGTACGCGTATTCCGGAACAATTTCAATGGAAGTACTTAGCTGGCCACGCTTGCCACTCGAAACTCGTTCACCCTGCCTAAGCGCGCCACGCTCTATCAAGCGCGTGATAAGCCGGGAGACTGTTTGCTGTGATCGGTCGACTTCTTTCACAATTGTCGTTTGCGTTACCGGACTTCGACGCAGAACCAATCCGAGAATTGCCCGTTCTGCCTCTGTGTAGGGCGCGAAGGTATCTCGGCGAAAGTACTTTGAGGCTACCGGATCCGAACCAATTTCAGACTTATCGAGAGTCATTTTGTCCGTGCTTGAAGCCAGTTTGAAGTTTTGATTAACAGCGATTTGTTTGGATGTTATTGCTGTAATCCTTTGGTCATGCTATCAGGGGGCAGCACAGTTACACAAATACAGACACAACTATCACCGCGCAAATGGCACATAACTCCAACACCTTTTCAGATCATGAGATGCGGAATCTCCTGTCGGAGCATCGACTGCCGCCTGAGTTTCGCAGTACTGCGGAGCGCTACTACCTGCCTTTGGCAAGAGTGCTTCCAGACTATCGTGCTGGCAGGAAGACCTTGTATCTCGGCATAAACGGGGCGCAAGGCACAGGCAAGTCGACGCTGGCTGATTTTCTGCGTATTGCAGCGACCTCCATGTTCGACTGGACTGTCGCCGTATTGTCCATCGACGATTTTTACTACACACGCGAGGAGCGCGAGATGCTCGCAGAAGAGGTGCATCCGCTATTAAAGGTGCGTGGCGTGCCTGGAACCCATGACACCGACATGCTCGAGCAGTGTACCGAACGATTGCATTCGGCCGGCAGCGATGACGAAGTACCGTTGCCGCGCTTTAACAAGGCGATTGATGATCGCGCGGAAGAGTCGACGTGGCCGATCGTCTCAGGCCCTGTTGATCTCGTCATACTGGAAGGTTGGTGTGTTGGCACACAAGCCCAACGGGTTACGGAACTTAAGCAACCGATCAATCAGCTTGAACGCGATGAAGATGCGGACGGCACCTGGCGACACTTCATAAACGGCCAGCTCGAGTCAAACTATGCGAGAATCTTTGAGAAGTTGGACAAGCTGGTTTTCATGCGGGCGCCAGGTTTCGACGCCATCCTGCGTTGGCGCCTGGAACAGGAAGAGAAGCTCGCCGCGACGTCTTCGCAGAACGCATCCGGGCTGATGAACAAAGAGCAGGTCACGAGATTCATACAGTTCTTCGAACGCCTGACCCGGGAAAACCTGGCAACGCTCTCGAATGTTGCCGATGTCGTCTTCAGTCTGGACGAGACGCACGCCGTCTCGGGCGCCCGACAGGATTGACCGGCTCATAGGCGGCTTGCAATACGTCACTGGTTCTTCGAAGGCTTTAAAGAATTGGAGCACTAACATGGCCCGGACCAAGCTGCAGACACTGGCCGACACAGTGCGAGGTCTCATCGAGGCCGCGTCGCTGTTGAAAGACGACGCGCCCACAGCCCTGGAGCTGCAGGAGATCATCAAGCGCGGCGAGTTTCGGCCAGCGGAAGATGAGGCAATCGGCTACTGGTTCGCACGCTTTCTTACCATACGCGAGAGCCTCTGGTCGGTAATCGATGATATCCGCATCAGGCTTGCGGGCACGAAAAGTTCGACCGACCAGGAGCACCGCTACTTCATTGTCGGGTACGCGGCGGTCTGTGTGCTCGTCGGCATCGATCGGTTCATGCTTTTCGATGTCGCGAATCACAGCGTCATCCAGCGTAAATTCAATGAACCGTTTCCGGAGTTGCGAATCCCGCGCAAGCAGTTCACGCGCGTCTTCGAAGCATTCATCCAGGAGAAGAACGCGCTGACGCTGCTCGATGTTATGAAGTTCGCGAAGAAGAACCGCCACAAGTTGCTGGCGTTCAATGAGGATCCTGACGTCGGCGTCATTGCCGGACAGCTTCCCAAACTGAGAAAAGGCCTGAACCCCAGCTTTTGGGAATATCTCCGCGGCGCATGGGCGTTCGTCAGTCACAAATGGCGGCGGCGGGGCGTGGTTACGGTCAACAAGGCGCTTGCCGGTGTCATGGAAGGCGTGGGCCGTGCGGCATCCGACCTGTACAAGGCTGACGACAAGTTAGTCACCGACGATATCCGCAACGCCATCGGCGAATTCCTTGAGCCCGGCGACGTCATCGTTTCGCGCCATGCCGTTGCGCTGACAAACCTGTTCATTCCCGGCTTTTGGCCACACGCCGCTTTCTACGTCGGCACGCCTGAACAGCGCGATGCGCTCAGCGTCAGTGTGCCGGATGACAAACGAGCACTCTGGACCGGGCAAGTATGTACGCTCGAAGCGCTGAAGGATGGCGTGCGACTTCGCCCGCTGTCTTCCACACTGTCGGTCGACTACTTCGTTATCCTGCGTCCCCAGGTACCTGCGGAGACTGTCCGTACGGCTATCGAACGCGGCATCGTGCACGAAGGCAAGATGTACAACTTCGACTTCGATTTCTTCAGTTCCGACCGGTTGGTCTGCACGGAGGTCGTGTACCGTTCCTATGACGGACTCGACGGGGTTCAGTTACCGCTGACCGAACGTGCCGGTCGCAAGACCCTGTCCGCCGAGGACCTGCTCGATTTCGCACTCAATGCCGACGTTTTCGAGCCTGTCGCTATATTCGGTGTAGAGGGTTGTGATACCGGGGTCGTTTTTGGCGACCAGGTGCGGCCGTTGCTAATGGCGAGCTACACAAAGGTGCCTTAATCCGCTGTGCGACAATCTTTGCAGCCGACCTGACCAGGGAAGTATTCGAAATACGTTCAGAGCAACTACAGTTTGCGTACTTTTTCTGGTCGCCTGATGTAGCCCTTGTGTCACCTGTGGCGATGCGGCCAATGCGATTGAGGTGGTCTCCGATATCGAACCGGATGAGGCGGTTGTCTTTTTCCGTACGTCCGGCTGGCTGGATGAGGCTAATCAGGAATGGCGCCTGCCCGTGCATGGCTGGGTCTACGAGCCCGCAGTCTGCCTCGCCCGAAAGGCCACCTTTGAAAAAATCATGTTCGAAGAGTTCGGGGGATAACCACTTCACTGCGCGTCATATGAAACCACGTGATAAATGCCATAGAAATTGGCGATCATGTCCCGTATGAATTCAGTCATCGCCTCAGGCGTGTAGTTCGCCTCACGAACGTCTTCAACTTCTCGCTGAAACGCCAGATCCAGTGATTCTTCAGGCGTTCGATACAGAGAAAGCCCACCAAATACATTCCAGTGGCGCGATTTGTCCGATCCATCTTCCATGTTGCCGGGCAACAGAAAGTGCTCCAGCGCCACAGAGCTGGGCCGCAATTGGTCGGGAATGGATTTCACCCAGAAAAAGGGAATTCGAATGGCTTCGTCCAGCAGACCGACGGCCGCCTTTTTGTCATTACCTGATATTTCCATCGCCCGCCCAAACAACAGCATCATTGGCAGGTTGTGATTCTGGAGCGTCGTATCCTGATGCCGTTCGGAAGTATTCGAAACTGCTCGCAAATAGCGTCGATCGTTCTGCGCATAGCCTACTAGTCTGCGGAAATCGTCTTCGCCGGACGCGCTTTTGTAGACCTGCCACTCCGCTCTATCGATGTAGTTCTTTATCTCGGCAAGGTCGCGGGCGGGCACCAGCTCTTCCAGCCCCAGGTTGAGACTGACGCGCGCTGAAACCAACCGTTCCAGATCGGCAAACACCGATTGCCAGGTAGACTCCCCCGACGTAAAGGCCTTGTACTCATCGGACAATAAATACGCACGAAAATCTTCAGCTAGTAGACGAACATTCTTTACGAAATCCGATTGACTGGCTGTCGATAAGGTCTCACCCGCTTCTGATAACAGGATCAGATGAAGCAGCAGCTCGTAATACTGGTCGGTGTCATAAAGCTGCCGGATTATTTCTGTCTCGTGTTGCAGGAATTCCTGTTCTTCCAGGTTTAGCTGGTCCTTTCTTTGGGCGAACACGAAACTGAAGCGCACCGCTTCGTCGTATATCTCCCCGGACAAGCGCTGCAAATACGGGCTTTCAAAAGAGGCTGTCCGCAGGTTCGCCAGAAACGTGACCGGGCTGTCGTCGGTGATCGGATGCTCGAGCAGATAAACCGGCCTTTGCACGAACTCGTTGACTGATCGATAGCGGAAGAATTCCCTTACCCTGGGGGCGGGCGACGCGAAATCTGGGTTGTCTGCAAACAGGCGGTACGGACTGTCGGCAACGAACAGTTCCCTCAAGACACTGATGTCTTCCGTATCAATCGCTTCATTTCTATTGACGTCAACTCTTGCAAGGTCTGTAGCGGAATAATTCCAGGGTCGCGCGGTAACGCGATCCAGAATCTTCGCGTCATCAAGGTCCCAGTTGCGGTCATCGTTCAGATCGCCCTGCATTATCAACACGGATGTATCGGCTACTCGTTCCGTCGGGATCGCAACCTTGATATAGATGGTCACGATGCCAGCGATGATCAGGGGCACGATCACAATGGCGTAGAGATACTTGTTGATGGCCAGTCGAAAAATTTTGGAATCGCCGACTTTTTCCCGTTTGACGTCTAGCATAGTCTTCTTCTGAATCATGTCGTGCCGCACCAACTCCTGGAGGATCCGCGTTAGTGCTGGCCCATGGCCTCGGCACCACGCATGATCATGCGTAACTGAATAATGGCGGTCTCGACATGTCGGTCGCGCTCATCGGTCGGCATATCAAGCAGTGCGATGCCGGCCGTGAAAAGGATGGCGACCATTGAGTCAGCAGCAGTTCGCGCGTGGCCCAGCGGTACGCCGCGTTCGCGCGCTTCGTCTTCCAGGTAATCCGCCAGGTCGCTGGACATGGTCTGCATGAGTCGCTCCGCGGCGCGTCGAAACTCCGGCTGCCGCGACATGCTCTCCTGCAGAATCATTCGCGACATCCCCTGGTTGCTGTGGAAGTACTCGAAGAGTGTCTCGACCGAGGCCCTGATGAGGGACCGGCCGTTCGATGCCTGGTGCATCACGTCATGAATCAGCTTGCGCATTGACTCGCCGCACTGCTCGACAAGCGTCAGCCCGAGCCCTTCCATGTCGTGGAAGTGGCGGTAGAAAGAGGTCGGCGCAATACCGGCCAGCTTGGCGACCTCGCGCAGGCTGAGCGTATCGAAACTTCGTCCCGAGGCCAGCGCGGCGGCCGCCGCATCCAGCAATTTCTGGCGCGTTTCCGCCTTCTGCTGCTGTCTTGAGACCTTCTGGAGCGCACTTGCCATAGCCGGTTTGAGTCCGTTCGTTCGTTACGTATTGCATTCTAGCAGACACATGGTACGGTTGTGCGTACACCTGTACGCTGAAAAGAGCTCGCTATGACGACCTATAAAGCTCCCTTGCGGGATATGCGGTTTTTGATGGAAGACGTGCTGGACTACGACCGGCACTACGCTTCATTGCCGGGATGCGAAGAGGTAAATCTCGACCTCGTCAACGTGATCCTCGAGGAAGCCAGCAAATTTTCCGAGGAGATCGTGGCCCCGTTGAATGCCGTGGGCGACCGGGAAGGTTGCCAGCTGAGCGCAGACGGCGAAGTAACGACGCCTTCCGGCTTCAAGGAGGCTTACCAGCAATACATCGACGACGGCTGGCCGGCGCTTGATCAGCCCGGACGGTACGGCGGCCAGGACCTGCCCATGTCAGTCGGGCTGTCTGTTCGAGAGATGAACGGCACGGCTAACTGGTCCTGGAGCATGTACTCGGGACTGTCGCAGGGTGCGACGGAAACGATCGGGGAACACGGCACCGAGGAACAGAAAGCGATCTTCATGGAGCCGCTGGTCAGCGGTCGCTGGACGGGAACGATGTGCCTGACTGAGGCGCATTGCGGAACCGACCTGGGCTTGTTGAAGACAAAAGCCGAGCCGGTCGACGATGGCACGTATCAAATTACCGGCTCGAAGATCTTCATTTCCTCCGGCGAACACGACCTGGCCGAGAATATCGTACACATCGTGCTGGCACGCCTGCCGGACTCGCCTCCGGGTACCAAGGGTATCTCCTTGTTTATCGTTCCCAAGTTCATTCCGAACGGCGATGGCTCCGTTGGGGACAGAAACGACGTCCGCTGCGGCGCCCTTGAGAACAAGATGGGCATTCACGGCAATTCGACCTGCCTGCTGAATTTCGATGGCGCGACCGGGTACCTGATCGGTGAGATCAATAAGGGACTGAACCACATGTTCACCTTTATGAACTTCGCCCGCATCGGCACCGGTATGCAAGGCCTCGCGCATTCCGAACTGGCGTTCCAGAACTCCCTGGCCTACGCCAAGAATCGCTTACAGATGCGTTCCCTGTCGGGCACGAAGAACCCCGACGGACCCGCCGATCCGATCGTCGTGCATCCAGACGTGCGCCGTATGCTGCTAACGCAGAAAGCATTTGCCGAAGGTGGCCGTGCACTGATTTATTACGCCAGCGCCCAGGGCGACATCCTGACCCGGGCGAAGGACCCGGAGGCACGCAAGAATGCTAACGAAGTGCTCAACCTGCTGACGCCGATCATCAAGGCATTTCTCACTGAAACCGGCTTCGAAAGTGCGAACCTCGGCATGCAGTGTTTTGGTGGGCACGGCTATATCAGTGAATGGGGCGTTGAACAAAACGTCCGCGATGCCAGAATCGCCATGCTTTACGAAGGCACCACCGGCATTCAGGCATTGGACCTGCTTGGCAGGAAGGTTCTCGGTACACGCGGCAAGGCACTGGACCCCGTGACGGGCTTTATCCTGGAATTCTGCAAGCATGCACGCCGTCGCAAAGAGATCAGGCCCTTCGTGAAGCAGCTCGTCAAGCTCACTCGTCAATGGCGGTCACTCACGCGAAAGATCGGCTTTGCCGCCATGAAAAATCGCGATGCCGTGGGCGCAGCCTCGGTCGACTACATCATGTTCTCGGGTTACCTGTTACTGGGCGTAGCCTGGGCCGCCAGCGCTCGCGCAGCGTACAAGCGACTGGAACAGGGAACGAAGGAAGAGGCGTTCTATCAATCGAAGATACAGACAGCAGAGTTCTACTTCGCCAAGATTCTTCCTCGAACGACTTCGCTGCTGGAGACGATGTTGGCAGGTCCCGAATCGCTAATGAAGATCGACGAGGACCACTTCGTTTTCTAACCACAGGCTGGATAAACCAATTCAGAGAATTGACGTCGCTGCGGTTGGCCTGTCGTCGGTGGACTGTTGCCAATTTGTCAGGCTGCAAGGTTCGATCCTGAGGTAGCGACTTTCACCTATGTTTCCCCAACAGGCAATCACCGACAATTGACAAAGCTGACCCTGCTTCAATGAACACCACGGTTATGGCCTGCTAGATGCATCGCACCTATGAACCCACCCGATTACAGATTTGCCAGGGAACTCGATGACGGTACCGCTTTAACCGTTCGAACGATGCGACCGAATGACGCCTCCATTGAACAAGACTTTGTAAGATCGCTTTCTTCGCGGTCCAGGACTCAACGGTTCTTTTCGCCAATTAGAGAACTCTCCCCGACTGCGCTAAAGAAATTCACACATACAGACTTCCCCAACGAGATGGCGTTGGTTGCGACTGTGGAACAAAACAGGATTGAACTCGAGATCGGCGTCGCTCGATATGCGCCAAGCACCGGCAGCGGACAGGTCGAATTCGCTGTTGTTGTCGCCGACGATTGGCAAGGCAAGGGAATAGCGACCGAATTACTGCGGCATTTATTTAGCATCGCGTCGGAGGTCGGCATCAACAGCATTGAGGGATTCATACTGCGTGACAACAAAACAATGCTCAGATTGGCACGGGAATTCGGATTTAGGATCCGGCCGGACGAGGAGGATCCAAGCATTGCCTATGCCTTTAAGGACCTTCAAATGCAAACCGGGGACGGTTGATCAACAGGTGCCTCATTACTAACACTCGTTCTGGAGAGAC
>CAYTTZ010000092.1:0-12310 GCA_964440945.1 uncultured Woeseiaceae bacterium
AGCCCCGAGTGGCTCGCGGACACCACCGGTAACGATAGCCAGCGCGGCTGCCGCGGTCAGTATTACCCAGAGGCCTTGTATGGTCCACGCCATGAAAAACCGCAGCGGCCGATTCTTGATGTTGTCGAAGCGGCTGTCGACGCCGCTCTTCGAGATACGATGGAACAGGAATGTCGCCAGCCGCAGTGACCAGAACAGGACCATCGCCGCCACCAGCGCCGAACGCAAGTCGAGCTCGCCGGACAGCAGCACGGCAACGACCGTGACGCTTATGTAGGTGATGCCACCGACCAGGTCGTAATAGTGCTCTGTCTGTTTCAGCGCTGCGGGAATAAAGGCCAGCCAGTTGATCGTGAACGCCAGCAAACCGCACAGTGCAAATACCGGGATAGCCCCGAAGCGGTCGCCGCCGGCGCTTCCCGCAAATGAAATGATGGCCCCAATCGCGATGGTAATCGCGATCGCGGTAATGATTTGTGTGTTACTGCGCTCCGCCATGGTGGCTTCTCCTGGTTAAACGTACTGCTCTCTATTGGCTGCGCCAAAAATGCAGCAGGAGTTTCTGGCTTTGATTATAGGGGTCCGTTGGCCGCAATCGAGGCGTTGTTTCGTTTAGAGACACAATAGTGTCTGTAGGCTCTGACTGACTTACAGGCTCGGCATGCCTCTATTCGTAACGGATCGGTTGGTGAGCCGGCCGGATTGATGTCTGAAGCCCTACAAAGGCTGTTGTCATCTGCCATTATTGGCCCATGAAGAAAGTACTAATCTACGTCCCTGTCTTTCTCAGCCTCGTTGTTCTTGGCGCCCACTTCATGCGCTATGGCAACACAATCGGAGTAATAGGGACGGTAGTACTGGTCGCTCTGCTCTTCGTCCGTCGACCGTGGGTCGCCCGAGCGGTGCAGCTCGCCCTCGTCCTCGGTGCGTTTGAGTGGCTGCATACGCTGTATCAAATGATGCAGGTTCGTATCGCGCTGGGCCAGCCCTTCACCCGAATGGTTATCATCCTTGGTGCCGTTGCGATGGTAACGGCGTTTTCATCACTGCTGTTCCAGTTACGCCCACTGAAGACGATTTATCAGCTCGATCGAAACGAATAAACCGCTACACCTATTGCCGCTTGGCAACGTGATCCCTCGCGAGTCGAATGACCTGGTCCATGCAGCCGCTCAGAGAGCGCTCCGCAAGCGGGCCGCCAATCAGGCTGCCGCCCGGTCAGCCTCATAGTTACGCGACGCAAATTCCCAGTTAATCAGGTTGCCCAGGAAGGCCTCGACGTAAGCATCCCGCTTGTTCTGATAGTCGAGGTAGTAAGCGTGCTCCCAGACGTCGAGCGTCAATAACGGTGTGACGCCGTCGGTGAGCGGCGTCTCGGCATTGCCCGTGTTGGCGATGTCGACGCCCTCGGCGGTACGCACCAGCCATGTCCAGCCGCTGCCGAACTGGCTAAGCGCCGATTTCTTGAACGCGTCGCGGAACGCGGCCATGTCGTCAAATCGATCCTTGATGGCATCGGCCAGCGGTCCCGTTGGTTCGCCGCCACCGTTCGGCGACATGCTGTGCCACAGGAAGGTGTGGTTCCAGGCCTGTGCAGCGTTGTTGAAAACGCCGATATCCGCGGCCGAATGCGACGTAGAGATAATCGTCTCGAGCGACTGGCCGTCGTACGCTGTGCCGGCGATTGCCGCATTCAGCTTACTGACGTAGGCCTTGTGGTGTTTGCCGTAATGAAATTCCAGCGTTCTTGCAGAAACATGGGGCTCCAGCGCGTTGGCTGCATACGGCAAATCAGGAAACTCGATCGACATTCTCTTTCTCCGGGTAGATAGCTTTCTTAATTCTAACGCGACGTTGAGGTGACTGCCGATGTGGATACAAAAAGTTACGCAGGTCCACTCTCGTCAAAAAGTTATCCGCGGCTGACTGGCCTTACTGCCTTGCCCATCGATTTGGCCGAAAAGACCAGGAAAAGCCGAGGTAACAGCCTTTCGCCCAGTCCCAGGGTTTGTGAGCCAGGTCACGGTGGTAAATGTGACGCAGCGTAGACTTATCGTTATCTCAACAGAATTAATTTCGGAGCTCCGCTATGCAACGCAAAGCTGTAATCATGATTGCCTCTTCCCTGTTATTCGCCGGATGTAGCAGCGGTGGTGGCGGTGGAGTCACCGGCCCCGTAGTTGTGCCCGGCCCGACAGTTTCCATAACGTCGAACAATGCCGTGGAGATCGCCAAGGTCTCCTATGATACGTCGCTCGACAGCGGCGAATTCGCGGACCTGAGCGGCACCGGCCTGTTTATCAGCGGTACGCCAGGCGGTTTTTCCAAGCTCGACGGCGCTATTGCGGCATCGGCCAAGCTTGGCAACAGTGGCCAGTCGCAGGTACCGATTCCGGCGCTAACAACGGCATGCGAAGTCACTGGCGACGTAACGGTATCGGGCCAGATCGCGGACCCGATAACGCCGACGCTAACCGCAGGCGACTTTTTCGAGATCGACTATAACAACTGCAATGATGGCTTCGGCGACGTAACCGATGGCCTGATGCGCATGGACGTCGATGCGTTTACAGGCGTCCTCGCCAATGAGGTGTTCGACCTGACTGCCACTTTCACGCTGGACACCCTGCAGATCATCGTCGGCCAGGATGCAGTGACGAGCGATGGAGTCGTGACCGCGACAATCGATACCACGAACGCATTGAGCCTCTTTACGGGGATTAGCGGTCAAACGATGATGCTCGACAGCAATCTTAGCTCCGAGCACCTGACGGAATTTGCGTCGTCGCTGAACGTAGATGTTTCGCAGCAGGTTCCAACCTACATGCGGAGCTCATCAGGCACGCTGGACAGCACGCAGCTTTCGGGTGTGGTCCGGTATTCGACCCCGGTAACGTTCCAGGGGCTCGGCAATGACTTCCCGAACGGGGGTGAGTTCCTGGTCCAGGGCGCCGCGAGCAGCCTGCGACTGATCGCTGTGAACAACACCGATGTCCGTATCGATATCGATTCGGATGACGATGGTAACGTTGACCAGATGATCGAGACGACCTGGGCGGCACTGACGGCTCCCTAGGGAGCAGCGATTACGAAGCAGGGCCGGTCTGAAAAGCCGGCAGCGCGAGCGCTTTAATCAGCTTCAATCAATCAGCTCAAAAACCACAGACACCGTTGCACTGAACGTAAGATCACCGGCGTTGTAGGTCGCCGCTGAATCCGACTCCATGTTCGCCGCCATGCGAACCTGGGGTGCAGGGGGTCGCGGCGCAGCATTCGCATCGCGAACAGAAATCGGATTGCCGAGTTTCACGCCCAGCGCCTTTGCCAAAACCTCAGCATTTGCACGGGCGTCTTTAGCCGCCATTGCCAGCGCCTCGCGATGCTTGGCTTCTCGTTCCGAGCTATCGAGCTGTGGTGCTGAAACCTGGTTCACGCCGGCGACTACCGCTCCTTCAACTAACTTCCCGAGCTTGTCGAGATCACTGACTTTGACAATCATCTGACGCTCGGCGATGTAGCCGCGTAATTCCTGCTGTTCCTTCTCTCGATTCCAGCGGTAGTCCGGCCGCACCGTCGCACCGGTGGTGTCGACCTTGTTTCGCTTGATGTCGAGTTTGTCGGTCAGTGAAAGAACTGCGGCGGTCACTTTTCCGGCTTCTGCCTGCGCCACGTCAACTTCCTTGGCGCGACTCACAATGGACATTTGCACGGTTGCGCGATCGGGCAGGGCGCTCACCAGCCCGTTACCGGTTACTGAAATTGTCTGTGCTATATCGTCGGCCATCGCGTACATACTCACAAAAAGTAACAATGAAGGAAGTAGTCTACGAAGCATAATCTATCTCCTATGGATCTGTCCCCAAGACGGAGACGTCAAAATCAAGTTTACGGGTTTTCTCCAACATCGAACACTGCCAGCACTACAAAACCGGCTCAATGGGAAGTATGCGATTCATCCAGGCACGGAATCGTTTGCCGCGACTAACCTCGCCGTCGGGATTGAACTTGTCGGTCGTACGCCAGCTGTTTTCCGGGCGAATGTCGCGCTCGATGCTGGCGGTCAGCTGGCGCGCCAGTTCACGATTGTCGACCAGCACTCCCACCTCCGTATTCAGGTTGGCAGACCTCGGGTCGAGATTGAACGTGCCAATAAACACGACTCTGTCGTCAATCACCATGCTCTTCGCGTGCAGCGCAAACACGGGGTCGTGTTCGGCAATGCGCGGATAATTCTCGATCAATTCGTCCTGAATTGCCGGGCTGGGCTTGAACTCATACAACTCGACACCCGCACTTAACAAGTCTTCGCGCTGCGAGGCGTATCCGCCAAACGCGGGAACGTTATCGGTAGAAGCCAGTGAATTCGTTGAGATCCGAATCCTTACGCCCCGATCGATCAGGCGCTCGAGAAGTTCGATGCCGCCGTCCGGCAGTATGAGGTAGGGCGACTGAATAAGAATAGATCGCTTCGCGCTTTTCACGGCGGTGATCAACTGATTCGTTGATTCGCCGCCTCCGCCCAGGCCGGATTTGCCGTCATTCTTGCCTGGGACATCGCTAATGAACCTGACATCGTCCCACGTCATTGCCTTGAAGAGGCTCGGGACCTGGCCGCTTGCTGCATCTATTGACTGTCGTACCTCAGGCGCGAAATTGGTCGGGTCCGCGGCGTACGAGTGCAGGTGTTGAAAGCGTTCCTGGGCATCTGCGCGGGAAACTTTCTCGAGTTCCCCGGCAAGTATCTGCTCGACAGGAACGGCAAACTCGCTCTCCCAGAATTCGTCGAAGTTCTCCCGCATGTCGCGTACTGCAGAGCCAACCAACAGCACATCACGATCCCGGAAATTGTATTCATGATCGAAGTCAAAGTACTCGTCGGCCATGTTCCGCCCGCCGGTAATACCGGCGATCTCGTCGAAAATCGCCGTCTTGTCGTGCATGCGCTGGTTGATGGCCCGAAAACCTGTAAATACGTTCCCTATTCGTTTCCAGAACCCCACGCCAACGGAGATGTTAGGGCTGTAAATTCGAATTCGTACGTTGGGGTGTGCGGCCAGCAACAGCAGCGTCCGATGCTCGGCATCGATGAGAACGTCGTCGACGATGACGCGAACCGAGACGCCGCGTCCTGCGGCGCTCAGCAATTGCTCGGCAGCAAGAATGCCGACGTTGTCGGTGCTCCAGATGAAGTACTGAACATCTATAGACTTCGTCGCATGCTTCGTCAGCCACGCACGACCAACTAACGCTTCCTCACCCTTTTCGAGGATATAGACGCCGGTCTGTGATGACATTCTTGTCGCGCAGTCTGCGCAGTGGGATGCAATCCAGGAATCAATCGACTGCGCATGAGTACCAACCGTCGGTATCAACGTGAAAAGGACTGCGCAGAGTTTCAGGTATTTCGTCAACGGCACCGACACGATCATTCGCGTAAGCCCTGAGTGTACAATAATCGGGGTCTTACAAAGAGTGACACAATTGGTACTGTTGCTCCGTTGCCAGGACCAGAGTTGAAAGGGTCGGTGGCGATTTCGTGCGTCCCGCCCCCGCACACAAACACTCGCTCAGTGTCTCCAGCGTAGCTTCGAACATACGCCGGCAACTGTTTGATTAGCGTTCGAGGTGCCGAAACCCCTCAAAGAACCAGTGACGTATTGCCAATACCATGGTGGTGCCACGCCGCTCCGACGCCGAAAGCTTGCGCTCATCGCGCGTCGTGTCGTCGAACAGGTCGCCCATTGCTCTTAGTCGTTCGATGAGCTGTAGCTGGCTTCGCCGCGTGAGCATGCCGTTCTTCACTATCCGAATGGAATCGTCATCCTGAAAGTGGTGGCTGAAAAACTCTGACTGCACACGGCTGCGGAAGAACTTCTCGATCGCGCCGTTCTTGCGCCAACCGAAGTTGTTCGCAATCAACAGCCGCACGCGATCACCCGGTTGTAATTCAATAACCCTCATGCGATCCAGCCGCCGAAGGTACTTCTTCCCCTCGATCGGCGAGATGTCGTAACGCTCAACTATCTCATCGAAACTCCAGTAGTTGATCAGGCAATAGGTGATCAGCAGCAAGCGAATATCGGCGACAATCGCCCGCTCGTTTTCGTCGGACAGTTGCTCGATCTTCTGTTCCTGGGTTTCGCTGATATCGACGAGATCGCCGATATCCAGCTCGAGGATGGCGCAAATGTCATCGAGCCGCCGGAGCGAAAAGTTGCCGGTGGAGAACATGTGCTTGACCGCCGATTCGGACAATTCCAGGCGTCCGGCAAGCGCCTTGTAGGTAATGCCGCGCAGCTTGAATTGGCGTTTCAGGGTGTCAATGATTCGTGCCGATGTTGTCATAACCGTTCCAAGAGTATTGAAAAATAGTACCAGAGGTTCCGAATACTTCACTTGTAAGAGAAGAGTTGCTAAATATTATACCAGACTCTAGGCTCGATCCTGCATTAACCACCCGCAAGGAGCTGTTATGAGCCTGATACGTAGAATATCCACGAGCATCACGTCGTCGGTTGACCGTGCCGTAAGCAAAGTTGAAAACCACGATGCGATCATCAATTCCGCACTCCGCGATACGCAGCAGGCCGCTGCCCGCTCGAGGGTGCGCCTGGAGCGGGTTCGCAAAGACGGCCAAGCCCTCAAGACGCGTCGCGCCAACCTGCAACTCGCGGTGTCGCGCTGGACAGATCGTGCCAGGGGCATAGCCGCAACCGACGAGGGCAAGGCGTTCGAGTGTCTTCGCAGGCGTAAAGACTGCGAAGCGCAGCTACAAAACCTGCAGCAGTCGATCGAGAAACACGACGAGCTCGAGACCCGCATTGCCGAACAGGTAAAGAAGATCGAGGCGCGGGTTGGTGAGGTGTCCCAGCAACGCAACATGATGCGGTCGCGGCAGTCCGTTGCCGAGGCAATGCGAACCATCAACAATATTGAGGGCGTCTCCTACGGCGAGATCGAAGACACGTTCGACCGCTGGGAGATCAACCTGGGCGAGACCGAAATTCTCATGGGTGCTACCACGACGACTGACCCGTTGGACTCGGCATTTCTGGCCGAGGAGGACACCACGGAATTGCGTGCGGAACTCAGTGAGCTTTTGAAAATCGATGAGGAGAAACCGTCATGAATACCCGGGTAGCAGACGGCTACGGCGATTACCTGAGCGATGACGAAGGACCAGTATTCGTACGCTCACGCGCCAGATTCAGTGTTGAAGGCATCATGCAGTCGGTACGAAATTTCGCCACGCTGTCGGAGGCACTGCGTATTCTGGGTGCGGCCGTGTTGCTGGCGTCGATGTCGGTATTTCTGCTGCAAGGATGGAACGACGGTAATGACATTCGCCGTTATCTTTTGCTGTTGACGCAGACCGGGTTGCTCGCAGCCGCCGGGTTTGCGATGAGTCACGGCCTGAAGGAGGCCAAGGGCGCGCGCATATTCTTCGGTCTCGCGCTGGTGTCTATCCCTGCTAATTTCACGATTCTCGGAGCATTGCTGTACTCGGTGTTTCAATGGGACGCCGGGCTGACAAACTATCCGGAATACGCGAGCTGGCAGATTGAAAACATCGCAAGCACCGGAGTGACGCTCGGCGGCGCCATGCTCGTATTGCTGCCGGTAACCATATTTTGCTTCGCGATCATGGCGCGGCAATCGGCCAAGTCGCTAACGCTGCACTTCCTGATGCTGAACGCGCTGTTGCTGTTACCGATTCGCAGCTCGCTGGCCGCCGGTACGATAGCGCTGATAGGGATCCTGTACGCGTTGTTCATCGTTGGCAAGTTGGCCGGGACAGATCGTTCGCTGAAAACGGGTGAGGGCAAGTTCGCGCTGGCGACGCTGTTCATCCCCCTCGGCATCATTCTGTTCCGCAGCATGTACTTCTACCAGGTCGATAGCCTGATGTTGGCGATGGTCTCGCTGGCTCTGTTCTTGTCGGCGCGGCAGGTATCACTGTTCCCGGATCGCAGCGCACGCCTGGCTGTGCTCCTCGAAACATTGTCGTTGCCGTTTGCGATGCTGGCAGCTTTGTCATTGACCAACGCGTTCGCGCCGTCGCTGCTACAAGGCCTGGCGGCACCGTTGTTTGCCGCGGTCTACACGGTCATGGCACTCGATGTCCTGCGCCGTACCGGAAGTCGTAAATTGCGGAAGGTAACAAGCGCCTCCATCAGCCTGACTGTCTCGCTCAGCTTCACGCTTGGCGTAGCGAGTGCGCCCAGCGCTCTGACGGCCCTCCTTAGCCTGACGGCTGGCGCGATGCTGGTCCTCTGGGGAGTATCCGGCAGGAAGCCGTTTGTCATGTTCGGCGGGTTAGTTACCGCGGCAGCGGGCGTCATGCTGGGATTCGACGAAATTGTGCAGCTGGTAATAAGCAGCAGCTGGATCGACCTTGCGTTATTCGGCGCCAGCGCTATAGCGCTTGGCTCGGTAGTCGATCGCCACGGCGTCGCTATCAAGCTGCGGCTGGATAAGTGGTTCAACACGATCGGTGAGCCAAAAGACCAGATTGCTCTGGAAAGTTAGCGACTCGGGAGGGTACGTGCAGGGCAGCCGCCGCGGTAGCTTTACCGCGGCGGTTTTGTGTCTGCCATCGGTAGCTCGGCGCCGCCAAGACTGGTGGCAATGTAATCGGCACTTTCTTTGACCGTCCATGCCGCCAGGTTCGAAAGTGCAACGACGCGCTCCCGGTTCAGGTCGATCATGGAGATGCCCTGCTCTGCGAACGTTGAATAGTGCGGGAAGGTGTCAAAAGACCCTTCGCCATCGTGAAGTTCGCGGACAAGGTCGCCGGCTGTCGGGTCAAGTTTGTCGATCCAGCCGGCCGTTCGGTCGAGGTATACCCAGCAGATGGATGCGCGGTACGGCTCAATGCGATGCCTGGCGTTTTCGATAACGTCGTACGGCTGGCAATAGACGAGCGGTTCCCCCGATGATTGCTGCGACGCGAATGCTTCGCAGATCTTTGCGAGCCCCGCATCCCCGCCAGCTAATACGATGTTGTGTATCAGCACGCCACTCTTGCGAAAAAAGCTAATGACATCATCGGTAATAAATTCCTCCGAGATATCTCCGCAGCCGGAGGGCGGTTTGCGAAACGCATCAGCCGAGTTTATGAAAACCAGGATGTTCTCGGTCTTTCGCGCGAGCAGGGGCGTGAGTGCAAGATTGTCCATGTCTGCGCCGTCGCCGTGTTGAAACTCGTCGGCTTTTCGGCGCACGCTGTCGACTGACCGCCTAATGTCGTTCTGGTCTACAGGCCAATGACGAAACTCAGGAAACAGGAAGTTCGGGAAGAAATTGCGAGACAGCGTTGCCAGTGGCGCTGCGCTACTGGCGCCGATGACGTCGGAGAGTGTAAAGCGGTTTCTGTCACCAAAAGGCTTGTCGCCCCGGGACAGCAAGCCGGTCAGGCGCACCCGCCATCGCCCGTCAACGGCGTCGCCCTGAGGCTCATAACTGTCATAGCCAAACGACTCCACGTAGCCGCCGCCGACGATTACGGTCTCGTCGTCCTTTTCGAGTTCGAAGCGTCCGCGTATGCCTGTGTACAGGGGCGTCATCTCGACTGGAAAATACTCCTCCGGGTCCTGGGACAGTTGCTGCCCGATCATCACCCCCGTTACGACCAAATAGGGCCGATCCTGCCGTCTTACGGTTTGGAAATCATCGGAACTGAGCGACGGGTTGGCCGCAAGCGTTTGTTCGAGAGCGCCCTGGTGGAACGTAAAAAGCTTTTCGTTATCGTGTAAGCCGAACGGCTGAAGAAAAATAGAAGCGACGATATCGGAATACGCTTCATCGCCGCGCCCAACTTCGAGGAGCTGGCCAATCGTCGCCGCATTGTGAATTGCCGTGCCGAATGCCAGCGGGTCAACAGAAGACGGGCTCAGGTTCTGATCGACAAGGTCCTCCGGCGGAATGTAGTCGCCAAGGAATCGTTGGTCGGCGATTGACAGCGGCAGGAAGGTGTAAGGCACCGTTACCCAGCTACCACCCGAATTGGAGGCGATATGGCGAGCACGGTGAAGCCACCCAAGTTCATGCAAAGCGCGAAGTTCGCCGAGAGACGCCGCAGCGGAACGAGTTCCACCACCGGAAAAAGCAATACCGAAGGAAGCTCGATTGCGCAACCATGGAACGGCCAACTCTTCATCTGCAAGCTCTGGCACGCCGCTATTCGAATCAATCACCCATGTGCGGACGGCAACCTCATCGTCGCTGCTGAGTGCAACAAACAGGAGCCCGACCAGAAGCAGAATGGCGGCAACAACAAAGACGGGCTTGGCAGGGATTTTCACGGATCGGTCCTTTCCGGCGAGCCAGCAGAATACTATCAAAAGGCCGTTGCCCCTGGGAGATTCGGCGGGATCAGTCGTGCAGAGAATTGCGGTGACGTTGAAAGCACACCGGGCGCCAGTCGCCACGGCGTCTCCTGACAGGGCCGACTGCATTCGAAGCAGGGCGAAATCGGCACTGAATCATGTTCCAATTGCAGGCGGTTCCCTCCCTAACAAGATATAGACTCCTTGCTCGCATTCATTAGTCGTAACTTCCGCTGGATTGCCGGCGGATTCATGCTCACGTACTTTTCCAGCTTTGGGCAGACGTATTTCATCTCTGCGTCTGTTTCCGAGTGGCAGGCCTCGTTCGGGCTGAGCCACGGTGAGTTCGGGCGGCTCTATATGTTCGCTACATTGGCGAGTGCGCTCTGTCTTCCGATCGTTGGCAGGCTGGTGGACGTCGTACCGGCTCATCGCACGATAGCGATCGTAGTGCCGGTTCTTGCCGGGGCGACACTACTTGCCGGGAACGCGTCTTCCGTACCAATCCTCGTCATCGCTATATTCTTACTGCGCCTGTTCGGCCAGGGAATGATGACGCACATAGCGCTGACCGCGACAGGGCGATGGTTTGTCGCCGAGAGAGGTCGGGCCATATCGCTTGTCGTGCTCGGCCACCAGGGAGGCGAGGCCACGATCCCGTTGGCGTTTGCCACGCTTACGATCGCGTACGGCTACCGCGTCGGCTGGACTGCTGCCGCCATTGCTTTGCTGGTCGTCGGACTTCCCTTCGCATTCTGGTGCTATCGTGCGCCGCGCGTGCCACATGGTCAGCTATCAAAAGAGAAGAGTAGGTCTCCTGAGGTACGCAACTGGACGCGCCGGGAAGTACTAAGAGATCCGGTTTTCTGGATTTTGCTTACGGGGGTTCTGGCACCAGCGTTCATCGGCACCACCATCTTCTATCATCAGAATTACCTGACGGCGCTGCACAATTGGCCGCCGCAGTTGTTCGCTACGTCACTACTGGTCATGGCGTCGACCACCGTCGGGTTTGCGTTGATAAGCGGTGCGGCGATCGATCGGTTCGCGGCAACTTCGGTCCTGCCGTATTTCCTGCTGCCGCTATCGGGCGCGTGTTTCGCATTAGCCTACAGCGGCCCGGAGCTAACCCTGTTCATTGTGATGGTGCTGCTTGGCATCAGCTATGGCATATCGTCCACGCTCTTCGGCTCGCTATGGCCGGAAGTTTACGGCCTCGCTAATCTGGGCGCCGTTCGTTCCGTCACGGTTGCAGCGGCGGTACTGGCGACGGCCGCAGGACCCGGGCTGACCGGAACGCTGATCGACCGGGGCACCGGTCTGCCGGCGCAGATGGTATTTTTCGGTGGCTACTGTCTCCTGGCAGCCGGCGCTATGACGATAGCGTCTATATCGTTGCGACGGCGCGCAGGAAGGCAGCAATAAGACAGGACGGGCTTGTTCAAGCGCCATAAAGTCCTGCCATGGCGTCCGCTTGTCTATTAAACTCAAGGAATGGCGGCGGCGATCGACTACGTTTACAAATATCCCTTTGCGTCCGATCTGACGCAAACGAAGTCCGGTGCAAGTCTCAGCCTTGCGACATATACCAGGAATGATGAGAGCCCGTATTTTTTTGAAGGCCTCATGCGCGACCCTCGTGTTCTTGGCGACATGTTCATTGTCCTGAGCGACATTGTTCGAACACATTTCTTCAGACCGATACCGCTGGCCGCTCTCGACCCTGTCCTGACCAGCAACAACTCGATGCTGCGGATGGAGGGATTCAGCGCCTGCTGCGGCGTATATGCGCGCGTGGACATGAGTCACAACGCGTTCGAGGGTGACGTCAAGAGCCAGGGCACAACCAACGTTGACTTCAATGATCCGATGAGAGCGGCGCTGCGTCGAATTCGTGCACAGGACGCCGTACAGTTTTCAGTCGGTAAGACCGAGGTTGCCCTGGAAGTCGCCGATACTCGCGTTGTTGAGAAAAAGGTGAA
>CAYTTZ010000093.1:0-11977 GCA_964440945.1 uncultured Woeseiaceae bacterium
TGGCCGATAACATTCGTAAGGGCGCGGCTCTAAATAGCGTCCAAATTGCTGAAATCTTGGCAAAAAACTATCTTTAGGCTATAGTTCGCAAGCAACTGGCATGCCTATCTGTTTGCCAAGAAATCGACCCGTCGGGAACCTGCCTACGGGTTTTTGGGGTTTGGAGATTTACATTATGTCGCGACGTCTTACTCACATTTCGCTTGTGCTTGTCCTCCTGCTATCGAGTGAGGTCTGGGCCATCGGACTGGGTGACATACAGCTGGATTCGGCGCTAAACCAGCCGCTGCGTGCTGAAATTTCGCTGCTTTCCGCTACACCGGACGAAATCGCAAGCCTGACCATCGCACTGGCATCGGCGGAAACGTTCGAACGCTACGGCATCGACCGCCCGTTCT
This sequence comes from uncultured Woeseiaceae bacterium, assembly GCA_964440945.1. Lineage (GTDB taxonomy): Bacteria > Pseudomonadota > Gammaproteobacteria > Steroidobacterales > Woeseiaceae > UBA1847. The sequence goes on from CAYTTZ010000093.1 coordinate 399, forward strand.
ACCTGCAGGACGTGCAGTTCAATGTCGTCAACGGTGCGGACGGCGCTGTCGTACAGTTGCGCTCGCGCCAGGCGATGACCGAGCCGTTTCTCACATTTCTCGTCGAAGCGAGCTGGCCAGGTGGCCGCTTGTTGCGCGAATACACCGTGCTGCTGGATCCGCCGACCTTCGCGCCACCGGCAACACAACAGGCGCCCGCCGTAACGGCACCTATGCGCAGCGCACCGGCAGACAGCGGCCGCATTGAGCGGCAGGCGCCGGCCGCACAATCACAGCCGTCCCGGTCAGAGCCATCGTCCGCCAGCGCGCCGCGTTCACAACCGTCCACGACTCCGGCCGTCGACAACACGCCGTATGACACGAGTGCCGGTGGTGACTATGTCGTGCAGCGCAACGAGACGCTGTGGGGCATCGCAAGTCGTATACGTCCGGATGCCCGTCTGTCGATGAACCAGACCATGCTGGCGGTTTTTGAAGCCAACCGCGATGCATTCGGTGGCAACATCAACGTGCTCCGTGCCGGGGCTGCCTTAAGAATTCCGAGCGCGGACGAGATTATTCGTATTAGCAGCGGCAACGCCTTTGCCGAAGTGAAGCGCCAGAACGAAGAGTGGTCGGGTGGCAGCGGATATACCGCGCCGCCGGTCGCTGAAACACGACCGAGCCTGACGCTCGTGCCGCCCGATGAAGAACCTGAGGGCCTGGTCTACGACGACGACCTGGTGACCTCGGAACCCCGGAACCTTGAAGAGGAGCTGGAACAGCGTATTTACGAGCTCGAGACCGTCGATGTGCCCGACCAGCCGTCGCTGATCGAGATCAGGGACAACGAGCTTGCCGAGCTTCGCCAGGAACTGGCCGAGATTCGCGGTGAAGTCTATGAGCCGCCGGCGGATGTTGACGACGATCCGTTTGTCGACGCGGCAGACGATGAGGTGATGGACGACGAGATCGGCGTCGATGACCTGATGGCTGACGATGAACTGGCTGCCGACGACGAGCTCGCTGCGGATGAGATGGCCGATGACGAAGCCGCTGATGCGGAAGCAGAGCCGGCGCCGCGGCCGACACCGGTCAGCGAGCCAAGCCTCGTTGATCAGATTCTCGGTGCCCTGACCAGCATCTGGGCAGGTATTGGCGCTGCGTTGATCGTCGTTGTCGGTTTGCTGGTCTGGTTCATGCGCCGCGATCGCGACGACGATGGTGATTCGGCCCCGTGGGGATCCCTCGATTCTGACGAGATGCAGCACGATACGCTGTCCTCGACCGAGTCGATGGCTGCGCCGACCGCCGACGACGCCTTTGTCGTCGTCGAACAGGACACGGGACTACGAGATATGGACGCCACGGCGGAAGTTGCTGTCGTCGATGATACGGGTGAAACGACAGGCGAATTCGGCTCACTCGAAGACACCTTCAGCAGCGAGACTGCTGTCAATCTCGATCAGACAGACCCGATCGCCGAAGCCGATTTTCATATGGCTTATGGTCTCTATGACCAGGCGGCCGATTTGATCAATGGCGCGTTGGAAAGCGCACCGGAAGATGCGGGGTTGATGTCCAAGCTCTGCGAAATCTATTTCGTGTGGGGCAATCGCGACGCATTTGTAGATGCGGCCGGCAAGCTGAAAGTCGGCGGTGGCGGAGGCGCCGAATGGGACAAGATCGTGATCATGGGCCAGCAGATCGCTGCGGACCACGAGCTGTTCGCAGGCGCTGGCGTTGCGGGCGCGACGAAAGAGGTCGACCTCTCGTTCGAAGCTGGCGGCGATGCGGCCGGCGAACTCGACATGGACTTTGGCGGCGATGGTGGCAGCGCTGACGGTGCCATCGATCTGGGTGCCGCGGATGGCAGTGATGACGGCGTCGATTTCTTCTTTGAAGACGAGGCGGCCAAGGGTGATGTTGACCTTGATGTAACGGCTGAGAGCCCGACCATCGCAGTAACGGGTACCCAGAAGACGCTTGAGATGCCGGCGCCCGAAGATGCGACGTTGGAGGCGACGGCCGAAACGCCCACCATCGAACAGCCGTTCGGCGGTGATATCACCTCCGAATTGCCGTCGCTCGATGAATCGTTAGGCCAGGCGATCGCCGATGCCGGCCAGGATGCGGGCGCAACTGCTGAAATCAACCTGGATGATCTGGATCTCGTTATCGACGACCTTGCCGAAACGGAGCTGGCGTCGTTCGATGACATCGATGCGACAGGAACGAACGAGGCGCTCACCGATGTCTTCACCGACACCGGTTCGGTCACCGGCAAGAACCCCGAGATCGATCCCAATGCGACCGGCGTGCGCGAAGGACCGGACCTCAGCGAATTGTTCGATCTGGACGCCACCGGAGAAATGAACCTCGCGGCCGACGAAACCGGTCGTAGCCCGCTGCTCGATCTGTCACTGGATGATGCGACAGAGGAAACCGAGATCAGCATCGACGATAGCCTCCTCGATGCCACTGGCCTGACCCAGGTGCTGAGCGATAAAATGGCGGTCGAGACCGGCACTAATATCGGGGACGATGAAGCCACCATGCTGGCGCCGATGGATGATGACGGCGACGATTTCGATTTTGCGAAGACCGAGGCTCTGCCAGCCGATGCATTCCCACCTCAGGACGTCGACGCAACCGGTGAGATGCCGGCGGGCGGCGCCGATCTCGATCTCGATGATCTGACGGCGGCGCTCAAGGTCAGCGAAACCGGCGATACGATCGAACAGCTGGGTGATGATGCAACGGTCGAGCAGCCGCGACCCTCGATCTCCGGGAAGACTGCCGAAGTACCGACGATGTCGCTGGGTCCCGAGGACATGAGCGACGATCTGCACGAAGCGCGCACCATGACTGAGGTCGGCACGAAGCTTGATCTTGCACGTGCCTACGTTGATATGGGTGACCCTGCGGGTGCGCGAAGCATTCTCGAGGAAGTCCTGGACGAAGGCGACGACGGCCAGCGTCAGCAAGCGCAGCAGCTGCTCGACTCTCTTCCCAGCTAGTGTCCTGAGCTTTTTCGCAGGCAGCGGTCTCTCACATTCGCATCGCGCTCGGCATCGAATACGACGGCACGGGTTATAACGGCTGGCAACGCCAGAAGACCGGCCTTGGCGTCCAACAGCGTCTCGAGGAGGCGTTGGCGGTTGTCGCCAATGAGACCATCGAAGTCGTCTGTGCGGGACGCACCGATACCGGAGTACACGCGAGCGGCCAGGTGGTGCATTTCGACACCGGCAGCGAACGCAGTGATCGCGGCTGGCTGCTCGGGGCGAACAGCAATCTGCCCGACGACATAAACGTTACCTGGGCCCGGCGTGTCGACGACGCGTTCCATGCGCGCTTTTCCGCGACCTCGCGCAGCTACAGTTATCGCGTACTTAGTCGCCCTGAGCGATCCGCGCTGTATCGAAACCGTGCCTGGTGGGTGTACCAGCCGCTTGATTCAGATGCGATGCACGAAGCCGCTTTGCGTTTGCTCGGCCGACATGATTTTTCCGCGTTCAGGGCCGCTGGCTGCCAGGCTTCGACGGCGCAGCGCGAGATCACGGCGATCGCAGTACGGCGAGATGGCGACTGGATAACGCTCACCGTGACAGCAAACGCGTTCCTGCAGCACATGGTGAGGAACATCTCGGGGTCGCTGGCGGCGGTCGGGCTCGGTGAACAGGATGTCGCGTGGATCAGCAAGGTTCTCGCGAGCGGTGATCGAAAGGAGGGCGGTATTGCGGCGCCGCCGCATGGGCTGACGCTGGTCAGAGTGGGCTATCCGGCCGAGTTCGGCATTCCGGAGCCCGTTAATTATGGCGCACCGGCCGCTGGCTGTTGATTCGCTATACGGATATCATGACGACATGAGTTGGTTCGAGAAATTGATGCCGTCGCGCATCAGCACGGAGAGGCGCACGAAGTCGGTGCCGGAGGGCGTGTGGATCAAGTGTCCGGTCTGCGATGCGCAGCTGTATCGCAATGAGCTGGAACGCAACCTGCATGTTTGCCCGAAGTGCGACTACCACATTCGTATTGGCGCGCGAGAGCGCCTCGATTCCTTTCTGGATCCGGATTCGCAGCAGGAGTTATCCGCCAATCTCGAGCCTGAGGATCCGCTGAAATTTCGTGACAGCAAACGTTATCGCGATCGGCTGTCGGCGTCACAAAAAAAGACCGGAGAAAAGGACGCGCTTGTCAGCGTCACCGGGACCTTGTTTGGTCGCGCTGTGGTCGCCTGCGCGTTCGAGTTCAGTTTTATGGGTGGCTCGATGGGCTCGGTCGTCGGCGAGCGTTTCGCGCGTGCAGCGCGACATGCCACGGAGAACAACATGCCATTGGTCTGTTTCTCCGCGAGCGGCGGCGCGCGCATGCAGGAGGCGCTATTTTCGTTGCTACAAATGGCCAAGACATCCGCGGCGCTCGCGAATCTCGGCGCCAAGGGCATTCCGTATGTTTCAGTGCTGACGGACCCGACGACGGGCGGCGTATCGGCGAGCCTTGCGATGCTGGGTGACGTCAACATCGCCGAACCGCAGGCGTTGATCGGTTTTGCGGGCCCGCGCGTGATTGAGCAGACGGTGGGCCAGAGTCTGCCCGAGGGATTCCAGCGCAGCGAATTCCTCCTCGATCACGGAGCGATCGATATGATTGTGGATCGGCGCAAGATGCGCGCGTCGATCGCCGAGCTGCTGGCGAAGTTCGAAGGCCGCCCCAGCCCAGTGCCTGCCACGTCGTAGCGGGGCGATCCGCGGCCTCTGAATTCCTATGAACTACCGGGACAGGACACCATCCGCCGGTTCGCCGTTGCCCGAGTGGCTGGCCTGGCTGGAGACGCTGTCGCCTAAGGAAATTGACCTTGGCCTCGACCGCGTCAGGGCAGTTCTCGATCGCCTGCAGCTGCAAATGCCAGCGCATGTGCTGCTGATTGCCGGTACCAACGGCAAGGGTTCCAGCGTCGCGATGCTGGACGCGCTGCTGGGCGGTGCAGGCTACCGGGTTGGAACCTACACCTCCCCTCATCTGATTAGCTACAACGAACGCATCGCTGTCGGTGGCGTTCCGGCAACGGATGATGAGATTGTCACGGCGTTTGCGCGCGTGGAATCCGTGCGCGAGGACCTGTCGCTGACATATTTCGAGTACGGCACGCTGGCCGCCATGGTGGTCTTCTCGACGAGAGCTCTCGATGCCTGGGTGCTGGAGATCGGCCTGGGTGGACGTCTCGACGCCTGCAACGCTGTTGAGCCCACGGCATCGCTGATCACGAACGTCGCGCTGGATCACTGTGACTGGCTCGGCCCGGACGTTGAGACGATCGCTATCGAAAAGGCCGGCGTTATGCGCCAAGGCGTGCCGACCGTTTTCGGGTCGCGGGAAGTACCGCAATCGCTGCTGCGCGAGTCGGAGAAAACCGGTGCGAATCTCGCGCTGGTCGGTCGCGACTTTGACTATGCTTCGAATACGGACGGCAGCTGGAGCTGGACGGGGCAGGGTGTGTCGCTGCCTGCGCTCCTGCCACCGGGTTTGCAGGGCGAGTTTCAGCTGGGCAACGCGGCGGCTGTGCTTGCGCTCGTCGAGCACGCCGGGCTGGAGAATATGCTCGACGCCGAACTGGTGAACCGCGTGTTGCCCGGCGTACAGCTACCCGGTCGGCTGCAGGCAGTCGATGCCGGGGGTGTGCACTGGTTGCTCGACGTCGCACATAATCCGGCCGGCGCTGCCGTTCTGGCCCAGACGCTGGCGGCTGCCCCGGAGTCCGGGCGCACCCTTGGTATCATCGGCGTACTCGACGACAAGGATGTCGAGGGCATCGCGCTGCCATTGAACCCGGTTGTCGACGACTGGACCGCAGTGACGGCCGACAGTCCCAGAGCCATCAGGTCAGACGAGCTCGCCCGACGCATCTCGAACGCCTGTAACCGGCCCTGCCGAATCGCGGAATCCCTGCCTGACGCGATGGACTATGCGCGGCGAAACGCGGCGGAAAATGACAGAATACTGCTGACGGGGTCGTTCTATTTGATTGGCCCCGCGCTCCGAGTCCTTGAGCTATACTCGCGACCCGAATGATGATGGAACGAGCCTTGAAAGAACGAATTATCGGCGCAGCCGTCCTCGTGCTGTTCGTCGTACTGGTCGTGCCTGTCTTCCTCGACGGTCCGCCGACCGAAAGCGACATTGTCTCTGAGCGCGTGCTGTTGCCGGGCCAGGAGTCGCAGAAGACCCAGACCGTCGTGCTCGAGCGAAATCGAACCGAGCCAGTGCCCGTCGCCAATACCAGGAAGCCGGTGGCGGAGCCGACCCCGGAGCCCAAGCCAGAGACGCCGAAAGCGCAGCAAGAAACCGTGAAAGAAGAAAAAGTGCCGCCGGTGGTGGAGAAGAAGTCCGAACCTGCGCCGAAGGTCGTCGAGCCAAAGCCAGAGCCCAAGCGAGAGGTGCAGAAGACGCCTGCGAAATCTACGACCGGCATGTGGGCCGTGCAGCTGGGCAGTTTTTCCAGCAAGGAAAACGCAGACAAGCTGGCAGCCAATTTGCGCAAGCAGGGGTATGCCGCGTTCCTGAGTCAGCTCTCGACATCCTCCGGACAGCTGCATCGCGTCCGTATCGGGCCGCAAAAAGATCGGCAGAGCGCCGAAGCGATGGCAAGTCGGCTGAAGAAGGTCGGCCACGAAGGTCAGGTCGTCCCGCACCCATGATAAACTCCCGTGCCTTGTCGTCCCTCTCCGGACTGAACTGAAACACCAGCACAGATGCCGATCATCGACATAATTATTGCAGTTGCACTCGTCATCTCCGTTGTCGTTGGTGTAATGCGCGGCTTCGTCAAAGAAGCGATCTCTATTGCCGCACTGTTAATCGCAATATGGGCGGCGCTGTATTTCGGCCCTGCCGTCGGTGACGTATCGTCCGGCTGGCTAAGCTCCGAAGGGATGCAGATGTGGTTTGGCCGCATACTGGTGTTTGCCATTATTCTGTCGATCGGTAGCTTGGTGGGCTGGGGCATATCGAAGCTGGTACGCATGTCGGTTTTGAGCGGTATGGACCGCTTTCTCGGCTCACTTTTTGGTGCCGTCCGGGGGATTTTGTTGCTGGCGATATTTATTATTGGTGGCCAGTTCGCCGGTTTTGATAAAGACGAGTGGTGGCTTGGCTCCCGCCTGATACCGCACGTTGAGGTCGTCGCCGACTGGATCAAGGTGATGGCGCCCAGAGGATTGGAATTACTGATGCCGGATGAGCAGGCGGAGACGCTGCCTGTCGCCATTCCGGAAGGTCTTGTGAACCCCGGTGTGACCTGACGGTCACGGAGAAATTGAGCCATGTGTGGCGTTGTCGGAATTGTCAGTGCACAAGCGGTTAATCAGGATCTTTACAACGCGTTGACCGTCTTGCAGCACCGCGGTCAGGACGCTGCGGGTATCGTGACCTGGAACGAGCAGGACGGCCTGACGCAGCGCAAGTCCAATGGTCTCGTCAGAGATGTCTTCCGCCATCGTCATATGATGCGCCTGACCGGCAATGTCGGCATTGGCCACGTTCGTTACCCGACGGCGGGCGGCTCGAAGTCGTCCGAGGCGCAGCCGTTCTACGTTAATTCGCCGTACGGTATTTGCCTTGCGCATAACGGCAACCTGACGAATTTCGACGAACTCGCGGAGCTGCTCATCGACGAGGATCGTCGCCACCTGAGCACGAATTCGGATTCGGAAGTTTTGCTCAACGTGTTTGCACACGAGCTGCAGCGCGTCGTCAGCGGCAGTCCGACGCCGGAGAATATTTTCGATGCGGTCGCCGCGGTGCACAGGCGTTGCACGGGCGGTTACGCTGTAGTTGCGATGATCATCGGCTTCGGCATCGTGGCGTTTCGTGACCCTCAAGGTATCCGGCCGCTGGTGCTCGGCAAACGCAAAGTGAAAGGGCGCAAAGACTATATGGTTGCGTCCGAGAGCGTTGCGCTGGACTCACTGCAGTTCAAACGCGTACGCGATGTCGGGCCGGGCGAGTGCCTGTTTATCGAGAACGACGGCACGTTGCATGCTCGTGATTACGATGGCGAAACCTGCCACCGGCCCTGCATATTCGAGTACGTCTATTTCGCGCGGCCGGATTCGATCCTGGACGATCTATCGGTGTACAAGGCTCGCCTGCGCATGGGCGAACAGCTGGCGGGCAAGATCGTCCGCGATTTTCCCGATCACGATATCGACGTCGTTATCCCGATTCCGGACACGAGTCGCACCGCGGCGCTGCAGGTTGCCTATCACCTCGGCGTCAAGTACCGCGAGGGCTTTATCAAGAATCGCTATATCGGTCGCACGTTTATCATGCCCGGCCAGGCCGAACGGGCGAAGTCTGTGCGGCGCAAACTCAACGCCATCGATCTCGAGTTCCGCGACAAGAACGTGCTGCTGGTCGACGACTCGATCGTGCGCGGCACCACGTCACAACAGATCATCAAGCTCGCCCGCGAGGCGGGAGCAAGGAACGTCTACTTCGCGTCTGCGGCGCCGCCGGTGCGCTATCCCAACGTTTACGGCATCGATATGCCCGCCGCGTCGGAGCTGATCGCCAACGGCCGAACCGTCGAAGAGATCCAGGAGATCATCGGCGCTGATCGGCTGATCTACCAGGACCTGCACGGCCTGATTCGATCGGTGCGGCATGGCAATTCGGCCATTCGTGAATTCGACACGTCATGCTTTTCCGGTCAGTACGTGACGGGTGATGTCACCAAGGAATACCTCGACGAACTCGAGACGCGTCGAAACGATGCCGCCAAAAAGTCCCGCCATGGCAAGGAAAAGCGGGCCTCCAACGTCGTTGCGTTATAGAGTCGACTTCTTCCTGTGTATGACGTTCGCGAGTCGCCAGGCATGAGCATGCAGGTCATGATCATCGACGAGCAGGCGAAATTTCGCCAACTGCTCGCGCATCACATTACGTCGCACTGGCCTGACGCCATAATCACCGAGTACGATCCGGTTGCGTCGGGACACCTGCCGGATGAATTCTCCGGCGCGGGCAACGATCTGCTGCTCATCGGCGATCAACACGGTGAGGATCGCGAGGGTCTCGATGCGCTGCGCCGTTTTGTTGGCAAGCAGGGCAGGCCGCCCGTGGTCTATTTCGGCTCCGAGGAGGAGCTGCAGGAAATTCGCCAGCTTCGGCCCGATGCCTACTTTATGCGTGACCGATTCAATCACGCTTCCCTGATGGTGCGACTCAGTGACCTGCTTCTGGCCAGCAGCAGTGGCAGCTCAACAGGGTCGTTGTTTGTCGGCGATCTCAGGACTGGCGTCCATCCCCTGATCAAGGGCTATCGGTTCATTCGCAGACTCGGTTCAACCGAGCATTCCGGTGTGTATCTTGCGGAGCGCGAGGCGGAACCCTTACTCGTCGTGCTCAAGGTACTGCGTCAATCAGCCGGCGGCGACAGCGTCGGAGCGTTCGATCGATTCCTGCGGGAGTACGAGACGATTGCGGATCTGCATCATCCGAACATTGTGAAGATCTACGATCTTGGCGTCGCAGACGATCACGCCCATATTGCGATGGAATACCTCGATGGCGGTGATCTTCGCCAGAAGATCGACAGCGGTGTCGGACGCAAGGACGCTGTCAGCTACCTGCGCCAGATTACGAGCGCCCTGTCGGCCGTGCATGCGCAAGGCGTACTGCATCGCGACCTCAAGCCCGGCAATATCATGCTGCGCAAGAATGGCTCTATCGCACTCATCGATTTCGGTCTCGCCAAAAGCGCGAAGCTCGAGAGTGAGATTACGGACAAAGGCGAAATTTTCGGCACGCCGTATTACATGAGCCCTGAGCAGGGTCACGGTAATGGTGTGGATGTACGCAGTGACATATACAGTCTGGGCGTGGTCTTTTACGAGCTGCTGACGGGCAGGAAGCCGTACATCGCGGACACGGCCATGGGTATCATCTACAAGCATGCGATGGCTCGGATCCCGCTGCTGCCGCTGCGCTTCGCAGAGCACCAGATGCTGATCAACATGATGCTGGCGAAGGCACCCGAGGATCGGCTGCAAAGCGCCGCGGAGATTGAAGAGTGGCTATAGCCTGCGAAGTGCCCGCGCCGATCGCGCAGTTCCTGGACGAGCCAACGCCGGAGGCATGGCTGTCTGAAGCCTGCGAGCGACTGCCGGAGATGCTTCTCGATCACGCGAACTGTGAGTTGAAGGCGGCATCGACGGCGCTGGGCTTTCTTTATCGCTATCCCGATCGCGCCGCGCTGGCACAACGCATGTCGAAACTGGCGCGCGAGGAGCTCCGGCATTTCGAGCAGGTACGCGCGCTCATGACAGAGATGGAGGTGCCGTTTCAGCGTCTGAGCGCATCGCGATATGCCGGCAATCTGCGCGATGCGGCGCGCCAGGCGGAGCCCTACAAGCTGCTGGACTTATTATTGATTGGAGCGCTTATCGAGGCGCGCTCCTGCGAACGATTTGCCCGACTGGCGCCACGTTTGCCGGAAAAGCTGGGTCGTTTCTATGCCGGTTTGCTGGCGTCCGAGGCACGCCACTTCGAACACTACATCGCGTTTGCCCGCTCCGAGTGCGGCGTCGACGACGCCGAAATCGATGCGCGTCTGGATGAGCTCAGGGGCATCGAAGCGAAACTGGTGTCGGAGCCCGACCCGGAATTCCGCTTCCACTCGGGACTTCCTGCGTAGGCAGAATGTCCCCTTACCGCGGAATTGTTTCCAGCCGCGGTCCGTTCTCGTCCCAGCGAACAACGCTGCCCTGCTCGAACCAGTCGCCCAGCACAATACGCCTGCCGATGCGGCCGCCAAGGTCTATCTCGTGGATCGCCGGTCGATGCGTGTGGCCGTGCAAGAGGATATCGATGTCGCGATTGCGAAATGTGCCGACCACCGCGTCCTGGTTGACGTCCATGATGTCCTCGCCAACCGAGTCGTTATAGGCCTGGCTCTGCTTGCGTGCGTTTTCGGCAAACGCGAGGCGCTCCGCCAGCGGCTTCGCGCGCATCATCGCCTGCCACTCGGGGTTGCGCGTCATCAGGCGTACCTGCTGATACTGCTTGTCGTCGATGCACAGCGCATCGCCGTGGCTCAACATCACCTTGTCACCGTGCAGCTCAATCGTTTCCGGATCATCGAGGATCGTCACGCCCGTTTCCTCGGCAAACAGTGTGCTGATCATGAAATCCCGATTGCCGTGCATGAAGAACACGGGCACGCCGGCATCGACGAGGGATCGCAGCGCGCTCTTCATGGTCGCGTAGTGCGGGTTTGGATCATCATCGCCCACCCAGGACTCAAACAGGTCGCCGAGGATGTACACCGCATCGGCGTCGCGCGCTTCGCCTTCGAGAAACTCGCGAAACTGTGTACCGATCTCGGGCTTGCCGGCTTCGAGGTGTAGATCCGATATAAAAAGCGTGGTCATTGGCAGCCAGTCTATTCGTAAGTGACCAGTGTGACCTCTTTGATAATGACGGGTATCAGTGGCACGTTTTGTGAAAACTCGCCGCCCGGGCCTGACTTGGAATTGACGATCTCGTCGATGACTTCCATACCCTAATGACCGTGCCGAATACGGTGTAACCCCAGC
>CAYTTZ010000094.1:0-11960 GCA_964440945.1 uncultured Woeseiaceae bacterium
CCCTCCTCTACCTGTCACCGAGACCACTTCGCGCCGATGAGATTGTCGACCTCTTGTCGGTGGCACGCTCGAATGTCAGCACCAGCATTCGTGAGCTTCAGAGTTATCGATTGGTGCGTATGACGCACGTACTCGGCGATCGGCGCGACTACTTCGAATCCCTGCACGATGTCTGGGATCTTTTTCGGGTGATCATCGAGCAACGCAAACAACGCGAACTGAATCCTACGCTGACCATGCTCAGGAGCTGTGCCGAGCAAGTCGATGGTGAAACGGAAACGGACCCGGTGACCAAGGAACGCATTCGCAATATGCTGGGATTCGTCGAATCGACAAGCAACTGGTACGAAGAGATCAGTGCGGTACCGACCAGCACGCTGACCAAGCTAATGGCGCTCGGCAAACGCATTACCAAGCTCGTTGCCAAGTAGGCGGCGCCTGGCAACCAAATGCCGCCACCCGAAAAAGTCAGGCTCGTCTACGATCACGACTGCCCGGTCTGCCGCTTCTATGCGTCGCGTGTGGATTTGAGCGAGGGCGAACTCGAGCTTGTCGACGCGCGTAAGCCCGGCAAATTAATGGCAGAAATCAGCGCCGCCGGGGTCGATATCGACGCCGGAATGGCCGTCAAGACAGGCGCAACGCTTTTGCTGGGCAGCGATGCCATTCACGAGCTGGCACTGCGGAGTTCCGGCAGCGGTGTTTTCAACCGGCTCACGGCCCGGGTGTTTCGATCGCCGAGGCTCGCACGGGTCTTGTACCCGCCGCTCGTTAGCGGTCGCAATCTCCTGTTGAAGATCATTGGCAAGACTCGAATCAATAATCTCGGCGGCTCGAACAAGAGCCGATTCTGAGACGGACCTTAGAGCGCGTCCTCCAGCACAACGCAGCCTGGCACGACTTGCTCAATGCCACCCTGCACCTCGCGCAGGAACCAAACCGACTCCGTCAGCGCCTTCGCCTCGGGCCCGCCATTTATCGTATTCGCCGGCCGATAAAAATAGCCGCCCGGCGCGTATTGCGCCGTGTGCACTTGTCCGGCTACGCACTCGCTGTGCTGATAGCTGCCATCGACAAGATAACCCTCACGCAGCACAGACGAGGTCTGCCAGGGAAGCGTATTTTCGGGCTCAATCTTCAGCAGCCAGGTTTTCGAGCCGTTGCCCGGGTCCGCTCGCAGTTCCTTGCTAAGCACGCCCATCGTCGACGTGGCAGTCCACTGCAGCAAACTGGCATCGATAATGAGCGGGGATCGAATGATCGCATCCGGATCTACGTCGTTCAGGAAATACAGGATCCGTGCACCGTCAGTTGAGCGCAGATTAAAGCCCAGAGAACCCGCTGGAAGAAAAGCGTAGCCGCCTCGGCCAAGTTCGATGTCGGCGATCTTCATCTTGCCGCCAATGACGAAAATCTCAAGCGAGCGACCCGGCGATCCACCGGTCGTCCCACTCCACTCTGGCGGCAGATCGATACGGTTGCTTGTACGCCGTGTCTGCGGGTCGCCGGCCAGCTGCTTGGCGCGAATGCCCGGCAGGCTTGCCATGAAAATGTCCTCCAGCTCACTGGCCTGGATGAACGCCGGATACGGCAATTGCGGCGGTCCGCTGCTACAGGCTGACAGCAGCAGCAGAAACAGCGCACCTGAAATTAACTTAGCCTTCATTCGTTGTTCCTAACCCCAATAAAAAAGCCGCCCAAAAACTGGGCGGCAGTATAAGCAGAAAATGTATCCGGCCAGGCTTGGATTACGATCAAGAAATCCGGACCTCAGTGTCTGAACGTTTTCCGACGTCTCCATATCCCGGTTGGCAATCCGCTTCGTCGTTGGCAATGACTGTTTGCAGGTAACCAGTCAAACAGGTGGCGTGTTGAGAGGGTTCACGCGGCACCCGCCGTTGAGTCATGCATCCAGCATGGCGGTTCACCGACCTCGCCTTCTTACATTTCATCTCCGTGCGTACCAGATCGGTACGCCGAGAATGCTACTACATATAGTATGGGAAGGCGAATAGACCACCATATCTAGACTTTGCGCGCAAAACGGACGACGAAGGCCGCCGAAAAAGGTAGGCTTGCCGGCACCAAGTCTTCTATGGGGAGCCCCTGCCTTGACCGATTCCATGCTTGCCGGCCGTTCAACCCATCAAACCGTTGGGCTGTTTCTTGGCCCGGCGCTCGCCTTGTTGATGCAACTCAGTGGTGCACCCGCAGGACTTTCGGATGCCGGATGGAGTACGGCCGCGATCGGCGTCATGATGGCTGTCTGGTGGGCGACGGAAGCGGTACCCATTGCAGTTACGGCGCTGTTACCGCTGGTCGCGTTTCCATTGCTCGGCATCGCCACGATTCAGGACACAGCGGCGCCCTACGCCAACAAAGTCATTTATCTCTTCCTGGGCGGCTTCATCGTCGCCTTCGCAATGCAACGCTGGAACCTGCATCGGCGTATTGCGTTGACCGTGCTGCAGCATGTCGGCGGCAACGGACGATCGCTGGTTGGCGGCTTTATGCTCGCCAGCGCAATAATCAGCATGTGGGTAATGAATACCTCCACGACGATGATGCTGCTGCCAATCGCGGTATCGATCATCACGGTGATTCACAACTCTGTCGACGGCATGGACGACAAGGCCAAGCAGGATTTTCAATACTCACTACTGCTCGGCGTTGCCTATGGCGCAACGATTGGCGGCATGGCAACGCTCGTTGGTACGGCACCCAACGCACTACTCGCGGCGTTTATGCTGGAAAGCTACGGTACTGAAATCGATTTCTCACGATGGATGATGGTCGGCTTGCCGCTCAGTGCCATGATGCTTCCCCTTGCCTGGCTCGTGCTTACCCGCTGGGTGTTCAATGTTGATTTCACGACATCGGAAGAAGGTCGCGCACTCCTCAAGAAAATGAAAGATGAACTGGGCAAGATGACGACACCGGAAACGCGTGTTGCCATAGTATTTGTCTGTGTCGCGTCATTGTGGATCTTTGGTGACATCGTAGGAAAAATTCCAGGCCTTCAGTTTCTCGCCGTTTTTGGCGAGCTTGACGATTCAAGTATTGCAATTCTGGGTGCAATCGCGTTGTTCCTTATTCCCAGCGGCGACAAGAGCGACCCAATTTTGCTGCGCTGGACCTATGCCGAGCAACTGCCATGGAGCGTGCTGATCCTGTTCGGCGGTGGCCTGACGCTGGCCAGCGCAGTGACCCGCACGGGGCTGGCCCAGTGGCTCGGCAGCAGCCTGCAGGCTGTAGGTATGCTGCCCCTGGCAGTCATTGTCATAGTCGCTGCCGCGATGATTATTTTTCTCACCGAATTGACCAGCAATATTGCCACGACCGCCACGTTTCTCCCGGTTGTTGGCGCGATCGCCATAGAGTCCGGATTCGACCCCATCGTGCTGGCCGTGCCCGTGACCTTTGCCGCAAGCTGCGCCTTCATGCTGCCGGTCGCGACACCACCGAATGCCATCGTCTTCGGCTCCGGCCTGTTGACCATCCCGAAAATGGTGCGCGCGGGCCTGTTGCTCAACATCGTTGGCATCTTCCTCGTGTCTTCGGTTGCCCTTTTCCTCGCACCGAAGTTTTTGTAGGGAGTGCCCGCCTTGGATAACAAGTATGACGTTAGCAAGAAGAACAAGGTGCGGCAGCTGCGCGAGAAAGCGGCCTACGACAAGGAGACCGTTCACGGCATCCTCGACTCCGCGATGATCGCGCACGTGGCGTTTGTTGAGGACGGTCAGCCGGTTGTAGTACCCATGCTGTACGGTCGCGAGGGCGAGACTATTTTCCTGCACGGCGCGAGGAAGGCACGCATTATTCGCCTTCTGGAGGGCACCGGAACCGCGTGCCTGAACGTCACCCACGTGGACGGGCTTGTTTTCGCACGATCTGCATTTAACTCCTCGATGAACTACCGTTCCGCGACGGTGTTTGGCCCGACTCGCCTGGTCGAGGACTACGACGAGAAGCTGCATGCGCTCCGAGTAATTTCCGAATGCACGATGCCGGGCCGTTGGGACGAAGTGCGAGAGTCGCTGCAGAAAGAAGTGAAGATGACGGGCATCATCGAGCTGCAGATTGAAACAGCATCAGCAAAGGTCGCAACCGGCATGCCCGAGGACGAAGATGAGGACTATGCGATTCCGATCTGGGCCGGTGTCCTGCCGCTTGAGTCCAGACTCACGACATTGCAATCAGACAATCGGCTAATTGACGGAGTGCAACCGTCGGATGTCGTTCGCGGCATGGAAGGCAAGAAACTGTAGAGGTACTCCCCGGCGCGCAACACTTCTTGGCGGCCTGGTAGCCGCAGCTATCGCTCGCGCGCTTGGGCGCGCTCCTACAGAAGGTCCTGCGTATTCTCCGCCTCGAGACGAAGCAACGCCTCTTTCGTATCGATCCCGCCGCCGAAGCCAGTCATATCGCCGCTGCTGCCGATGACTCGATGACAGGGCACGACAATCGGTATCGGGTTGCGGCCGTTCGCGGCGCCTACGGCCCTCATCGCCTTCGGTTTGCCAATGCGTTTGGCAATCTCGCCATAGGAAACCGTCTCTCCATAGGGGATCTTCTGCAATGCCTCAAGGACGCTGACCTGGAATTCCGTGCCGTATAGTTGCAGCGGTAGATCGAATGCTTTTCGCTCACCGGCGAAATATTCCTGAAGCTGCTGCCGCGCCTCTGACAGTGGCTTCTCGTTGTAAATCCAGTCCGACTCGGGATCACGACGCATCGAGCCTTTCGGGAATCCGATCATCGACAGAGCGCCGTCTTCGCCTGCCAGCAGCAGTTCGCCGATAGGCGTATCAAGATAACAGTAGTACATGGTCTAGCCTCCAGCTCCTTTCGGGGAGCCCCATAACAACAATGCCGCATAGGCACGCCATGGCCGCCAGGCCTCGGCGCGCTTTATTAGTTCTCTCGGTTTCATGCGCTCCCTCTCAGGATGATCAAATGCGCGCAGCAGCCCCAGATCCGAAGCCGGAAACGCATCGGGGTCCTTCATCGCGCGCATCGATACGTACTCAGCGGTCCAGTCGCCAATGCCCTTGATAGCCGTCAGGGCGGCGCAAGTACTTTCCGCGGGCGCTGCCGTATCGAAATCGAGTTCGCCAGTGAGCACCGCCTTGGCGACGCTTCGAATCGTCTGCGCGCGGCTCTTGATGATGCCGAGGTTCTCAAGCCTCGCGCGTGCCAGCTGCTCCGGCCTGGGAAATAGCCGGTTCGGCGCGCGCTCCAGGTTCTCAACCGCAACGTCGACAACATCGCCATAACGATCGGCGATGCGGCCTGCCAGTGTCGTTGCCGCACTGACGGAAACCTGCTGACCCAGGATCGCGCGAACCGTAACTTCGAAGCCGTCCCAAGAGCCAGGCACGCGTACGCCGGGGTTGCTCTTCAGTAATGGCCTCAACGCCTTGTCCGTCGACAACGCGCGCGCGATATCGTCGGTCGACGCATCAAGATCGAAAAGGTGCCGCACGCGCTGCACGATCGAGAACAAGACATTGGTACCCAGGCCGTGCAATGAGAGCGCCAGGTGTCCGTCCGCGTCGCGGATGTCGATAACGCCCGAAGCACCGCCGATTGAAACTGACCTCAGGTATCGCCCGTCCTCAACTTGCTCCACGCCTGGCGTTGCCCGGGCGGCAAAGAACGCCAGCATGCGATCCCAGTCAAACGGGAGTCGATACGGGAGTTGCACCGAGAACACGCTGGCGACCACAGAGGGAGTACGCTGCTTGCGTAACTCCCGTGGCGTGCGGCCGTAGGTCTTCCTGAACGTGTCGTTGAAGCGCCTGACGCTGCCGAATCCCGCCGCCACCGATATGTCGCGCATGGACATCGACGTCTGGTCGATGAGGTTCTTGGCAAAATGCAATCGCTGCGTATGCGCGACTGCCAGCGGACTCGCGCCGAGGTGCTTGGTGAACAGGCGCCGCAGGTGACGACTGGTAACCCCCAGCCTGTCGGATAAGTGCTCGATATTGCCATCATCCAGCGCGCCCTCCGCAATGAGTCGGAGGCCTCTTCGAACAGTGGTCGAGGTTCCGGCCCAGGCCGCCGTGCCAGGCGCGCATTCAGGCCTGCAACGCAAACAGGGTCTGAAGCCGGCCTCGCCTGCAGAGGCCGCAGTACGATAGAAGACGACGTTCTCGCTTTTCGGCGCATTGGCAGGACAAATGGGACGACAGTAGATGCCTGTCGTCTTGACGCCAATAAAGAAGCGCCCGTCGAAGCGCGCGTCGCGTGACAACCTTGCTCGCTCAAAAATTTCGTTGTTGCTCTGCATGACGTTTCCTTCGATTCGAAGTATACGCGGGCATGGAGCTTAAAATAGCCAGAATCGGACCTGTATGACGAAACAAGCCGGACAGACCTCTCGGTCTGCCCGGCTGCTTTTTCCGGCAGGACAATATGGGGGGGACATTAGTCCATTGGCCGCGGTGCTCTCAGGCTGCGCTACGCGTCTGCGCTTCCCCGCGAGCTTCCAACCACTTCTGCAATTCGTCGGAGCCACCGATGACCTTGCCATCGATGAAAACCTGCGGGTAGCTGGTCGCCGATGCGACTGCTCGCAGCGTCCGATCGGTGTAGTCACGATTCAGCAGAAGCTCTTCGAACTCAATGCCGGCATCGCGCAACATGCCTTTGGCGCCTACGCAGAACGGGCAACCTTCGCGCGTAAACACGGTGACGTCATGTGGCAAGGCACCGTTCGGATCGAGGTACTTGATCATGGTGTCTGCATCTGACACGTGGAACGGGTCGCCCGGCTCCTCCGGCTCAACAAACATCTTCTCGATCACGCCGTCGCGGACGAGCATTGAATAGCGCCATGAGCGCTTGCCGAAGCCGAGATCTTCCTTACCTACCAGCAGTCCCATGCCGTCCGAAAAATCGCCATTGCCATCGGGCAGGAACGTCACACGATCCGCCTTTTGCGAACGCTTCCACTCATTCATTACGAATGCGTCGTTGACACTGACGCAGATGACTTCATCGATGCCGTTTGCCTCGAACGTCGGTACGAGCTGGTTGTAACGGGGCACATGCGATGACGAACAAGTCGGCGTGAATGCGCCAGGCAATGAGAATACGACGACGGACTTGCCGGCGAAAATATCGTTGCTCGATACGTCGAGCCACTCGTGGTCGCGACGTGTGCGGAACGTGACATCAGGGATTCTTTTGCCTTCCAGGTTCTTGAACATTTCTCTCTCCAGTTAGTAATTCGGTTAATCAGGCCAACATGCTGCGAAGCATCCAGGCGTTTTTCTCGTGAATTTGCATACGCTGCGTCAGCAGATCGGCCGTGGGCTCGTCGCTCGCCGAGTCAGCGGACGGGAAGACCGCACGCGCGGTCCTGACAATGGTCTCCTGACCTATTGCCAATTGCCGGATCATCTCCTCGGCTGACTCGCTGCCATTGCCTTCCTCGATTTCCGTCAGGGCGGCAAACTCGCGATACGATCCGGGCGCTTTTATTCCGAGAGCGCGAATACGTTCCGCAATCTCATCGACGGCGATCGCAAGCTCCGTGTACTGGCCCTCGAACATCAAGTGCAGGGTGTTGAATTGCGGCCCGGTCACATTCCAGTGGTAGTTGTGCGTTTTCAGATACAGCGTGTAGCTGTCGGCCAGCAACCGCGCCAGGCCTGCTGCGATAGACTCCCGGTCTGCCTTATTGATGCCTGTGTTCAATTCCATGGTTGCCTCCGAGGGCGTCAAGATGGGGCAAGTCTAGGGGTAGATTAATAAGAAATAAAATGGTTTAATTCTCTTACTCTATTCGTTTTTATAGAACATTGAAATCACCTACCGTAAAGCAGCTAAAGTACTTTCTCGCTTTGACCGAGACCGAGCATTTTGGCCGTGCCGCCGAGCGCTGCTTCGTCTCCCAATCCGCTTTCAGCAATGCCATCAAGGAGCTCGAGACGACACTCGAGGCCCAACTGGTGGATCGCACCAACCGCAATGTGACTATTACGGCGACCGGCCAGCAGGTTGGAGTGCAGGCGAGACTGGTTCTGCGCGACCTGGACAGCCTTGTTGAAACGGCGCGCGGCCAGAAGGAGCCACTGACCGGCGAACTGCGACTGGGGGTTATACCGACAATCGCCCCATTCATTCTCCCCCATGCACTGCCAGGACTGCGTGAGAAATACCCGGAGCTGCGACTGTTGCTGATCGAAGATCAGACGCAGCGAGTCTACGCACGGCTGATGGAAGGAGAGCTGGACCTGTTGCTAATGGCCCTGCCCTGGGAGATGCAGGGCGTTGAAGCGTGGCCATTATTCAGAGACGTCTTTTGCCTGGCGTGTCACGAAAACACGAGACATGTCGAGCCAGAGAACTACCGATTCAGCCGACTGGACTCGGACAGCATCCTATTACTTGAAGATGGACACTGCCTTCGAGACCACGCGCTGGCGGCCTGCAAGATTCGCAACACGCGAAAGGTGAGCCGATTCGGTGCAAGCAGCCTGCTGACCCTGATCGAGATGGTCGACGCCGATCTGGGCGTCACATTTCTTCCCGAGATGGCACGGGGCTCTTCGCTGCTCGGCAACACGAGGGTCAAACTGCATCCGCTTGGTGAACAAAGTTATCGTGAGATAGGACTGGTATGGCGGAAAGGCAGCCGACGCGTCGAGGAATTTCAGCTGCTGGGCGAATTCTTTCGGAACTGCCGATAGCCGCTCTTCCATAGGCACGATTGCGTATTGTTGGCATACTGAGCCAATAGCACCATGGTTATGAAAGGAGCGCCGCCATGAAATCCCGAATCTTCCTGCTCATCAGCCCGTTGCTCCTTGCGGCGTGTGCATACGATAGCGGGCAGCCGACTGATTCCTCCGCAAATTATGATCCGTCGCAAGCCGATGGCTTGGCGATGAACGGCGAGGCCGCTTATAGCGAATACTGCGCGGGCTGTCATGAGACCGGCATGATGGGCGCTCCGATTGCCGGTGATGCCCTGGATTGGGGTACCCGCTCACGACTCTGGAATGCGGTACTGCTCGACCATGCGATAACGGGTTACCTCGAAATGCCAGCGCGGGGTGGCCGCATGGACTTGCCTGATGAGATCGTCAAGTCGGCTGCCGAGTACATGTTGCGGATGACCTTTCCCGACATGCCCCACGACTGTAACCCGCCTTTGTGCGGTGACGCTGAGGAGTGACGGTCCGGGAGTTTCTGAACGGCAGTCACCGTTGCGTCGTAACTAGAAAAACCGCGTAATTCAATGTCTGCTTTGACAAACGGCGGTCATTGCGGTGAATAGAAACGTCCAGGCCTGGCCGCCTGCTAACGGTCAGTAGCGGGCGTTCTCGAGGGGCAAGCAAGGGCGTCGTGTCAACGGATTCACGCCCAAGTCGTTACTTACAACAAGAGTCCAAGTTTCGGCACACACCGTAAGGCCCGCCCATGGATAGCGCAGATTTCCGCCTCTTTGTACATCGGCTTGTGCCGCTTGCAGCCCTTCTCCTTTGCGCATGTGGTGGGGGCGACAGTTCCCCTGACCCCTTGGCGCCGGCTGCCGTTGTACCGCCTCCGGTTGCACCTGAGCCGTTGCCGGATGACCTAACCGACCATACGTTCGTATCCGACCATTTCAGCGGGTCACAAAATTGTGCGACTTGTCACGACGGGCTTCGTGATACTAGCGGGCACGACCTCTCCATCGTCGTAGACTGGAAGCCAACGTTGATGGCGAATGCTTCCCGGGATCCCCTATGGCGGGCCAAGGTTGCGAGCGAGATCAAGCGAAATCCAGCGTTGCAGGATGAAATCGAGGCAACCTGTTCACGTTGCCACACCCCGATGGCGCATGTTGAGGCGGGATTTGCCACGTCGACTATCGCCTTGTCTGATGACGGCTTCCTGCATCCCGACAACCTTTTGTTCGACGCCGCAGCCGAGGGGGTCAGTTGTACCCTGTGCCACCAGATTTCGGATACTGCATCCCTGGGTACCGACGCAGGCTTCTCAGGCAACTTTGACATTCCGTTCGCTTTTGGCATCGAACGATTGGCTTTTGGACAATACGACAATCCCTTCACCACGCCGATGCGAAACCAGGTCGGTTTCACGCCCGCACGTGGCACGCATGCTTCCGCATCTGAGGTTTGTGCAACATGTCACAACCTCTTAACAACTGTCATCGACCCTGACGGCAGCGTAACAAATCAGTCTTTTCCCGAGCAAATGGTCTATACGGAATGGGAGAACAGTGACTTTGCCTCCCTACAAAGTTGTCAGGATTGCCACATGCCGAAAGTCGCCGGCAACGTCACAATTTCAACAAGACCGATGAACGGGCTGAGCCCTCGTGCCGATTTCGCACGCCATTCCTTTGTCGGCGGAAACACCTACATGATGGACATCCTGTCTCAGAACGCGGGGGACCTTAGTAACAGTGCGGAGGGGTATGACGAGCTTATCGATGAGACGCGTGCGTTCCTTGGTGGAGCGGTCGCCGTAGACATTGAAGACATTCTTCGCGTCGGAGACGAACTGCGATTCACGGTGCGGCTAACTAATTTCTCCGGCCACAAATTTCCAACCAGTTACCCGTCGCGGCGAGCATGGCTTCACGTGACCGTTGCCGATGCGGCTGGCACAACGGTATTTGAATCCGGTGCCGTCGATGCGAGCGGAAGAATCGCGGGTCTTGACAGCGACACTGACCCGGCCATGTACGAGCGTCATTACCATACGATCACCAGCGACGATCAGGTCCAGAGCTACGAAACGATAATGGAAAATATCGATGGAGATCTGACCTATACGCTCATAGAGGCGGCCACTTATCGTAAAGACAACCGCCTGCTGCCTTCCGGCATGGACAAGGCAGCCGCGCCACCGACAATCCAGCCGAGAGGCGCATCAATGGCTGATGTCGATTTCGTTGGCGGCAGTGACCAGGTGCACTACCAGATCGCCGGCTTGGCTGACGGTGACCATTTGATTGAAGTTAAGTTGAACTACCAGACTCTGGCGTACGGTTTTGCCCAAGACCTTTTCAATGATATAGATGAGCCAAGGGTGGCTCTTTTCAAAGATCTAAACGACAACGCGCGCATCAGGTTTGAGACGATATTTAGCGTCGCCGATAACTTTGACTTCTGAGATACCAAGCACACTTGAACGGCTGCTTTTCCCAAGATTCTCTGTTCGGCTGTCCGTTTTTGGATAAGCCGATCGTCTGCTTTCGGCCAGAAACGGATATGCGCGTCAAGGTATTCAGTTGGCGTGGCCCCTGAGCTTCCAATTTACCCCGTACAACGCCGCGATAACAAACGGTGGGCCTGTCATGATGAAGTAGACCGCTAGTGGAAATCGTCCCCGGAACCAGATGATGTAGGCCACCGCTAGCACCAGGCATGACAGAACACCGATCCACTCCCGGCGCCAGGCTGCGAATACGACCAGCCCGAAGATCAAAGTTGGAATGTTGTGCACGACGAACGCAATCCCAATCTCCATAGCACCTTTTCCCTCCTCGAATACGTCAAATGAAAAGATGACTAAGAACAGTGCGAAAACGATCAGCAACAGCCTCGGCGCCCAGAGAAGGATATTCCTGCTTGCCTTCATCATTGTCCTCCCTTGCTGATACAGGGCTTATATTTGGCTAGCGGCAGCCTGGCTACCTTGGGGTCCTTCGGACGAAGGTCGCGAAGATAGCAAGGAAAGCAAGGAAAGCAAGGAAAGCAAGGAAAGCAAGGAACCGTAGCTTTGTGTCGCTGACTTTCGCCAGGTTTGCTTCTAGCTATCCACTCTATTCTTAACTGGCATCGTCGAGTGCTAGCTTCAACTAGAGGATGTACCTAATTTCCACCTTGGGTCAGTAGCAGCCGTTCGTCACTTTACCAGCCCAGGGGCTGCAATCGGCTGCGATCTCAACCGGTCGATGCAACACATTCAGCAAAACGTTCTGCTGGTGTTCT
>CAYTTZ010000095.1:0-4699 GCA_964440945.1 uncultured Woeseiaceae bacterium
CTTGTTTTGGTGGCGCTGCTTTTTAATAAACGGCAGGTTGCGAAGCGGTATGCAAAATGATGCCCTATTCCAGCTGCAGGACTCTATAATCGCTGATTGGTAATTACGGGGCTCAGAAATGAAACGTCTTATATTTGCGCTAGCCGCGATCTCGTTTGTCTTGCCGTTCGCTGGTTGCGGCCAGAGCGGTCCACTCTACCTGCCGGGCAACCCGAGCAAACTCGAGACGCTGCCGCCCAAACCCACAGAAGAAGAAGAAGAAAAAGAAGAGAACGAAGGCGGCTAGTATTCTGATGACCGATCTCGTTCTTATCGACGGGTCATCGTATCTGTACCGCGCCTATCACGCGTTGCCGTCACTCAGTAACGCAGCCGGCGAGCCGACTGGCGCACTGCACGGCGTACTGACGATGATTCTGAAGCTCGTTCGCGAAGAGCGACCTGGGCATGTTGCTGTTGTTTTCGACGCGCCCGGAAAGACGTTTCGCGACGAGATGTACGCGGAGTACAAAGCCAACCGCCCGCCTATGCCGGATGATCTGCGCGCGCAGGTACAGCCGATACTGGACGCCGTCGAGGCAATGGGTCTGCCGCTGCTGCGTGTTACGGGAGTAGAGGCCGACGATGTCATTGGCACACTCTGCGTGCAGGCAGCGCACAAGGGGCTTAGCACCCTGGTTTCGACCGGCGACAAGGACCTGGCGCAGCTGGTCAACGATCACGTAACGCTGATCAACACGATGAACGAGTCCAGGCTCGATCGCGACGGCGTCAAGACGAAGTTTGATGTCTACCCGGAACAGATCGTCGACTATCTGGCCCTGGTCGGGGACAGCTCTGACAACATTCCGGGAGTGCCGAAAGTCGGCGCTAAGACGGCGGCGAAGTGGCTTAATCAGTACGCCTCTGCCGACGACATTGTCGAGCACGGTGACGACATCAAGGGGGCGGTCGGCCAGAGTCTGCGGGACAACGTCGAACAACTGCGGCTCTCACAGTCGTTGGCCACCATTCGGAAAGACGTTGACCTCGATGTAACGATCGACGACCTGAAGCCGGCAGACGCTGACAAGGACGAATTGCGCAAACTGTACAGCCGCTATGAACTGCGCTCGCTGCTCCGGATGCTGGACGAGGTTGCCGATGAGCCGGCGGCGCCGACCGCGACGAAGGAGGGGCACTATGAGACGGTCCTTACGTGGGATGCGTTCGATCCCTGGCTGAAGAAAATCAACAGCGCCGGACTGACCGCGTTCGATACCGAGACGAACAGCCTCGATTACATGGAGGCGGAAATTGTCGGCTTGTCGCTGGCTGTGGAAGACGGCGAGGCCTGCTACATCCCGGTTGCGCACGACTATCCGGGCGCACCTGACCAGCTGCCACGCGCCGAGGTACTCGAGAAGCTGAAGGGGTTCCTGCAGGACGACCACAGGAAGAAGGTTGGCCACCACCTCAAATACGATGCCCACATTCTTCGTCGTTACGACATTGTGCTCGCCGGCATGCAATTCGACTCGATGCTCGAGTCCTACGTTCTCAACAGTGTCGCCACGCGGCATGACATGGACTCGGTCGCAAAACACTACCTCGGCAAGGATACGATTCATTACGAAGACGTCGCGGGAAAAGGGGCCAAACAGCTAACCTTCAACCAGGTCGACCTGGAAACAGCTGCACCCTACGCCGCCGAAGACGCGGACGTCACGCTGCAACTGCACGAGGCCCTTTGGCAACAGCTCGGCGAGCAACCGTCACTGCAGAAGGTCTACGAGGAAATCGAGCAGCCGCTTGTCGATGTCCTGCTGGAGATGGAAGAACTGGGCGTACTTGTCGATCGCAGCATGCTGACAAAGCAAAGTGGCGAGCTTGCGAAGACCATGGCGAAGCTGGAAAAAAAGGCGCACGAGCTCGCCGGCGGCCCTTTCAATCTCGGTTCACCCAAACAGCTGCAGCAGATTCTGTTCGAACGACTGGAGCTGCCGGTCATCAGAAAGACACCGAAGGGGCAGCCGTCGACGGCCGAAGACGTGTTGGTCGAACTGGCCCATGACTATGACCTGCCCGCCGTCATTATCGAGTATCGCAGCGTCAGCAAGCTCAAGAGCACCTACACCGACAAACTGCCCCTGCAGATCAATGAACGCACCGGGCGTATCCATACCTCGTATCACCAGGCGGTGGCGGCAACCGGGCGACTGTCTTCGACCAACCCGAATCTGCAGAACATCCCGATTCGGACCGAAGAGGGTCGCCGTATCCGCCAGGCGTTCGTCCCGCCCAAAGGCCGGGTCCTTCTGGCTGCCGACTACTCACAAATCGAGCTCCGAATCATGGCGCACCTGTCAGCGGACGACGGCTTGCTGGGCGCCTTCGCGCAAGAGCTCGACGTGCATCGCGCGACAGCAGCGGAGGTCTTCGAAATAGCGCTGGAAGACGTGACCACCGATCAACGCCGCTCGGCGAAGGCGATCAATTTCGGCCTGATGTACGGCATGTCGGCGTTCGGCCTTGCGAAGCAGCTTGGCATCGCTCGCGGCGAGGCACAGGCCTACGTAGACCTGTACTTCGATCGTTACCCGGGAGTGAAGGCTTACATGGACGATATTCGACAGACGGCCAGCGAACAGGGGTACGTCGAAACCGTCTTCGGTCGCCGCCTGTACCTGCCCGAGATCAACGCGCGCAACGCGCAGCGCCGACAGTATGCGGAGCGCAGCGCGATTAACGCGCCCATGCAGGGCACCGCCGCCGACATCATAAAGAGAGCGATGGTTACGGTGCACGACTGGCTCAAGGCCGAACAGCCCGGTGCCTGCATGATCATGCAGGTGCACGACGAGCTCGTGTTCGAGGTTGATGAAGGCAAGGTTGATGCCGTGCAGGATCGCGTTGTGGATTTAATGGCCGCGGCCGCCGACCTGTCGGTACCGTTGAAAGTCGACGCCGGCGTCGGTGCGAACTGGGATGAGGCGCACTGAGTCTCGCCCCGAATTCTGCATTGAGCGCGCGGCGAGCCGGACCCGTCGCTTGAGATAAATTTCTTTATTATTCAGTCTATTAACAAATATCGGGAACTGAACCTCCAGTTCTCGCTCTAATTTTCTGAGTGCATTAGTCACTTGCCTGCTAACTCCCTTATGCAGGCTTGCCGCCGGCGACCCCAAGCCGGCTGCGTTTATTGGCCCCGGGGTGGCTTTCTTATTTAAGGCTGCTCCGGGGCTTTCTTATTCGCCGGCCGGCAGACTCAGGAACTCATCCAGTTTGGTCCGCGCCTCCGCCTCACCCGTCCTGTTTAGCGCCGAGAAGTGTTGCACCGTAGCCGAATCTCCGAGCTCACGCCGCAGCTCCAGTAGCGCTTTGGCCGCCTGGCCCCGCTTCAGCTTGTCGGTCTTGGTCAGCAGAATATGCGTCGGCAAACCGACAGAATTGGCAAAGCGCAGCATCTGGCGGTCGTAATCGGTAAGCAGCCGGCGGATGTCGACGATCAGGAACATGCCACGCAGGCTTTTTCGCGTTTCGAAGTACTCGGCCATGAGATCTGCCCAGTGATGGCGCATCTTGCTGGCGACTTTCGCAAACCCGTAGCCCGGCAGGTCGACCAGTCGCCGATCAGCGTTGAGGCTGAAGAAGTTGACTAAACGTGTGCGGCCAGGGGTCTTGCTGGTCCTCGCAAACTGTCGGCGATTGACAATAATGTTGATCGCGCTGGACTTGCCGGCGTTGGAACGGCCCGCGAAAGCAACCTCCGCGCCGACATCCGAGACAAACTGTGCGGGCGCATCGGCGCTCTTGATAAAACAGGCTTCAGGGTACTGTGACATGGGGGTACGCCCTCTGGATTGTGTGTATAATTCGGGCGCTAAGCGATGAACCGGAGCCCGAGTCTGACCGGTTCAGGGTCGCGCAGCAAGACACCTGATGTCTTCCGGTCCCGCGTCGCTTGCTTGTAGCTCGCTCAGACCGTCCAGAGTAAAGCAGCAGTAAAACATGACATTAATCAGGCGAATGCCGCGGCGGTCGCCAGGAAAGTAACGGATAGACAATATGAAGAAGATGCTCGTTTCCATCATCGCGCTGTCAGGCCTCACGCTCGCAGCATTCACAGCTCAGGCGGAGAGTCTCGTAAACGGTTCGATTGAGACCGGCAAGACCAGGTCGCTTACCTGCAATGCCTGCCACGGCGCAGAGGGCAACAGCTTGAACGCTGTCTGGCCCAACATTGCCGGTCAGAATGCACCTTACACCCAGGCGCAGCTCGCGGCGTTCAAGAGTGGTCTGCGCAAGAACGCGCTGATGTCGAGCCAGGCGATGCTCCTGAGCGATGAAGACATGGCCAACCTTGCCGTCTATTTCGAAAGTCTCCCTGGCGCCGTGCAGTCGGTCGCCGATGAGAAACTCCTGGTGCGTGGCGAGGCCCTGTACCGCGGTGGCAACAAAGAAAAAGGCATACCCGCCTGCCTGGCCTGTCACGGCCCGACCGGTCGCGGCAACCCGGCTGCAAAATATCCGGCCCTGAACGGGCAGCATGCCGCCTACACGGCTATGCAGCTCAGTGCTTACGCGGACGGCACACGCGTCGGTGCAGGCAAGGTCCAGATCATGCCTGGCATCGCATCGCAGCTCGACCCGGAAGACATCGAGGCCGTGTCGTCGTACGTGCAAGGCCTGAAGTAAGCCTGAAGTAAGCCTGAAGTAA
>CAYTTZ010000095.1:4799-11886 GCA_964440945.1 uncultured Woeseiaceae bacterium
GCCTGAAGTAAGCCTGAAGTAAGCCTGAAGTAATAAGCAATACAACATCACTCGGAATCCCCTATGAAGAACCTTAAATGGATTGGTCCTCTGCTGATTATTGTCTCAGCACTGGGCGTGTACGGATGCAGCAAGGAACAAGCGCCGGCTTCGCCGGTTGAAGATGCCGCGACCGCAGCAGAACAGGCGGTAGACGAGGCGGTCGACGCAGCCGCTGAACAGGCCGAGCAGGCAGCGGACGACACGTTGGAAGTCGTCGAGGAATCCGCATCGGAAGCTGAGCCCGCTGACGAGGTGATCAAGCTTGCGCTCGCGGAGTCTCCGGCCGCAGCACGCGAATGGCAGTTCAAGGAAGGACAGCACTATGTTCGCATGGTGCCGACACAGCCAACCGTTGGTGGCGCCGACAAGATCGAGGTTGCCGAGTTCTTCTGGTATGGCTGCCCACATTGCTATGACATGGAGCCGTTCATCAACAAGTGGGCCGAAGGCAAAGACCCCGGCGTTCGCTTTGTCAAGGTTCCGGCGACCTGGAACTCGCTGGTGCGCCTGCACGCGCAGCTTTATTACACCGAAGAAGTGCTTGTTCGAAATGAGGTCATCAAGGACCCTGCCGGCTTTCGGGAGGCCGTCTTCCAGGAATACCATCGTCGCGGCAATCGCATGACTTCGGAAGATGCAATCCAGAAAATTTTCGCGCGGTTTAGCGTATCCGAGGAACAGTTCCGGAGCACCTGGAGTTCGTTCGAGGTCAATCAAAAACTACGCGTCGCCGATGACCTGTCACGTCGCTACACCATCTCCTCCGTCCCGGCGGTTGTCGTTAATGGCAAGTACCGCTCAGGCGCCGGGGAAGCCGGTGGGTATCCCAAGCTTATGGAGTTGATCGACGAGCTCGTCGCTCGCGAGGGACTGCGCTAGCCGCTTATTGAAAAAAGTTCAGGCGCGAGCGTCCGATCGGTCGGCGCTCAATAATTCTAGCCGCTGTCTTCGGCGATCAGTTTCAGCATACCGTGCGGGCCGCGACGCCAGTACAGTCGCTTGGTAACGACCACGGTGTTACCGCTCTCGCTCGTCGACATTCGAAACCGGCTCAAATACGTTTCGACCTCGATGGTATCCGCCAGCAGCAGAAGGTCATCCACGACTATCGACTGAATGGCCCGGGACTGCAGCGCCTCTGTCTGGAAAGCGATCCACTCCGACCTGTTCATACCCCAGTGCCGGAAGTCCTCATCGTACAACGACAGAAACGCGTGCAAATCACCTTGCTGTCGGCTTTCGACCCAGCGGCCGACAACCGCCTCGAGTTCGCGCCGCAGCACCTCCACCCGGCCTGGCGTTGTCCATTCGACGGTGCGTGCGATAATCACTGGCGTTACATTTGGCTGAAAATAGCCCTCAAGTTCGGCAAGCGTGTCGTTGGCTAACGCGATACAGCCGTCCGTATCGAACGGTGGCCTTTTGCCGCCGCGCCGATCCACGCCGTGCACCCAGATGCCGTCGCCGCGGCGCTGCATGCGTCGATCCAGTGCATTCGGATAGTCGAGCGTGAATGCCGTATAGCCGTATTTCTCGTGCATTCTCTCGGTATCCAGCTGCTCGGTGACGAAGTAGATGCCGAGCGGCGTTTTGCGGTCACCGTCGACCTGTTTATGGTCTCCGCCATCCCCAATCGACATGTAGCTATGACCGCGGTAGCCAAGCCCTTTGGTCGCTCCCTTTTCGAAACGATGAAACCGTGCCGTCGAAGTCTCTGCGATGAACACAGCACTGACTGAATCAGGCAGTCGAAGCACGTATGCCGGCACTTTTTCGTCCGCAGTAGCCGGAGCAACGATGAGAGATATCAGCAACAGGAAAAAACAAACGGATCGCATCCGCTCGATAGTACAGCCTTGCAGTGACCATGCTAGAGTTTGCACCTCTCATGGACCGTCCGAGGTAACGCCGTGAAGCGTCTTTTCCTGTCTCTGTTCTTCATGTCAATAACCACGGCCACGTTGGCCCAAACAGCTGACGAAGCGTTTCAAAACCTGGCTGATGAGTACATCAGCGACCTCGGCAACCTCTCGCCGGTGTACGCGACGCTGCTGGGCGATCACGCTTTGGACCGTCAGCTCGACCAGGTAGACGATGCCGCACGTGCTGAGACGCGGCTACTGCTTAATGATTATGTCGCGGCTTTGAAAGGCATCGATCGCGAGCAACTGTCGCGCGCCAACCAGGTGGATGCGGAATTACTTCTGCATGAAGTCGAGTCCAGCCTCTGGTCGCTCGACGTACTAAAGGAGTGGTCATGGAATCCCCTTTACTACGTCAGCACTGCCGGCAGCAGCATCTACGGACTGATGGCGCGGGACTTCGCGCCGGTTGAATCAAGGCTCGTTAGCGTGACATCACGTCTCGAGCAACTTCCGCGATTCCTGGGGCAGGCACGCAACTCTATCGAGCTGCCACGGGTACCGAAAATTCATGCCGAAACCGCGATACAACAGAACCAGGGACTCCTGTCCATCATAGATTCGATGGTGATTCCTGCTATGGATGGGCTCACCTCCGCACAACAGCAGAGACTGAACGCCGCGATCGAGATCGCGAAGAACGCGATCGCCGACCAACAGACCTGGCTGGAGGAAACGCTGCTGCCGCAAGCCAACGGTGACTTTCGCATTGGCGCCGAGCTGTATGACGTCAAGCTGGCATTTGCGTTGAACTCGCCGATGAGCCGCCGCGAAATCACGGCACGAGCAGAGCAGGAGTACGAGACCGTTCGCAACGCCATGTACGAGGTATCAAAAACCGTCTACAAGAAACGACATCCGTTCACGACGTTTCCAGACGACCCGGATGGGTCTTACAAACAGGCAATTATCCGTGCGGCTCTCGAAGAGGCGTACAGGAAGCTGCCACCGCGCGACGGCATCGTGGACGTCGCCAGGGAGTATTTGCAGCAGGCCATCGACTTCGTTGTCGAACACAATATCGTGGCGATGCCTGACGAACCCGTGGAAATCATCGTCATGCCGGAGTTCCAGCGCGGCGTAACGGTGGCTTACCTGGACCCACCCGGGCCACTGGATGAGGGCCAGTCCGCTTTTTACGCGGTCGCACCGTTGCCTGCCGACTGGACCGAGGAACAGGTCGAGTCTTTTCTTCGCGAATACAACATGCTGTCCATACAGGACCTGACGATCCACGAAGGCGTGCCGGGACATTACTTGCAGCTCGCGCTCAGCAACCGCTATCCGTCGGCGCTGCGCAGCGTCCTTTGGTCAGGAACGTTCGTCGAAGGCTGGGGCGTCTACGCAGAGCAGATGATGATTGCCGAGGGCTACATGAACGAAGATCCGCTGATGAAGCTGATCAACCTGAAGTGGTACCTGCGCACGATCACCAACGCGATCATCGATTCCGCCATCCACGTGGACGGAATGACGCGAGACGCCGCCATGAACTTAATGGTCGAAGGCGGCTTTCAGGAAGAGCGTGAAGCCGCCGGCAAATGGGTGAGAGCCCAACTATCATCGGCGCAGCTGTCGACGTATTTTGTCGGTTACCAGGAGCACCTCGAACTGCGGGCCGCTATGGAGAATCACTGGGGCGATGAATTCACGCTGCGGCGCTATCACGACCAGGTGCTGTCTTATGGATCCCCACCCGTTCGTTTTGTCCGTGCCCTGATGCTGGACGAGCCCGTTCCGGGGCGCGGCGAGTAGCCTGATTTCTGTTGCTATTTTGCAACGTCCCCTCGTATTGGTGCGCAAACAACACTTTTAACAACCTTATGACAGGGCCATATGGGGCTTGACGCCGGAACCCGTCGGGGCGTATACGGCTCAGTTTTTTTACCCTCAAAAACAATGCGTTACATAGCATTGTCCCGCTTCACGCGCGGCTCTCTTTTGCGCTTGGCTAGCCGCCCAAGGCGCTTTTGGGCTGTTGTTTCTTGTTTTTGTCGCTTTTATGTTACGATTTGTTACACGAGGGTTGCCAGAAGTAGCCGCGGGTTTGTAGAAGACGGTGGCGGACGGTGACTCGAGCTCTTAAATCAATCTTCCTACAGAATAGGGGAATAACAAATGACCAGATTTATCAAATCGGTCGCGTCGGTCTCCAGAACATTAACCAGTGGCTTTGCAGCTTTGGTTCTTATTCTGGGACTTGCAACCTCAGCTCAGGCTCAGCAGTCCGGCGGTTCCATTCGTGGCACCGTTTATGGCGCTGATGCCAGCACAGTGGTTGAAGTCGTAGATCAGAAGCGTGGCACAACGAAGTCAAAAGCAGCAGGTTCCGATGGAACCTTCCGTTTTGACGGCCTAACCATCGGCAGTTACGAAGTGCAGGTCCGTCAGGGCGGCCAAGTTGTTGATAGCGCCAAGGTTATGGTTAAACTCGGTAGCGCAACGACGATCTCAATGGCCACGACGGTAGAGGCGATCGAAGAGATCGTAACGACCGGCACACGTGTCGCCGCTCTCGATACGGGTATCGCCGAGTCGGGCCTCGTTATCACGTCTGAAGCCCTGCTCGAAATGCCGGTTTCACGTGATATCGCAGCGGTAGCACTGCTTGCGCCAGGCACGAGTCGTGGCGATTACCGCTTCGGCTCCAGCGGCAACGTTGCTTTCGCCGGCTCATCAATCGCTGAGAACACGAGTTACATCAACGGCCTGAACACAACCAACTTCCGCACAGGTGTTGGCTTCTCCAAGGTACCGTTCGAGTTCTACGATACGCTTCAAATCAAGACGGGCGGTTACTCCGCCAAGTATGGTCGGTCCCTCGGTGGCGTAATGAACGCCAAATCGAAGAGCGGCTCGAACGAATGGGATTTCGGCGTAAACCTCTATTATGAATCAGAGCTCGAAAACGCACCCGATACGTATATTGGGGCAAACCAGCTCGACAAAGATGATGAGACAACGTTCGATGTCTACGTCGGCGGTCCGATCATGAAAGATCGTCTGTTCTTCTACGCACTGTACAGTGATAACGATCAGGACCAGCGTTACGCCGGTTTCCGTAGCAACGACTTCGACTACGAAGTTGCTGAGGGATTCTGGGGCGTGAAGCTCGATGGTTACATCACGGATAATCATCACGTTGAGTACACAGCGTTTAGCGACAAGCGTGACGGGCTGGAAGACACCTATGTTTTCGATCCGGTTACTCAGGCGCGCGGCGCCTACATTGGCCAAACAGTGTATAAGGACGGCGGTGACAACTGGATCGCAAGTTATACCGGTGACATCACCGATAACCTGCAGCTCTCGGTCTCTTATGGCGAGAACGACGCGGACCGCACGACCGCACCGTCTACGGCAGCCATCCCGTACGTCAACCTTTACACGCAGGCTGACGGCTTCAACCAGCAGAACAGTGGCGCAGCTTCGTTCACGGTTAGCGAAGGTCAGGATACTCGTGAGATGACCCGTGTAGATGTCAACTGGGTACTTGGCGACCATGATTTGTCGTTTGGTCTCGATAAAGAAGATGCATTCGCCGATGAGTTCACCATTAACTCTGGCGGCGTTTACTGGGTACTGGATCCGAACAACGAGCTGTATCCAGGCACTTGCCCAGTTGCCGACTGCCCCGAAGGCGTTGTGCGCAAGCGTACTTACAGTGTCGGCGGTTCTTTCGAGACGAGCTCGAACGCTTATTACCTCCAGGACGTATGGACGTACAGCGACAAGTGGACTTTCGAAGCGGGTCTTCGTAACGAAAACTTCGAGAACCTGAACGGTAACGGCGGTATATTCGTCGAAGTTGAGGACCAGTGGGCGCCGCGCCTGGCGGCCGTGTTTGATCCGAATGGTGACGGCCAGTCCAAGTTCTTTGCGAACTACGGTCTGTACTATCTTCCTATCGCAGCGAACACCAACATTCGCATGGCCGGTAATGAGACGTACATCCATGACTGGTTTGCATGGGACGGCACTAGTGTTGACGGCCAGTTCGTACCGCAGAACGTCGGCGCACAGTTCGCGCAGGATGTTTTCGGCGACGGCACCGTGCCCGATACCCGTTCGGTTACCGATAAAAATCTTGATGCGATGTATCAGTCTGAGTTCATCGTCGGCTACGCTCGTACGCTGGAAAGCGGCAGCGAGATCGGCGTCAAGGGCATCTACCGTAACCTTGAGACGACGATTGAAGATATCGCGATCGATGCTGGTGTCATTCGTTACTACAACAGCTCCGGCTCCTGGGATTCCGGTCTCGTTGGTGGTGATACGGTCGAGGACGTCTTCAGCGGCTTTCACCAGTACGTGCTGACCAACCCGGGTAATGCAATGACCGTCTATATTCCGGAGCAGGATGAGAACATCACCCTGTCACCGGAGGTACTCGGTTATCCGGAAGCAGAGCGTCAGTATGGCGCGCTTGAGTTCACCTACGCGCGTCCGTTTGACGGCACGTGGGGACTTGACCTGTCGTACACCTGGTCGCACAGCTGGGGTAACCACGAAGGTTACGTCAAATCTGACAATGGTCAGGACGATGCGGGCATCACGCAGAACTTCGACCAGCCGGGTCTGACCGACTTCTCGTACGGCAATCTGCCAAACGATCGTCGTAACACCATCAAGGCTTTCGGTGTTTATCAGCTGGAAAATGGCGTGCGCTTTGGCGCAAACGTCCTCTACCAGTCTGGTCGTCCGCTTAGCTGCTTCGGTCTTCACCCGACCGACGTATTTGCTCAGGCTTATGGCGACAGTGACTCGCACTTCTGTGACGGCGAAGGCGTCAAGCGCGGTTCGCTGGGTACAACGCCAGACATCGTGACGATCGACCTGAACGCGCAGTATGAGATGGAAGTTGCTAACAGCAACGTGTTGCTGTCTCTCGACATTTTCAACTTGTTCGATGCCGCTAACGCGACAGTGATCAACGAAAATGGCGACCTCGGCGACTACAACAAGGTTCAGCGTTACCAAGAGCCACGTACGCTGCGCCTCAGCGCTCGTATGAACTTCGGAAACTAAGCTGTATCCGATACTGACCTAGGTTCGCCTGGGTTTGGACAGACCCCGCGACAGGCAACTGTCGCGGGGTTTTTTTGTTGGCAATTAGGTACTTG
>CAYTTZ010000096.1:0-11723 GCA_964440945.1 uncultured Woeseiaceae bacterium
TTACGTCTGCCATGAAATATCTCCGGGTTAGGCCTCCGCATACCCCATTTCACAACCCCTTTTTTGATAGGGCACCCTGCAAAATGTGACGGTACACGTGTGAAGTTTTAGGCTACCGGCAGCAACTAGTTGCTACCAGCGCGCGCGCTTTATACCATAGCCGGCCCCGCTCAACAACGCGGAATTGCAGGAAAATCACGACGATCAGAAATGGGGTCGAACCGAGGTTTATCTGGCCAATCTACAGAAAAGGGGGTCGAACCGAGGTTTGCCTGGCCAATCTACGGCGGCAGAAAACCTCGGTTCGACCCCTGTTTACTCCCGGGTGCGGGCCCCATTCTATTGAGTGCAGTGCAAAACGAATGACAGTTACGATAAAAACCCCTGAGCAACAGGACAAAATGCGGGTCGCAGGACGGCTCGCATCGGAGGTCCTCGATATGATTGGGGATTATGTAAAACCGGGTGTGACGACGGAGGAACTGGACCGTATCTGCCACGACTACATCACGGAGCAGCAGCAGGCGATCCCCGCCCCACTCAACTACCGCGGATTCCCGAAGTCGATCTGTACATCCGTCAACCACGTCGTCTGTCACGGGATCCCCGGCGCGAAGACGCTAAAGAACGGCGATGCCGTGAATATCGACATCACCGTCATCAAGGACGGTTTCCATGGCGACACCAGCCGCATGTTTTTCGTCGGTAAACCAAACATCCAGGCGCAGAGACTCTCGGATGTCGCGTTTGAGAGCATGTGGCGGGGCATCCGGGAGCTGGCTCCGGGCAAGCATCTCGGCGACATCGGTGCCGCCGTGCAAGGACACGTGGAGAAAAACCGCTTCTCGGTGGTGCGCGAATACTGCGGCCATGGCATTGGCCAGGGCTTCCATGAGGACCCACAGGTTCTGCACTACGGCAAGGCCGGCACGGGCATGGAGCTCAGGGAAGGCATGACGCTGACCGTCGAACCGATGGTCAACGCAGGAAAACCGCAGGTAAAGCTACTGCCCGACGGCTGGACGGTCGTGACCAAGGACCACAGCCTGTCGGCGCAGTGGGAACACACGGTGCTCATCACGGCCGAGGGCTTCGAGGTTCTGACACTTGGCGCAGACGATCGCAACTAATCCGATTTCTTACGAGGAAATCCGCGCCACCATAGCCGCCTCTATCGACGATCTCGAGAGGCGCTTCAGGGCGGGCGAATCGGTCGTTGATCTGGTGCACGCCCGTGCCGCGGCCATCGATGAACAGCTGATCGGGCTCTGGCGACAGGATGTCGAGGCGTCGGGTGCCGCCCTCATAGCGGTCGGCGGCTATGGGCGCGGTGAGCTACACCCCTATTCCGACGTTGACGTGATGATCCTGCTGCCCGACGAGATGCCTGCCGGCTCTGAAGAAGCGTTGTCGGCATTCGTTACCGCGCTCTGGGATATTGGCCTCGAAATCGGCCACAGCGTGCGCACCGTGAAGCAATGTTTCAGGGAAGCCAGCTCAGACCTGACCGTCGCGACCACGCTCATGGAGGCGCGTTTGCTCGCCGGACCCGCGGGCTTGTTCGATGCGATGCAGCGCAGCACAGCGGCTGACAGGATGTGGCCCTCGACGACGTTCTTCGCTGAAAAACGCAAGGAACAGATTGCCCGCCACCATCGCTATCACGACACGGCCTACAACCTTGAACCCAATGTTAAAGGCAGCCCCGGCGGTCTCAGGGACATCCAGATGATTGGCTGGGTGGCAAAGCGGCACTTCGGCGCCGCAACGCTCGCAGAGCTGGTCGATCACCGCTTCCTGACTCCCGGCCAATTGCAGCGGCTGGAGGACGGCCAGACCTTCCTTTGGCGTATTCGATTCGGTCTGCACGTACTGACCGGGCGCCGCGAGGACCGCCTGCTATTCGATCACCAGATCAAGCTTGCCCATTTACTCGGCTACGAAGACGCGAGCTACACGCTGGCGGTCGAGCAGCTCATGCAGCGCTACTACCGCACCGTCATGGAGCTGAGCCGCCTCAACGAGATGCTGCTGCAGCTGTTCGAAGAAGCGATCCTGATGGACCCGGAAGCGTCGCCCGAGCCACTGAACGCGCGCTTCCAGATCAAGAACGGCTACTTGCAGACGGTCCATGAACGCGTATTCCGCGACGATCCTTCCGCCCTGCTCGAATTATTCCTGGTACTTCAACAGAATCCGCAGATACGTGGCGTTAGCGCGTATACGATCGGGCTGATCAAACGCAATCTCGATCTCATCGATGACGAGTTTCGCCAGAACCCACGCACCCATCGACTCTTTCTTGAAATTCTGCGCGCGCCAAAAGGCGTAACTCACGAACTGAGGCGCATGAACCTGTACGGCGTGCTGGGTCTGTACATTCCTGCCTTCGGCCGCATCGTCGGTCGCATGCAATACGATCTTTTTCACGCCTACACGGTTGATGCACATACGTTGTTCGTCGTCAGTAATTTGCGGCGCTTCGCCCTGCCCCGTTTTGACGACGAATTCCCGGATTGCAGCGCGATAATGCAATCGCTCGAACAGCCGGAGATTGCCTATCTTGGCGGCCTCTTCCATGACATCGCCAAAGGTCGCGGTGGCGATCATTCCGAACTCGGTGCTGTCGATGCAAAAGCATTCTGTCTCGAACACGGTCTCAGCAAGTACGAGGCAGGTATCGTCGCATGGCTCGTCCAGAGTCACCTGCTGCTATCGACGACGGCACAGAAGAAAGATATCGGCGATCCCGAAGTCATCAGTGAGTTTGCGGCCGCGGTCGGCGACACGCTGCACCTTGACTACCTCTACCTGCTCACCGTCGCCGATGTTCGTGGCACGAGTCCGAAACTGTGGAATTCGTGGAAAGCGCAATTGTTCCACGACCTGTACGAGCTCACTCGCCGGGCGCTGCACCGCGGACTCGAGAATCCGCTCGACAGCGAACAGCTCATACTCGAGAAGCAAACCAGGGCGCGGGAGTTGCTGCGCGCAAACAGGGTCAGCGACAACCGTATCGACGAAGTCTGGCAGCTCATGAATGCAAACTACTTCCTGCGTCATCGCAGCGCCGAGATCGCGTGGCATACGGAGTGGCTGGCAGCCTCGGATACGACCTCCGAAACAGGACTTGTCGCTGTGCGACGCAGGGAGAACGGCGATGGCGTTGAGGCGGCATTGTTCACACCTCGCGCCGAACGCACGTTTGCGCACGCGACGGCCATACTCGATGAACTCGGCATGACGATCATGGACGCGCGCATTATCCCGCTGGACAAGGGCTACAGTATCGACACATACGTCTTCATGGAACTCGATCATCGTGTCGACATTGACGAGGCACGAATCAGCAAGATCCAGCGCTCGCTCATACGCATGCTGACCGCTCATGAAGACAACGAGGTCACGGTAACTCGATCGCTGCCGCGCCAGGCGCGAATGTTCACGACACGAACGAGCGTGGAATTCAGTCCAGGTTCCTCGAGCGATAACACAGTTCTTGAGATAGTGGCTGCCGACCGTCCTGGGCTACTCTCGGAGATCGGCCGCGTATTTATCGAACAGGCTGTCGATATTGAGGCCGCGAAGATCATGACGATTGGCGAAAAGGCCGAGGATGTCTTTTATATCAGCGACGAATCAGGGCACCGGCTGGACGAGATGGAGCAGGATGAATTGCGTACAGCCTTGTTGGCCAGGCTGGACAACGACGGGACAAGCTAGGGAAAGAGATGCAAGAACTGGAACACATCATCGAGCAGGCCTTTGACAACCGCGCCGTGGGCTTTGAGGACAAACAAAAAGTGACCGCGGCAGTCAATGAGGCGATCGCTTTGCTGGACGCCGGCAAAGTACGTGTCGCGGAGAAGAAGGGTGACGACTGGCAGGTCAACCAGTGGCTGAAGAAAGCCGTGCTGCTGAGTTTTGCGCTGGCGGACAACAAGGTCATCGACAGCGGGCACACGCGATTCTACGACAAGGTCGCGTCAAAGTACGCCGACTACTCGGCAGAGCAGTTTGCGAAGGACGGTGTGCGGGTTGTACCTGACGCGGTTGTTCGTCGCGGATCGTTCGTTGCCCCGGATGTCGTACTTATGCCGAGTTTCGTGAACATCGGCGCTTACGTAGACAGCGGTACCATGGTCGATACCTGGGCCACGGTCGGTAGCTGCGCTCAGATCGGCAAGAATGTGCACCTGTCAGGCGGCGTCGGAATCGGTGGCGTGCTCGAACCGATCCAGGCGGGCCCCACCATCATCGAGGACGACTGCTTTATTGGCGCGCGATCGGAAGTTGTCGAAGGGGTCATCGTTGAGCAGGGCTCGGTTATATCGATGGGTGTATACCTCGGTCAGAGTACACGCATCTACGATCGTGCCACCGGCGAGATCAGCTACGGAAGAATACCGCCGGGCTCCGTGGTCGTGTCTGGCAATCTGCCCTCGGCCGATGGAAAATACTCACTATACTGTGCCGTCATCGTTAAGCAGGTCGACGCGAAGACACGCGCAAAAACCGGACTGAACGAACTCTTAAGAAATCTGGACTAATACACGAAGATGCTGACGATCTACGGAATCATGAGTTGCGATACCTGCCGCATGGCGCGCAAGTACTGCGCGGAGCACGATATCAACTTTCGCTTTCATGATGTCCGCGATGACGGGCTCGACATCCAGATGCTCGAGCGATGGTCTGCTCGAATTGACTGGCCGAAACTACTTAATCGTCGCAGCTTGAGCTGGCGCAAGATCGCCGAAGTCGACCGCGCCAACATGGACAAGAACCGCGCGTTTGCGCTGATGATTGATCGTCCTACGCTGCTGAAGCGCCCGGTGCTCGAGTCGGAGTCTTTTCTTGCCGTCGGATTTTCCGAGAAACGCTTCGCCGACTTCTGGAATCGCCAGTAAAGCTGATTCGCTCGTGGCGAAGCCGAGCTAGCCGATACGACCGGTAATGTAATCCTCGGTAAGCTTGTGCTGGGGATTCGTGAATATCCTGTCGGTACTGTCGACTTCAACCAGAAGGCCAAGATGGAAATAGGCGACGCGCTTGGAAACGCGCGCGGCCTGCTGCATTGAGTGGGTCACGATAACGATCGCGTAGTCTTCGCAAAGCTCGTCCATCAGATCTTCAATACGCGCCGTTGCGATCGGATCGAGCGCCGAGCAAGGTTCGTCCATCAGGATAACTTCAGGGTTCACGGCAATCGTGCGGGCAATACACAAGCGCTGTTGCTGGCCGCCGGACAGGCTGGTGCCCGGTTCGTCGAGACGGTCTTTGACCTCTTTGAGCAATCCCGCTCGTTCGAGACTGGAGTGAACAATGTGGTCCAGCTCCGCGCGATCGCCGGCGAGGCCGTGGATGCGCGGGCCGTAGGCAACGTTATCGTAAATACTCTTCGGGAATGGATTCGGTTTCTGAAATACCATGCCGACGCGTGCGCGCAGCGCGACCGGATCCTGTTCCTTGCGGTAAATATCCTGGCCATCAAGCGTAATTCTGCCGGTGACGCGCGCAGTCTCGATGGTTTCATTCATACGATTCAGGCAACGCAGGAACGTGGATTTGCCACACCCCGAAGGACCAATAAGCGCGATAACTTCTTTTTTGGCGATCTGCAGAGACACGTGCTGGATAGCATGGTTGTCGCCGTAATAGACATTAACGTCCTCAGCCACCATGAACGGTTCTGCACAGGTAACCGTGCCGACAGTCCCGCCATCAAGGCCGGTCTTTTGCGCAGAATATTCCGGCAAAACCATGCCACCGCCGCGATGCGTGGCCTGATCATCCTGCGACGAAGAGGCTTGTGGCGGCGGGTTGTCAGTAATGGCTTTTGTCATAGCGGTCATTGTCATACAGGTTTCCTCGCAGCTCAAATGCTGCGCCTACCATTTACGCTCCATACGTTTCCGCATTATGACGGCGGCAAGGTTCATCAACATAAGGAAGCCGAGTAACACGATAATCGCGGCCGAGGTTCGCTCGGCGAATGCCCGTTCCGGGCTGTCGGCCCAAAGATAGATCTGCACGGGAAGCGCCGTGGCCGGATCCGTAAAGCTCCCCGGCACGTCGACAATAAACGCCACCATCCCGATCATCAGCAATGGCGCAGACTCGCCGAGCGCGCGGCTCATGCCGATTATTGCCCCGGTCAGCATGCCGGGCATGGCAAGCGGCAGGACATGGTGAAACACAACCTGCGTCTTGGACGCACCGAGTCCCAATGCCGCCTCACGGATTGACGGCGGCACGGCCTGGATAGCGGCTCTGGACGCAATGATAATCACTGGCAGTGTCAACAACGTCAGCACCAGTCCTCCGACAAGCGGCGCCGAGCGTGGCAAGGACAGCCAGTTGATAAACACGGCCAATCCCAGCAGGCCGAAGACAATCGACGGAACGGCGGCCAGGTTATTGATGTTGACCTCGATCAGGTCCGACCAGCGATTCTTCGGAGCAAACTCCTCAAGATAAATCGCCGCCGCTACTCCAATAGGGAAGGACAGGCTTATCGTTACCAACAGCATGTAAATGGAACCCATGACCGCGCCCCTGATGCCGGAGAGCTCCGGTTCGCGAGAGTCGCCGTTGCTAAATAACGCGCTATTGAACTGGGACCTGATGCGCCCGTTCTCCTGCAACGCAGTCACCCAACCAATCTGCTTATCAGACAAGGTCCGCAACGCTTCCTGGACGTTGGCGTCGATGTTGCCCTTAATCAGCATGTCGACGTCTGACGACGTCGGCACCCAAACTGTCTGCGTCGAGCCCAGCAGGGACGGATCGCTCTCGACAAGGTCACGCATTTGGTAAGCCGCGCCAACGCTGACGAGCCTGTAAAGCAATCTCCGTTCACCGCGGCTGCTAACCTCGGGAAACTGCGCCCGCAGCCCTTTCCGGACCAGACCGTCGAAGTCAGCATACTGGAGATCCAACTCTCCGCCCGGTGCTATCACCTGGGCATCAAGCGTGATATCCAACTGCACAAAAGTCTGCTTGAAGGCGCTGCTGCCCTTCGCGATCAGGCTGGCGAAGAAAACACCGAGAAACAGAATACCGACCGCCGTCGCGAAAATACCGACAAGCCGAAAGCCAAGTTCCTTACGGCGTCGCCTTGCAAGGCCCGCCTCTACTATTTCTCGTGTTGTCCGTGTCGCATTCATCGTCGTCACAATCAGTCGTACTGTTCACGGTACTTGCGCACGACGCCAAGACCGAGCACGTTAAGGCACAACGTCACGATAAATAGCATCAAGCCAAGCGCGAACGCAGCCAGCGTTTTCGCACTGTCAAATTCCTGGTCGCCGACCAATAGCGTCACGATCTGAACCGTGACTGTCGTAACCGCCTCAAACGGATTCGCAGTCAGGTTTGCGGAGAGTCCCGCCGCCATAACGACGATCATGGTCTCACCAATAGCCCGTGAAAAAGCAAGCAGTATCCCGCCTACAATTCCTGGCAGCGCTGCGGGCAGTATGACCTTCGTCATTGTCTCCGCGCGCGTCGAGCCAAGTCCAAGCGCGCCGTCTCGCATAGACCTCGGCACCGCATTGATAGCATCGTCAGACAGAGACGACACCAGGGGTATGATCATGATGCCCATGACAAGTCCTGCCGCCAGGGCGCTTTCGGAGGCGACCTCGAGGCCGACGGACTCTCCGGTCCGACGAATCCATGGGGCGACGGTCAATGCCGCGAAAAAACCGTAAACCACGGTCGGGATGCCTGCCAGCACTTCGAGCAATGGTTTCGCCACGCCGCGAACGCGCGAACTTGAATACTCTGCAAGATAAATGGCCGTCATCAAACCAACCGGTACGGCAAACAACATTGCGATACTCGTTATCAGTAACGTACCGGTGAAGAGAGGGACCGCACCGAAACTGCCCGACGATCCGACCTGATCGGCACGAATAGCCGTTTGCGGGCTCCAGGTGGTGCCGAATAGAAATTCCGTGACGGGAACTTTGCGAAAAAACTGGATAGCCTCGAAAAGCACGGATAATACGATACCTATCGTCGTAAAAATCGCGATGCTCGACGCCGCAATTAGCAGCCAGCGGATGACCCTCTCGACCCGATTCCTGGCACGCAGGTCCGGCTCGATGCGGCGCCAGGCCAGGGCCGCTGCGAGTCCGGCGATCCCCAGCGCGAGCACCGCAAGCACTTGCCTGCTCTTGGCGATGTAGGCGTTGTACATGGCCGCCGAATTGCTCAGCGCTGCATCGACATCGACACTGACGACGTCACCCGACGCCAGGTTCTGTATGTTATTGACCAACAGGTTGAGTTGGCCCTCGCTCAACGATTGGTACGATTCCGGCAGGCCCTTGACGACCAATGCGATCACCATGCGCGGCTCTACCATTAACCACAACATCAGCAACAGAAGAGCCGGCAGGATGCACCAGATCGCCACGTAGTAACCGTAGTAGCCTGGCAAAGAATGCAGCGCCGTTCCATGC
This sequence comes from uncultured Woeseiaceae bacterium, assembly GCA_964440945.1. Lineage (GTDB taxonomy): Bacteria > Pseudomonadota > Gammaproteobacteria > Steroidobacterales > Woeseiaceae > UBA1847. Next base: position 8,472 of record CAYTTZ010000096.1, read on the forward strand.
CCTGGTCCACCCACTATAGCCAGCGATCGTCGGCGTCCAAGATAGAACGCCGCCACGGACATAAAAATGAGTAGAAGAACCAGCGTGGTGCTTTGCATTGCAGCGTTACCTGATACGAAAAGGTGTCAAAGGTCGGCGAATATCCCCACAGGGTAACGCCGCCGGCCCCGCATCCTCGAAATCGATTATTCGGCCGCCAGTGAGAGCGGTGTCAAATCACGTACGGCCGCTGCAACCGCGCTGCGCTCCTCGTCCGGCATCGGGATCAGGCCCCGATCCGAAAGATAGCCCTCTTCGCCCCAGGCACGTTCGCTGGTGAATTCACGCAAATAGCCGCGCAAACCCGGAATAACATCGACGTGCGCTTTCTTCACATAGAAGAACAACGGTCGCGACACCGGGTAGTCGCCATCGGCGATAGCATCAAATGTCGGGCTGACACCGTCAACATGCGCACCCTTCACTTTCTCGAGATTCTGGTCAAGGAAGCTGAAACCGAAGATACCGAAAGCATTCGGGTTTGCCTCGAGTTTCTGCACGATCAGGTTGTCGTTCTCGCCCGCCTCGACAAACACGCCATCTTCACGAATCGTGTGGCAAATGGCTTTGTAACGATTCTTGTCGGTGCCCTTCAGTGCCTTGATCCAGGGAACCGACTTACAGCCACTCTCCATCGCCAGTTCGACAAATGCATCGCGTGTTCCCGACGTTGGCGGCGGGCCTAGTACCTCAATGCGCGTGGCCGGCAATGCCGGGTTTACATCCGCCCAGGTCTTGTACGGATTCTCGACTAGCTCACCTTCAATCTCGCCCGGCACTTCCTTCGCCAGCGCCATAAAGATGTCCGCACGACTAAGGTCAACGGTCTCGCCGCCGATCGCGTTCGCTATCACGATGCCGTCATAACCAATCTTGACTTCCACAATCTCCGTGACGCCTTTGGCTGCACAGGATTGGACTTCTGACATCTTGATGGCGCGCGACGAGTTCACCACGTCGGGGTAATCGACTCCAACGCCGTCGCAGAAGAGCTTGATTCCGCCGCCGGAGCCGGTCGATTCGACTTTCGGCGTCTTGAACTCACTGCCACGACCGAAACGTTCAGCAACGACCGTTGCAAACGGATAAACTGTCGACGATCCGACGATGTAAACGTAGTCTCGGCTCGACTGTGCCTTTGCGCCTGCCCCGATTGTCAGTCCGAGGATAGCAACAAGGGAAAACGCTATTGATTTGTGGTGGATGCTCATAGTGAGATCTCCGGTTGACTAAATTGATGCCGCAGAGCTTAGCGATAGTTTGTTACCGATTTGTTGCAGAAGGCGGCCAAAATACGCTCGGTGAAACAAATCGATATCTCTTATTTTCCTCATTTTTTCATATACTTATAAGCTATTATTCGAGCAATGACCGACCCCGCTAAAGAGCCCGTAATCGACCTTCTTTGTGAGCTTGTCCGACGTCGTTCGATCACGCCTGACGACGCCGGCTGCCAGGCGCTCATTGCCGAGCGTCTGACGCGTCTCGGGTTTGAATGCGAAGCACTGAATTTCAACGACGTAACAAACCTCTGGGCGCGGCGCGGCACCGCGTCGCCGGTCCTTTGTTTCGCCGGACACACGGATGTCGTACCTCCGGGAAATGAGGCGGAATGGCAGCACCCTCCGTTTGAAGCGACGTTTGTGGACGATTACATCTACGGCCGCGGCTCGGCTGACATGAAAAGCGGGCTCGCCGCGATGCTGGTCGCCGTTGAGAATTTTCTCGATGCACATCCTCAGCACGACGGCAGCATCGCTTTGCTCATTACGAGCGATGAAGAAGGTCGCGCAAGAGATGGCACACTCAAGGTCATCGAGGCCCTGCAGGATCGCAACGAGCCCATCGACTGGTGCGTGCTCGGAGAACCGTCGAGCCAACACGCTCTCGGTGACGTTGTGCGAATCGGACGACGCGGCTCTCTGAGCGGTATGTTGAATGTCCTGGGCGTGCAGGGCCACGTGGCCTACCCACAACTGGCCGACAACCCGATTCGGCGGTTCGCGCCCGTCCTTGCAGAGTTACACCAGATCCAGTGGGACGACGGCAATGAGCATTTCCCGCCCACCAGTTTCCAGGTTGTCGATATCAGGGCCGGTATCGGCGCACCCAATGTCACGCCCGGCGAGCTCAGCGCTCGCTTCAATTTCCGCTACTCCACGGAATGGACGCATGAATCGCTGCAGCGAAAAGTCGAGAGTGTGTTTGATGCGCATGACATCAGTTACGAATTGAACTGGCACCTTTCGGGCAAGCCGTTCCTCACCCAGCCGGGCAAGCTTATTGACGCCGTCTCCCAGGCGGTCGCAGAGGAAACCGGCAGTCCACCGGAGCTGTCCACCGGTGGCGGTACGTCTGACGGCCGCTTCATTGCCCCCGCCGGGGCGGACGTTGTTGAACTCGGACCCGTGAACGCATCAATACACAAGATCGATGAACACGTGAAAGTCGACGACGTGATTACGCTAACGCGGATGTACCAGCGCATCATGGAGTTGATGCTGCTCTAACTCCCCGCCTGTAATAGTCCTGACCGCGGCGGCCAGGTGCAAGATCAGGCTTTCCGGAGGTTATTCCAGATGCCGGCAATGCCGAGTCCGCCGAGCCCGATGATCACCCAGATCGGCATCGACAGCCCGAACAACCGCCAGACAACATCGGCACATTCGCCGGAACCCTTGAAAATAACGTCCAGCGCGTCGAACAACGCGAAGTTTTCCATGATGTATTCGAAGCCCGGACCGCAGCCAGGAACTTTGTCGGCGGGCAGATTCTGCAGGTACACGTGCCAGCTGGCAACGCCTGCGCCAGCGCCGGCGGCCAGCAAGACCAGGATCGCGTACAGACGTGCACCGACCATGCCCGGGTTATGCAACGCGGCAACCAGGAAAACGATGCCGAGGAGTATCGTCGCAATACGTTGAAAAACGCAAAGCGGGCAAGGATCCAGCAGCAGGAAATATTGTGCGTATAACGCAAAGGCCATCATGCCGGCACAGGCAAGAAAGCCAACGAGATTGAGCAGGCGCTTGTTCGGAATGATCATCGGTTATCTATGAAGCTCGGTCTACTTGCCGTCGGACGCCAAAGTATGGCGCACATCTCTGCCTTGCACCATATAGATGACGTATTCGCAGATGTTCTTCGCATGATCGCCGATCCTCTCGAGCGAGCGAGCAGCCCACGTAACGTTCATGACACGCTTTATCGACC
>CAYTTZ010000097.1:0-11503 GCA_964440945.1 uncultured Woeseiaceae bacterium
GCAATAGGATTGGACCGTGGTCTGACCTCCGCCTGTGTTGAGGGCCGAATTGCCGGTCAATGTGCAATTGATAATTTCAGGATATGATTCGAAACTCGCAATGGCGCCGCCATCTACTGTAGAGATAGCTCATGACAGACGAACTCGCAGAGATACTGAATAGAGATTGCTATTGTATTGCTGTCAATAGAGAAGCGCTTCGCCTTAGCCTGAAAGCCAATCTCAGAGACTCCGGTTTGCCAGAACAACTCCTGGACTCAAACAGCCACCTGTTTGCAGATTCGCCTGTCTTCTTGGAGCGAAGACACCTTCAAGAGATGGAGGCGCTTATTCATGCAGTGGAGAACGTAGCCGGAAATATCGCATTTCGCGATGAGGTACTCGCCGCCGCGCCCGCCTCCGCGCGTCAGGACTTTGGTCCTCAAGGCGTCTTTTTCGGCTACGATTTTCATCTTGGCGCAGACGGCCCACAGCTAATCGAGATCAACACCAATGCTGGCGGAATATTACTGAGTTTGCACCTTGCCGCAGCCCAACAAGTCTGTTGTGAGCAAGTGACAGCGTTCTTTGGTGAAAACAGCACTCTTGCGGAAGCTGAGCATGACCTGATTGCAATGTTTCGAGAGGAATGGAGATCACAGCGCACCGACACTGCCCTGCAAACAATCGCCATCGTTGATAACAAACCGTCAACACAGTTTCTGTACCCGGAACTCCTGCTCTTTCAATCGCTTTTCGGGCGGCACGATATTGAAGCAATAATTGCTGACACCACGGACTTCACGATCGAAGACAACACGCTTTGCGTTGACGGACAGAAAATCGACCTGGTGTACAACCGTCTCACTGACTTCTACCTTGAAGCGCCTGAGTCCGCTTGTTTACTCGAGGCCTATCAGAAAGGCATTGCAGTATTCACGCCCTCTCCGCACGTCTACGCGCTTTATGCTGACAAACGCAATCTGCCGCTGCTGTCTCACTCAAATCGGCTCAGGGCTTTTGGTGTTGAGGAGGAAGACATCGACGCGTTAAGTCATTCTTTGCCAGCAACCGTCGCTGTCACGAAAGATAACGCCGCCCAACTCTGGACCAATCGAAAGCGACTATTCTTCAAACCCGCAACGGGGTATGGCAGCCGCGGTGCGTACCGTGGCGCCAAGCTCACGAAGCGAGTCTGGGAAGACATCACCCACGACAGCTACGTCGCCCAAGCCATGATCCCACCGAGCAAACGACAGCTCATCATCAATGGCGAAAAGCAGTCGCTAAAACTCGACGTTCGTTGCGTAACCTACAAAGGCGAGATTCAGCAATTGTCAGCCAGGCTGTACGAAGGCCAGACAACTAACCTCAGGACGGAGGGTGGTGGGCTTGCGACTGTCTTTGCGACTCCGGATGCCAGCCTCCTCAGTCAATAACGCTGAGCCTAATACCAACCACTCACCCTTGCGACGTATTGAATCTGAAGATGGCGCCGCCCAATTCAAATGCCCCACTAATTACTATTGGCCGGTAGCAGCCGGTTGAAATGGACGCATAACAGTCACTCAACCAGCCGCTCATGCGAACAACGGCCGTTCGGGAACTCGCAGCAGAACTAGTCGAGCTTCAACGTATCGGCATAGGCAAACAGGCCGACGGCACCGCCAGTGTGCAGGAAGACGATCGTAGATCCGTTTTCAAACCGGCCCTCGCGAATGTAGTCAATCATTCCGGCCAGCGCCTTGCCACTGTACACCGGGTCGAACAGCAAACCCTCGAGACGCGCCAGCATCAGCACCGCCTCGTTCATTGAATCCGTCGGCTCACCGTACCCGGGACCGATGTAATTGCAGTCAGCGATGATGTCGTCTCGCGATACAACACCAGGAGCACCGACGAGATCTGCGGTCTCAACCGCGAGCTCGTAAACGCGCTCCTCTTGCAAGTCCTGCGGCGCGTTAACACCGATGCCAAGAATCGGCAGGTCACTGCCGCCACCTCGTATGCCCACAGCGAGACCCGCGTGGGTGCCGGCACTGCCAGTTGCAGTAACGATGTGGTCCACGTTGAGGCTTTGCTCCGAAAACTGTTGCAAGAGCTCCAGACCGCAGTTGACGTAACCAAGTGCGCCAACAGGATTCGAGGCACCGCCAGGAATGATATACGGCGTGCCGCCGGCGGCGCGCACTTCGCCCGCTACCTTGGCTATGGCGGCATCGAAGTCGGTGCCCTTCTCATACTCGCGCAGGTTGGCGCCGAAGATTCGATCGAGCAGCACGTTGCCGGAGTTGCGATAGAGGTCACTGGGATGGCCGACGCGATGCTCAAGCAGTACCTCGCACTTCAGGCCCAGCTTGCAGGCGGCCGCCGCCGTCTGGCGCACGTGATTCGATTGCACGGCGCCAACCGTGATGATGGTGTCGGCTTTCTGCTGCAGCGCCTCACCCATGGAGAATTCCAGTTTGCGGGTCTTGTTGCCACCAGTCGCGAGGCCGGTACAGTCGTCCCGCTTGACGTAGATCTTCGGCCCACCCAGGTGCTCACTCAGTCGCGGCAGGTGCTCAAGCGGCGTTGGCAAATGCGCCAGCCGGATTCGAGGGAATTGAGACAACTGCATTTTCGTATCCTTATTCTTTCGGCAGGGGCTCGTCAGACAGCGCGAGCATTACAGTCTTTTCCGCGAGCACATCGGTTGACGACACAAACGGCACATCAAACATCGATGGGTCGAGTACCAACGGGAATTCCGTGCAGGCAGCGATTACGGCCTGTGCTCCCCTGGCGATCAGGCTCTCGACCAGCCCGCGAAGGCCGTGCACCACGGTATCCGATTTGTCGCCCGCCTTTATGCGTTTGACGAACGTCATTGTATCGGCGAGCTCGTCAGGTGACTGCAGAACAAGTTCGTGGCTGGCCAGCGCTTCCTGGTAGACCCCCGCGGCGAAACAGCCGGGTGTCGTCAACAGGCCGATCGCGCCGCCATCGTTCTCTTCAAGCGCGCGCGACGTCGATTCGTCGATGATGCTGATGAACGGAATCGTGATGGCCGACTCGATAGTCGTTGCCCAGGCATGCGCGGCGTTACAGGGCATCACGATGAAATCGGCGCCGCCTTGTTGCAGGCGCGCGGCAATTGACGCCAGCACCGGGCCGGGGTCTTTTCCATCGCTGCGCACAGCGTTCTGCCTGCTGGGAATACGGGGATTGTGCTCGACCAGCATGCGAATATGATCCTGATCGTTTTGTGCCGGCGTCGCCGCGATTACCTTGGCCATGAAGTCCACTGTGGCCTCCGGGCCCATGCCGCCGATTACGCCTACCAGCCTGTCTCCAGCCACTTCGACTACCGCCTATTCCGGATTTCGATGAGGCATCCTACCGCAACCGGGTAAGTACCAGTCACATTTGATGGCGGAGGTCACTCTCGTATGCTTTGACGATGAGTACCACAGGGCATTGCTGTCACAGCACCGCCCCGTGCGACCAGATTCCGCCCATCAAGCGCCGGCTGGCAATCATGGGCAGCATCTTCCTGGGCGTATTCGCTGTTTCTTTTCTGGCACCGTTCGAAGCCTTGAACGACAGCATGCTGAGCTACCTCGGCATCGTCTGGTGGGCCGTACTCATCGGCGCATACGTGCCGGCCCACTGGTTCATGCAATACCTGGGACCCGACTTCGCGGGCATGCTGGTGACACTGCTGTTCGCGACCGTGCTCGAAGTGTGCCTCGCCCATCGCGGGCGAAATCTTCAACAAGACCGCGGCGCTCGGCAATTCGTTTATCTTCCTGACGGCTGGCCTTGCAACCGACTACACCAAGATCGGCCTGCTCTGGACCAACATTAGTCGACGCACCGCGATCTGGTTGCCGCTCGTCACGGTGCCGCAGATTCTGATATTTGCGATGCTACTCAATAAGTTCGCCAGCCAGGGCAACAATCATTTATTGCTAGCCCGCCCTTCCAATTGACCGGCACTCTGTTATAGTCCGCGGCGTCTTGGCGCACTTCGGTCTGCGCCATCTACTCCAAACCCAGCAATCCTGCGGGTTTCGGAGCTACCCAAGATTTACCAGCCTGGACCGAACCCTGCGCGACAGCAATGCCGCGGACGGTCAGGCGCCCTGGAGCACAAATCCAAATGTTATTCAAAGAACTCGGCCTTTCGGCCGAACTGCTGCGTGCGGTCGATACAAAAGGCTATAGCGAAGCCACACCGATCCAGCAGCAAGCAATACCCCATATTCTCGAAGGCCACGACATTCTGGCCGGAGCCCAAACCGGCACCGGCAAGACCGCGGGCTTCACTCTGCCGCTGTTGCAGCGGCTGCAAAACAACGACATCAATCGTGGCAAGGTCAGAGCACTGGTTCTGACACCGACACGAGAACTGGCAGCTCAGGTAGCCCAGAGCGTTGAAGACTACGGCCGCTACCTGCCGTTCAAGACCGCCGTGATTTTCGGCGGAGTGAGCATCAACACGCAGATCAGCAAACTGCGTAAGGGTGTCGAGATCGTCGTCGCCACGCCAGGTCGACTGCTGGATCATATGCAGCGAGGAACCATCAACCTGTCTGCGGTTGAAGTACTCGTACTCGACGAAGCAGATCGCATGCTGGACATGGGATTCATACGTGATATCCGCAAGGTGCTGCAGGTGCTTCCCAAAGAGCGCCAGAACCTGCTGTTTTCGGCGACGTTTTCGAAAGAGATCAAGCAACTCGCAGCGAATACACTGAATTCGCCAGCCGAGATCCAGGTAGCACAGCAGAACACCACCGCCGACAGAGTGAGCCAGGTTGTCTATCCTGTAGACAAAGCACGCAAGCGCGAGCTTTTGTCGCACCGCATTGGCGCCGAAAACTGGCAACAGGTTCTCGTATTCATGAGAACGAAACACGGTTCGAATCGCCTGGCTGCCCAGCTGGAGGCGGACGGAATCACGGCAACCGCAATTCACGGTAACAAGTCGCAGACGGCTCGCACCCGTGCGCTAGCCGACTTCAAACGTGGCGCCGTTCGCGTTCTGGTTGCGACGGATCTCGCCGCGCGCGGCCTCGATATCGATCGCCTGCCACATGTCGTGAATTTCGAGCTGCCGAACGTTCCGGAAGACTACGTGCACCGTATTGGCCGTACGGCCCGCGCAGGTAACGAAGGCAGTGCTGTTTCGCTGGTCTGCGTTGATGAACTAAAACTGCTGCGCGACATCGAAAATTTGCTCGGCACGAAAATCGAAAAAGAATTCGTGCCTGGCTACGAAGTGGATCCCCGCATCAGGGCTGAACCGATTCAGAACGGGCGTTCACAGCGGTCATCTGGTTCCCGGAATGGTGGTGCTAACAAGCGCCGGGGCAACGCGCCGAAGGGCCATACTGCCAAGCGCAGCGGCCCTCCGAAACGCGGACGTAAGCGAGCTTAAGAGCACCCTGTTTCGGGCGGCTGCTTTCGGCCAGAAGCGGAGGCCAACCACAGAGCGCGGCATCTATTTTCCTTTTTCATGCTCTGTCCTTTGAAGGCGAAAAAGCTGCGCATAGAAATCCGCTTGTTCCTCCCAGTGCAAGGATGACCACGATTGGTAGATCTTTACTCGTCGACTGGATTTATCGTGCCACAACCAGATGCAATACAGCAGCTGATTGCCCCTCTTCCCGATTCGCTTTCGTATCTGGTAGCTGCTTAACAACTCCGACCACTCAAGCTTTCCCAGCATCTTCTTATAGGCACATGAAACAGTGAGCTGATTGATCACCAGCTCACCCTCAATGAAGAACTGGTTGAAACCCCACACGAGAAACAAGGCACCGATTGGGCCAAGGATTATGTGCTGAGTGCCGAGAATCGAGTCTGGAAACGTCCCGGCCAATACCGATTCGACTGTAAGAAAAATTGATTCGGCACCGAATATGACACCGAAAACAATCAGCACCCACGCGACAAAGGTGCTGCCGGTGATTTCGTATCTTGCGGGAAGGCGCTCGATATTCTGATATTCGTGGTTCAGAAGATGCAAGAAGTAATGACGCATATACACACATACTAACCCGGGTCTTTCGCGCGATGCGCTCAGTCACGAGCGGTGAGCGGAAGATAGGGTTACTTTCCAGATGGCCGCTTTGCGTCAGTAGCAGACGGCTACAAGACTATTACCTGGCAGGCTGCGCTCAGTCCTTCGACGCCACGGCAGCCGTGAACACCACATCCGTGGAACTGTTTAAAGCTGTTTCCGCCGAGTCCTGTAGAACGCTGATGACAAAGCCGACGGCAACGACCTGCATCGCGATGTCGTTGGAGATGCCGAACAAGCCACAGCTCAGCGGAATCAACAGCAGCGAACCGCCGGCGACCCCGGAGGCACCGCAGGCCGAAAGTGCGGCAACAATGCTAAGCAGCAAAGCCGTCAGTAAATCCACCTGAATCCCCAGCGTGTGCGCGGCAGCAAGTGTCAGCACGGTGATTGTTATGGCCGCACCACCCATGTTGATCGTAGCGCCAAGTGGGATCGACACCGCGTACGTATCTTTTTCAAGATCGAGGCGCTCGCATAGCGCGAGATTTACCGGGATGTTGGCTGCCGAGCTACGAGTAAAGAAAGCCGTAACGCCGCTCTCTCTGAGCGCCGTCAGCACGATCGGGTATGGGTTCTTGCGTGTTTTGATCCACACGATCAGCGGATTAACAAGTAATGCCATGATCAGCATGCTGCCGAGCAGCACTGAGAGAATGCGCGCATAACCGCCCAGCACTGACAGGCCCGACGCCGCCAGGTTGCCGGCCACCAGGCCGAAGATGCCGATCGGCGCGAGGCGGATAACGAGGCGAACGATGTGCGTCACCGCATCGGCCGTATCAGCCAGCAATCGGCGTGTCGAGTCCGCGGCGTGGTGGAGGAATACGCCAAGCAGCACGCCCCAGACGAGGATACCGATGAAGTTACCTGTGAGAATGGCGTTCACGGGATTATCGACCAGCTTCTGCAGCAACCCGCCCAACACCTCCGCGATGCCCTGCGGAGCGCTGGCATCGAGGTCTGCGATTTGCAGCGCCAGCGTCGTCGGAAACAGCGTACTCATGGTGACAGCGAGCAGTGCGGCCGCAACGGTACCCAACAGATACATGACCAGAATTGGCCGCATTTGTGAGGTGTGGCTCGCCCTGCGATTGGCAATCGCCGAAGCTACCAGGACCAGCACCAGCACTGGCGCAACCGCCTTCAATGCCTGCACAAAGAGGTTACCGAGCAGCATCGCCGCACCGGCCGCCTTGGGCGATATCAACGACAGAGCGATACCGGCGACAATGCCTATTCCAATTTGCAGCACGAGGCTGCCGCGCGTTATGCGTTCAACTAGTGTGGATGCCATCAGCTCACTTCTTGGTCTTGTTGTGCCACTAGGGTACCAGAGACCTGACTCGTGTTAGCAGGACCTAGCGTCTTACTGTTACCGACTTCACCTGCGCGAAAACCGCGTCGCCTCTCTTGAGATCCAGCCGGGCAACCGATCTCCGCGTGATCATTGCCAGCAAGTGGTCATCCCCGGCGGCAAGGCGTACCAGTGCTGACGATGGTCCGACGTTCTTTATGTCGTCGATACGTGACTCGATCACGTTGAGAATGGTGGTGCCATCAGGCCGGCCGAGGCAAAGGCTGACGTCTTGCGCCGCTATGCGCAGCCGTACGCTTCGGTCCCTCGTCTCGTAGCGACCGGGAACCGTAAGTACACCGCCTGAGAATGCCAGCTCCGTGAGATTGAAGGCCTTGTCATAGCGCTGTGGCCGCGCGTCAATGACGCAACCGGCATTGACACCGGACAGGAGCGGCAGATCGAGCCGCGACAGCACCGTATGCAGCTCACCGCTTGCAACGATCTTGCCTTTGTCGATCAACAGCAGGTGATCGCACAGCCGACTAACTTCGTCGATGCTGTGACTGACATAGATCATCGGTATCGAAAGCTCATCATGCAGGCGATCGAGGTAAGGCAGTAGCTCCTCCTTGCGGCGCCGATCGAGCGACGCAAGGGGCTCGTCCATGAGGACAAGACGCGGCGACCGAAGCAGAACCGAAGCAATTGCAACGCGCTGCGACTCGCCGCCCGACAGGCTATGCGGTTTGCGATCGAGCAGGTCCTTGAGCCCCAGCAAGTCGATAACTTGTGCTTGATCTGTCTGCGGTGATTTTGAGCGGCGGCGCCCATATTCGATGTTGCCGCGGACATCCAGGTGCGGAAACAACTGTGGCTTTTGAAAGACGTAGCCGATCCCGCGACGATGTACCGGCCGCGCGTCATGTGTGCTTCCCCTCTCAAGACCGGCAATGCAACGCAACAGCGTCGTCTTCCCGGCACCGGACTCGCCGAACAGGCCGGTTATGCCGGTCGCCGGAATTCGTACGTCGACATTAAGTTCAAAGTCCGTGCGTCGCAAAGCGTGTCGTAACGCGATGGTGGCCTCGGGTTCCGTCACGGCAGTCTGCTCTGTCATCGCAGGCTCCAGCGCCGATTAATAATAAACATGGTCAGAAGCACAGCAAATGCAAAGCCCAGCAAAAGCAACGACATCTGGTGTGCGTCGCTGTAGTTGAGCGTCTCGACGCTGTCGTATATAGCAATCGATATCACGCGCGTCTCGCCGGGAATATTGCCACCAACCATCAGCACCACGCCGAACTCACCGAGCGTGTGGGCAAAACTCAGGACGGCAGCACCAACAAAGCCGCGAAGCGACATTGGTAAGGCTACTGAAAAGAACGCGTCGACTTTCGAGGCGCCCTGTGTCCGGGCGAACTCGAGTGTCTGTCGCGGCAGGGATTCGAACGCGCTCTGCAACGGTTGCACTGCGAACGGCAGGCTGTAGACACAGGATGCAATGACGAGACCGGTGAAGGAAAAGGTCAGCGCGCTGCCAGTCACCTGTACCCACCAACTGCCAATGGCCCCGTTTGGTCCCAGCACAATCAGCAAATAGAAACCCAGCACCGTCGGCGGCAAGACGATAGGCATCGCGACGATTGCCTGCGCGACAGCTTTGATACGCGACTCGGTTTGCGACAGCCACCACGCTATTGGCGTACCCAGGAACAACAGCAAAACCGTCGTAACCAGCGCCAGCTGAGCAGACAGGAGCAGCGGTGCAAGGATCGAAGATTCGGCCAGTGGGTTCATCGGTCCAAGACCCGGTAGCCATGCTGTCTTATGATCTCCGCAGCCGTCGGAGTCTTGAGAAACTCGAGGAAACGCCGGGCTTCCTGATTGTCCCTGGCCCGCGCCAGCAGCACGAGTTGCTGCCGTATCGGCGCATGGCTTGTTTCGGGGACAGGCCAGCTGCAAGTGGCGGCTGGCAATCCGACTATCGTCGTTTGCGCCTTCGCTATGAAGCCGAGGTTCGCGTTGCCACTCGCAACAAACTGCAACGTCTGCGAAATATTCTCTCCGTAGACAGCATTTGGCGACACCGACTCCCACAGATTCTCGGCGACGAGGAACTGGCGTGCCGCTGCACCGTAGGGCGCAGTCTCCGGATTGGCGAGTGCAAGATGATCGTAATTGCCTTGCCGGAGTACGACATGGCAGTCCCTCCCAAGCAGGCGTTCATCGCGCGACCACAACACCAGCCCTCCCATTGCGTAGGTCGCGCGGCTGCCGCGGACACTGTGGCCGCCTTGCTGCAGCAACAACGGGCGCTGTTCGTCCGCCGCCAGGAAAATATCGTAGGGTGCGCCGTGCAAAATCTGCGCATAGAGCTTGCCAGTGGAGCCGGGACTGAGACGAATCTCGACGCCCGACTCTTCTGTAAACGCTGTGGCGAGGTTCGCGGCTGTGCCTGCAAAGTTGCTCGCGACCGCAACAGTCACGACATCGTTTGCGAACAGTAATCCCGGGAACAGCCCGAGAACCATGAACAGGGAATGTAGCCGCCCCGGGCGAAACCGCATACGTCAGCTTACAAGCTGCGCTTTCTTTAGCCGGCGATAGTGATGCAATAGCGGTTCTGTGTAACCGTTGGGCTGGTCACAGCCTTCGAACACCAGTGCACAGGCGGCTTGGAAAGCGATGCTTGACTCGAAATCGTCACTCATACGTTCGTATGATGCATCACCCTCGTTCTGCCTGTCGACGATTTTAGCCATGCGCCTGAATGTCTCCAGCACCTGCTGCTCATTCGTCACGTCGTGCAGCAACCAGTTGGCTATATGCTGGCTCGATATGCGCAGCGTCGCCCTGTCTTCCATCAGCCCGACGTCACTGATATCGGGCACCTTGGAACAACCCACGCCCTGATCGATCCAGCGCACAACGTAACCCAGTATCCCCTGCGCGTTGTTGTCGAGTTCGGCCTGGATTTCATTCGCCGACAAGTGACTCAAATCGCCGAGCGGCGGCGTCAAAATATCATCGAGGCTGGCCAGTTTTCGTTTCGCCAGCGCTTGTTGCCGTTCCCGCACGTTGACAGCGTGATAATGCATCGCGTGCAGGGTCGCAGCCGTCGGCGACGGCACCCACGCGCAGTTCGCACCCGCCTCCGGGTGTGCCTGTTTCGTGTCCATCATCTGTCGCATTTCGTCCGGCTTCGGCCACATACCTTTGCCGATCTGCGCTTTGCCGGGCAGACCGCAGCGAATACCGATATCTACATTCCAGTCTTCGTAAGCGTTAATCCAGGGCTCGAGCTTGATCGTTTCCTTCGGTAATACCGGCCCGGCCTGCATGCTAGTGTGGATTTCATCACCGGTCCGGTCAAGGAAGCCGGTATTGATAAACACTACGCGCTTTTTCACAGCACGAATGCACTCGGGAAGGTTGACCGTCGTGCGACGCTCTTCGTCCATTACGCCGACCTTGATGGTATCGGGCTCGAGCTGGAGCATCTTCTCAACGCGACTGAATAACCGATCCGTAAAGGCCGCTTCCTCCGGACCGTGCATTTTCGGCTTGACGATGTAGATACTGCCCGTGGAACTATTTGGCTGCAGTCCATCACGACGACGATCCGTCATCGCACATGCGGTGGTGATGACCGCGTCGAGCATGCCTTCAAAGATCTCCTCACCGGCACCGTCAAGGATTGCGTCGGTTGTCATCAGGTGCCCGACGTTGCGGACCAGCATCAGGCTTCGCCCGGATAAACGCAGCTCGCTGCCGTCAACGGCCGTATAGACCCGATCCGGACTTGGGCTGCGTGTGAGCGTCTTGCCAGACTTTTCGAAGGTGGTCTCGAGATCGCACTGCATAAGGCCCAGCCAGTTGCGGTACACACCGACCTTGTCCTCGGCATCGACGGCGGCGACCGAATCCTCGCAGTCCTGGATGGTCGTTACGGCGCTTTCGAGAATGACATCAGCCACGTGCGCGGGTGCGTCCTTACCAACCGGGTGATTGGGATTTACCTGGATCTCGACATGCAAACCATTATTTCTGAACAGGTAGGCGCAGCCGTTTTCAATTTCGGCGGATCCGACAAACTGCTGCGGATCCTTGAGATGGACTGTCTCGCCTCCGGCCAGTGAGGCAACGAACACTAC
>CAYTTZ010000098.1:0-11303 GCA_964440945.1 uncultured Woeseiaceae bacterium
AGGACATATTTGTCACGATTGGCATTAGCGAAGGTGATCTCTATACGATCTCCGATGTGAAGCTGGTCGGTGATATGGTTATCCCGGAGATACTTCTGCGAGGCCTTATCCTGACCGGGCCAGGTGCCGTGTTCAATCAACGGGCGCTGACACAGACCAGCGACCTGATGGCCTTCCGATTCGGCGAGGAGGGCTACGCGAACGTGGAAATCGAGTCTGTACCCGAGCTTGATCGCGATAAGAAAGAGGCGACGGTAACCTTCTACATTAATCCGCAAAAGCGTGTTTATGTTCGGCGCATCAACTTCAACGGCATCGATCAGATCGATGACGAGGTATTGCGGCGAGAAATGCGCCAGATGGAAGGGGCGTATCTGTCGAATTCGTTAATCGATCGCTCGAAGGTTCGCCTGCAGCGACTGCCGTATGTCGAGTCGGTAGAGGTTAATAACTCGCCGGTCCCCGGAAGCCCGGACCTGGTCGACGTCGACTTCGACCTGGAATACCGGATGCCGGGGCAGTTCTCGGGCGGCGTCGGCTATTCCGAGTCGCAAAAACTGTTGCTCAACGGCAGTATCGTGCATACCAATTTCCTGGGCAGCGGAAATCGTGTGGCGCTGGAACTCAACACCGGCCAATATCAGAAGCTCTACAGTATTTCTCATACGGATCCTTATCGATCCATGGACGGTGTACGTCGTACGGTAAGCATCAACTATCGGGACATTACGCAGTTCACGTCGGCAGCGTCTGACTTCTCGACGACCAGTGCCGGCGCAACTATCGATTATGGCTATCCAATCACCGAGTACCAGTCGGTATCTGTGGGCGCGACGTTCCAACATTCCGAATTGCTGTCATCGCCGACCAGCACAAGGCAGGCGCAGGAGTGGGTGTTGAACAACGGCGATCAGTTCATAGAGAACCTGGGGTTCGGTAATACTGTCTTCGGCACCGAGTTCGATACGCTGGAATTCATCGCGGGCTGGACCTACGACAGCCGCAACCGCTCGCTGTTTGCCAATCGAGGCACACGCGCGCAGTTGTTCCTCTCGTATGCGATCCCGGTCAGCGAGGTCGAGTACTACCAGGCACGCTTCAACTATACGAAATACTTTCCGATTACGAGGAAGTGGCTGGTGCGCCTGAATTCCGAGGTTGGCTTTGGTGAGGGTATTGGCGGCACCACCGCTCTGCCGCCGTACAAGCAGTTTTATGGCGGCGGACCCCAGTCGGTCCGTGGGTACAAGGAATCCTATCTGGGGCCACGAGACAGCTTCGGGCGCCCATATGGCGGCAATGTATTGGTTGCGAGCCAGCTAGAGCTTATACTCCCGCTTCCCGACAAGTGGGCAAGCCAGGCGCGCGCCAGCCTGTTCTACGATGTTGGCAATGTGTTCAACACCGGCGAAGTGGCGTTTACGGACAGGCTGGGCAGCCCGGTATCGTATGAGCCCGATATTGACGAGATGCGCACATCGGTGGGTATCGGCGTACAGTGGCTGGCGCCTTTGGGCCTCTTCCGGTTCAGCTACGCCTACCCGCTTAACGAGTATAAGGGCAACGACAGGTACTACGGAGATGAACTGGAGCGATTCCAGTTCTCTATTGGACAAGCGTTTTGAGGAATGGAAAGTTTATGAATTTTGTTAAGCGACAGATGGTTAAAGCAGGATTGGGCGTAGCGTTGGTTTGTGCATTTGCGCTGCCGGCTGCGGCGCAGGATATGAAGATCGGCGTAGTCAATTTGCCTGCCCTGATTGAACGGGCGCCGCAGACAAAGATTGCTATGGACGCTTTGCAGGAAGAGTTCGCCCCGCGGCAGCGTGAGTTTCTCGCCAAGCAGAAAGAGTTTGAGGAACTGACCGCCAAAGCACAGAAAGACTTTGCCGTGATGGGCGAGACCGAGCGTCGCAACGCGGAAAAAGATCTGCGCGATCTGCAACGTGAAGTTACCCGATTGCAGAGCGAGTTTCGTGAAGACCTCAATCTGCGACAGAACGAGGAATACGGTGTTCTGCAGCGATCCATGCTGAAGGAAGTGCAGGACTATGCGCAGGCACAGGGTTACGATCTGATCGTTGGCGACGGGGTGTTGTTCGCCAGCAACGCTGTCAACATCACCGAGGTCGTGCTTCGCGCCGTGGAAGCAAGCCACCAGGCGACGAGCGCGCGCTAGGTCGGGCCCGGATAGGCTATACCTGTGCCGATCAGCCTCGGAGCGCTTGTTACGCAGTTTGGCTGTGAGTTGATTGGCGATCCCGATACGAGCGTAAGCGGTGTCGCACCATTGTCCAGTGCGACACCGGACTCGCTCAGCTTTCTCTCAAATCCAGCGCTCAAGGCGCAGCTGTCCACGACCAAAGCCGCCGCTGTCATTGTGCGTGCCGCCGATGCAGCTGAATCGCCGGTGGCGGCAATCATTCATGAAAACCCTTACGCCTGCTACGCGCGGATGGCCGCCGTACTGCACCCACCTCCGACTTACGAGCCGGGCAAGCACGCATCGGCTGTAGTGGCGTCCTCAGCCAGCGTAGCCGACAGCGCTCATCTTGCAGCGAATGTTGTTATCGGCGAGCGCTCGGAGATCGGTGCCGATGTCTACGTCGGACCTGGCACAGTGATCGGCCCGGACTGCAAGGTTGGCGAGCAGTGCCGATTCATTGCCAACGTGACGTTGGCGCGCAGCGTCAGAATCGGCGCACGCGGCCTGTTTCATCCGGGTGTCGTTATCGGTGCGGATGGATTCGGCAATGCGATGACGCCGGAGGGCTGGGTCAAGGTGCCGCAGCTGGGTGGGGTGCGTATCGGCGCCGACGTGGAGATCGGCGCGAATACGACGGTGGACTGCGGAGTGCTCGAGGATACGGTGATCGAAGAGGGCGTTCGGATCGACAACCTGTGCATGGTTGGGCATAACGTACGCATTGGCGCGCATACGGCAATGGCGGGTCAGACGGCGATTGCAGGTAGCGCCATCATCGGCAAGCGCTGCCTGTTTGCCGGAAGGTCCGGTTCAGTCGGTCATATCAAGGTTTGTGATGACGTCATTGTTACGGCGACGTCATTCCTCTCGAAAGATGTCACCAGGCCCGGCACCTATGCGGCCAGTTTCCCGGCGGATGATGCGAAAAGCTGGGCGAAGCAGCTGGCGAGATTCCGCCGCCTCGGTAAACTGATCGAAAGAGTCAGGAAACTGGAGAAGGGTGACCAGTAGGCCGGTCGGCCGTCAGGTGCAAATGCGATGATCCATGCGACAGCGATAATTTCTGAAAAGGCGCGCATTGCGAGCGATGTCACCGTGGGCCCATACGTTGTGATTGGCGACGACGTGGAGATTGGCAGCGGCTCGAGGATCGACAGCCATGTGGTTATCAACGGTCCGACAAGCATCGGCAAAGACAACCACATCTACCAGTTCGCCTCGATCGGCGATGATCCGCAGGACAAGAAATACGCTGACGAAGCAACTCGCCTGACGATAGGCGATCGCAATACCATACGTGAGTTCTGCACTATCAGTCGCGGCACCGTGCAGGACCGCGGCGAAACGACGATTGGTGACGACAACTGGATCATGGCTTACGTGCATATTGCTCACGACTGCGTGGTCGGAGACAAGACCATCATGGCGAATAACACGACCCTGGCTGGGCACGTGCATGTTGGCGACTGGGTCATATGCGGTGGCTTTTCCGGCATTCACCAGTTCTGCCGGGTTGGTGCGCACGCCTTCCTGGGGATGTACTCGGCTGTGAATCGTGACATTCCGGCCTATACCCTGGTTTCCGGAAGCCCGGCCACCGCGCGCGGTATTAATAGTGAAGGGCTCAAGCGTCGTGACTTTTCGGCGGAGCAGATTCGTAACATCAAGAATGCTTACCGGCTGACATTCCGCAAGGGCAACAAGCTTGCTGACGCAATCGACGAAATAGCGGGGCTCAGTCAGGGACACCCCGAGCTGGTCGTATTCCTTGAATCGCTGCGTTCATCCGAGCGCGGCCTTGTTCGCTAACATCAGCAGATGAAGATCGGCCTGGTTGCTGGCGAGGCCTCCGGCGACCTGCTGGGTGCAGGGCTGTTGCGCGAGCTTCGAGCCCGCGTACCTGACGCGACCTTCGAAGGCGTTGCCGGGCCGGAAATGCTGGCCGCAGGCTGCGACCAATGGGAGCCGGCTGAGTCACTTGCCGTGATGGGCCTGGTTGAGCCGCTCGCCCACATCCCTCGTTTATTACGCCTGCGCAAATCTCTGCTGCGCCGCTGGCAGGCATCGCCGCCAGACGTCTTTGTGGGGATTGACGCGCCGGACTTTAACCTCGGCCTGGAAAAGAAACTCCGCAAGAGCGGTATCAAGACGGTGCACTACGTTAGCCCATCGGTCTGGGCCTGGCGCAAAGGCCGCATAAAGACCGTCAAGGAAGCTGTCGACAAGGTGTTGTGCATCCTTCCTTTCGAAAAGTCGTTGTACGACTCGCACGGTGTCGATGCGGTTTTCGTGGGCCACCCGAAGGCGGACAGTTCGCCGGCGACTGTCGATGCAGAGGCGGCACGCAGGGCGCTGGGCCTAGGCAGCGGCGAGCTCGTCGCGGTCTTGCCCGGAAGTCGCACCGGTGAGGTTGCAAGACTGGGGGGCATCCTCGCCAGCACGGCGAAGCAACTGGCCGCAGCCCGCCCCGGAATTCGCTTTGTTACACCCGCGGCAACGCCGGTATTGCGCAGCATGATCGAGCAGCAGCTGACAGCCGCCGGGGTCGCAGACAGTTTCCTGGTACTTGACGGCGACTCGGAGACAGCAATGATGGCAGCCGACGTCGTGTTGCTTGCCTCGGGTACGGCCGCGCTGGAGTCGGCGCTGCTCGGCAAGCCGACGATTGCGATCTATCGATTGGCACCGGTTACGTACGCAATCGCGATCGGCATGCGCATGGTGAAGCTCGACTATTACACGCTGCCGAACCTGCTAACGGACGCGCCACTGGTGCCGGAGTTCATGCAGAAAGAGGCCGAGCCGTCAGCTATTGCGGGGGCTGTGACGGAGATGCTGGACGATCCGGAGCGAAGGCGAATGATTCAGCGTGAATTTGCTAAACTGCGGACGAAGCTGGCGCTAAACGCAGACCAGCGCGCGGCCGATGCCGTTATCGAGCTGGCGCATTCATAGAGCATCCATGCAGTCTGATTTGTTTGAAATTGATGGGCTCGTGGCCGGGGTTGACGAGGCGGGTCGTGGCCCCCTGGCTGGCCCTGTTGCTGCCGCTGCCGTGATCCTGCATCCCGGGCGACCTATTGCCGGTCTCGCGGACTCCAAGAAGCTGACGGCCGGGCGACGCGAGGCGCTGGCCGGTGAAATCCGCGCGCGCTCGCTGGCCTGGTCGGTCGCCTGGGCCGATCCGGCCGAAATCGATGCCATCAACATACTCGCCGCCACCTTGCTGGCTATGCGCAGGGCCATATTGGGGCTGTGGGTCTCACCCGACGGTGTTCGCGTGGATGGCAATCGACTGCCGAGCCTGACATTCGGTGACCGACATATTGAAGGTCAGGCGATCGTCGGCGGCGATAGCCGTGTTGCCGAGATAAGCGCCGCCTCCATCATCGCGAAAACGGTGCGAGACAGGAAAATGCGCGAGCTCGACAAACTGTACCCGTGCTATGAGTTTGCTCGCCACAAGGGGTACGGCACCGAGGTGCACCGAGCCCGGCTGCGCGAGTTCGGTCCGTGCCGCGAGCACAGGTTCACGTTTGCGCCGGTACGAACAGCCCAATGACCTCACCTGCGTTCGTTCATCTTCACCTGCATACCGAGTATTCGCTCGTGGACGGTACCGTGCGAATTCCGGCACTGATGGAACGCTGCGCCTCGATGGCAATGCCGGCCGTTGCGCTGACGGATCAGAATAATCTCTTCGGACTGGTCAAGTTCTACCGCAAGGCGATGGCGGCGGGTGTAAAGCCGCTCATTGGGGTCGATCTTCGCCTCTTCAATGAAGACGAACCGGAGCGACCGTTTACGCTGCTGCTGCTCGTGCAGAACACATCGGGCTATCGCAAGCTGTCGGAACTGGTGACGCGCAGCTACCTTGAGGGCCAGGTCCGGGGCATGCCTATGGCGCGACGCGAATGGCTCAATGAAGAGAGTTGCCAGGGCCTGATCGCACTGTCGGGAGGACTGCACGGCGACATCGGGCACGCGTTGCATGGCGTGCACCTGGAGAAGGCGGCTGATTTGCTGGCCGGCTGGCAAACGACGTTTCCCGATCGGTTTTATCTCGAGCTGATACGCACCGGGCGTGCCGGCGAAGAGGATTGCGTGCAGGCCACCCTGGCCCTGGCCAGCGAGAACAAGGTGCCCGTCGTCGCAACGAACGACGTGCGTTTCCTGGATCGCGGGGATTTCAATGCGCACGAGGCGCGTGTCTGTATTCACGATGGACGCGGCCTCGCCGACACGGACAGGCCGCGTCTCTATAGCGCGGACCAGTACCTGCGGTCACCCGATGAAATGGTTGAACTGTTTGCCGACGTACCGGCAGCGCTGCAAAACACGGTCGAGATTGCGCGGCGCTGCAACCTGGATCTGAAACTCGGCGACAGCGTCCTGCCGGAGTTTCCGATTCCGGAAGGGCAATCGGAGTCGGAGTTTCTCGAGGCAGAAGCGAGACGCGGTCTCGAGGCGGCGCTGCAGAAAATTTTCGAGATGCAGGGCATCGCGAAGAACGAACGTGACCGGCTGGCTGCGCCGTATTTCGAGCGGCTCGCTATCGAGCTCGGCGTCATTCGGTCGATGGGGTTTCCCGGCTACTTCCTGATTGTCGCCGACTTCATTCGATGGGCAAGAGAAAACGACGTGCCGGTTGGGCCTGGTCGCGGTTCAGGTGCTGGCTCGCTGGTCGCATGGGTACTCGGTATCACAGCGCTCGATCCGCTGGAGCACGACCTCCTGTTCGAACGCTTCCTCAACCCCGAGCGCGTGTCGATGCCGGATTTCGACATCGACTTCTGCATGGAAGGCCGTGACGCTGTCATCGACTATGTCGCGCAACGCTACGGCCGTGAACGTGTCTCGCAGATCATTACGTTTGGCACCATGGCCGCGAAAGCCGTAATTCGCGATACGGGCCGCGTGCTGGGGCAGCCTTATGGATTCGTCGACCGGATCGCCAAGCAGGTTCCGTTCGAGCTTGGCATTACGCTGGAAAAGGCACTCGAGCAATCTGACGAGCTGGCCACGATGTACCGCGACGACGAAGAAGTGGCGGCGATCATCGACCTTGCGAGGTCCCTGGAGGGTCTCGTACGCAATGCGGGCAAGCATGCGGGTGGCGTCGTCATATCCCCGGGACCGCTGACCGATTTTGCACCGCTGTACTGTGAAGAGGGCGGCACCAACGTTGTAACGCAACTCGACAAGGATGATGTCGAAGCCGTTGGTCTCGTCAAGTTCGACTTCCTGGGACTGAAGACACTGACCATCATCGAATGGGCGGTGCGCACTATTAACGCGACATACCCGGATCGAGAGCTCGATATTTCAAGCATACCCACTCGCGACGGGAAGACCTTCGAGCTGCTGCGCAGCACGCAAACGGCTGCCGTCTTCCAGCTCGAGTCCAGCGGTATGCGGGACCTGATCAAGCGCCTGCGACCCGACCAGTTCGGTGATCTCGTCGCGCTCGTCGCGTTGTTTCGACCTGGTCCGTTGCAGTCCGGCATGGTCGATGACTTCATGACCCGGAAACACGCCTCCAACAAGGCGGACATCGACTACCTGCACCCCGACCTTAAACCTGTTCTGGAAGAGACTTACGGCGTAATCCTTTACCAGGAACAGGTCATGCAGATTGCCCAGGTGCTAGCCGGCTACACGCTGGGCGGCGCCGACCTGCTGCGTCGGGCAATGGGCAAGAAGAATGCCGAGGAGATGGCCAAGCAACGCGAGATATTTGTCATGGGAGCGACTGAGCGCGGCGTTACACAGGCAACCGCGACGCGCATCTTCGACCTGATGGAGAAGTTCGCGGGCTACGGCTTTAACAAATCGCACTCCGCAGCCTACGCGGTGCTTTCATACCAGACGGCCTACCTGAAGGCGCATTATCCAGCCGCGTTCATGGCGGCGGTTATGAGCGCCGATCTGCAGAACACGGATCGCCTCGTGACACTGAAAGACGACTGCCGGCAACTTGGCCTGGAACTGGTGCCGCCTGACGTCAACAAGTCCTCGTTTCAGTTCAGCGTCTCGGACGAGCGCACCATCCTTTACGGCCTTGGCGCGATAAAAGGCGTCGGGCACTCGGCAATCGACTCGCTGATCAACGAGCGCAAGGCAAACGGAGCGTTCGCGAGCCTCGTCGAGTTCTGCCGACGTGTGGACCACGACAAGATCAATCGACGTTCGCTGGAGGCGCTGGTCAAGTCCGGCGCGATGGATGGCTTCGGCGAGTCACGACGCAGCCTGATGCACGAGGTGCCCGAGGCGCTGCGCAGCGCCGACCAGCAGGCCAAGGCTGCGGCAGCCGGCCAGAATGACATGTTCGGCCTGGAGGCACCGGCAGCCGAAGTCGAAGAGGCGGCGCCGGTTCGGCTCGCCGAATGGCAGGAACGTGTCCTGCTAAGCAACGAGAAGGAAGCGCTGGGCCTGTACCTGACCGGGCATCCTTTCGACGCTGTCCGCAATGATGCCGGCTACTTCGTGGATGGCCGGCTGGCGGACATTACGGCGGAACCGCCGCCGCAGAACAACAAGGGTGAGCGAAACTTCGCGCAGGCGCGCCGCGAGGCCACGGTTGCAGGTCTCATCGTCGATGTGCGCAAGCGCGGCAACCGCGTCAGCGTGGTACTTGATGACGATACCGGCCGCATGGAAATCAGCCTTTTCAGCGAAGCGTACCAGGAGTTTCGTCACCTGCTGGTGAAAGACGAAATCGTCGTAATTTCGGGTGGACTTCGTTACGACGATTTTATCGGTAGCTGGACGATCAATGCGAAGAACGTCCTGCACATCGATCGCGTCATCGAGTCGCGCGCAAAGGGCATTGTCCTGAGCCTCGCGCCGAACGGGCAGGGCGAGCAGCTGTTGGTCAAACTGCACGATCTGTTGCTACCGTTCCGGGAGGGCAACTGCGATGTCTCGGTTCGCTACATCGGCGAGAGGGCGACGGCCCGACTGTCACTTGGATCCGAGTGGGCGGTGCGCCCCAGCCGCGAATTGCGCGATAAGTTGAGCGAGTTGCTGGGTACCAATAATGTCCGCTTACTGTACGCGCCTGGCCGCGAAATCATGTAATCTCGCATCCATGGACCTGAAATTTCTCGATTTTGAGCAACCGATCGCCGAGCTGGAGGCGAAGATCGAAGAGCTCCGCTATGTTGGTGACGACTCGGAGGTCAACATCAACGAGGAGGTCAACCGACTCAAAGGCAAGAGTGAGTCGCTGACGAAGAGCATCTTTGCGAAGCTTACTCCGTGGCAGGTCGCACGGGTGGCGCGGCACGAATCCCGTCCATACACGATGGATTACCTGCGCATGATTTCGCCGGATTTCCAGGAACTTCATGGTGACCGGATGTATGCGGATGATCCTGCGATCATTGGCGGGGTCGGGCGCATCGATGGACGCGCGATTATGTTCATAGGTCACCAGAAGGGCCGCGACACCAAGGAACGGGTTCGCCGCAACTACGGCATGCCGAAACCGGAAGGCTATCGCAAAGCTCAACGGCTGATGCTGCTGGCCGAGAAGTTTTCGCTGCCGGTCATTACTTTCATTGATACTCCGGGTGCCTATCCCGGTCTTGGTGCGGAAGAGCGTGGCCAGAGTGAGGCCATCGCGAGAAGCCTGTACCTGATGTCTGCTCTCAGGACGCCGATTATCTCGGTGGTCATCGGTGAGGGAGGCTCCGGCGGCGCGCTGGCGATTGGCGTAGGGGACCGGCTATTGATGTTGCAGTACGCGGTCTATTCGGTGATATCTCCCGAGGGCTGCGCGTCGATCCTGTGGAAGAGCGCCGAAAAGGCGGAAGCTGCCGCGGAGGCCATGCGCATCACGGCGCAGAGTCTCAACGAATTCGGATTGGTCGACGAGGTTCTTGCCGAACCGCTTGGTGGCGCACATCGAAACCCGGGTGATATGGCGGAGATCATTCGGAACGCCGTCCTGAAGAGTATTGACGAGCTTGACGCACTGTCGATCGAGCAGGTACTCGAGCAACGGCAGCGGCGGCTCGAGAGTTTCGGTCAGTTCAAAGAGACGTGATCCTGGAAGCCGAGACTCTGCTGCGCAAGCTCAGGGAACTCGAAGCTATCGCCGGCGCGCCCTCCCGATACGTTATTGCATTCAGCGGCGGTCTCGATTCGACCGTCCTGTTGCACGCCCTTGCGACCTTGCGCGACGAACTGGCTGTTCCTCTGCTCGCGATCCACGTCGACCATGGGTTGCATGCTGATTCGTCGGCCTGGAGCGCACATTGTCGAGACATTGCGGAGCGTCTCGGCATTGACTACCAGCTGCGCTCCGTCAACGTGCAGCTGGAGTCGGGCAAAGGGCCGGAGGCGTCGGCAAGGGACGCCCGCTACAACGCGCTACATGCAGAGCTTCGCGCCGGCGACTGGCTGATGAGCGCCCACCATCGCGAGGACCAGGCCGAGACGCTGCTCCTCAACCTGATTCGTGGCAGCGGCCCGATGGGTATCGCCGGCATCGGCAACATCCGCCGCTTCGGGCCCGGTTGGCTGGCGCGACCGCTGCTCGAGACGAGCCGGCAAGCCCTGGCGGAGTATGCAAGTCGCGAGGAGCTGGAGTGGGTCGAGGATCCGTCCAACGTGGATCGCCGTTTCGATCGAAACTTCCTGCGACACGACGTCCTGCCGCGGCTCGGCGCGCGCTGGCCAGACATCTCCCTGCGATTGCAGCGTAGTGCAAGTCACGCGGGTGAAGCATCACAACTGCTGACCAATCTCGCGGCGATCGATCTACAGTCCGTGGGCGGGCGACCCGACAAGCTGGCCATTGACGGTCTCTTGCGGTTGTCGCCGGCACGACAGCGTAATCTTCTGCGGCACGCTGTGCGGCAACTCGGTCTGGCTGCACCAACGGCGATGCAAGTTGCTCGCATTCAGAACGAGGTGATACCGGCACGCGCAGACGCGCAGCCGCTCGTTACCTGGTCCGGCGCCGCCGTCCGTCGCTATCGAAACGGCCTGTACCTGTTGCCGGAGACTGCGCAAGCGTTGCCGGCCTGCATTGACGTCCCGTCACAGAACCTGCCAGTGGCCGCGGTTGCCCTGGGTCCGGGGCTCGGTG
>CAYTTZ010000099.1:0-11299 GCA_964440945.1 uncultured Woeseiaceae bacterium
TTTTAGGTCGCTGGTGGCAGGCGGTTTTTTATAATCCGGGTGGTTTTGCTACAGATTTTGGGTAATTTTTCGAATGGTTGGATGGGCAGTGTTAATGTCGTTAGCGAACCCTGGCCGGATTGGCGTATTTCGCCATTCCTGACGTTGGGTGCCGGTGTTATTCGCACTGAGCCCAAGTCGACGATCATCCAGGGCGAGGATCGCACGGACCAGATTGGCCATGTTGGTGCTGGATTCCGTATCTATGCGACGCGACGGTTTTTGTTGCGAGCCGAGTACAAGAGCTACGTGGTATTCACGAGCCGAGACGAAAATGAGGAAGTAGAGGAATGGAAAGTCGGTTTCGCGTTCTTTTTCTGATTGTTGCCATGATCAGCCTGTCGGGCTGTGCAGCGACGAAGAACCTGTTTGGTTTCGGTAACAAATCAGCACCTCCACCTTCTTCAGAAGGGCCGGGGCAGGTTATCGATCCTGAGGTTGAGCGTCGCGAAATCAAGGAAGCAAAGATCGATCGGGAAGATTTCGAGATTGGTGCCTACGTGGGCATCATGGGTATCGAGGACTTCGGTTCTGATGTTTCCTATGGCGTACGACTTGCCTATCACATCACCGAGGGCTTTTTCGTAGAGGCAACGGCAGGGCAGTCTGAGGGCGGACTGACGAGTTTTGAGGAACTCTCAGGTGGGGCACGCCTGATTACCGACAGCCAGCGAGAGATGACCTACTACAACCTGAACCTCGGCTACAACATTCTGCCGGGCGAGGTGTTTATCGGTGAGGGACGCGCCTACAACACCAATCTCTACCTGATCGCCGGACTGGGTTCCACTGAATTTGCGGGCGATGACCGGTTTACGGTCAATGTAGGCGCTGGCTATCGTTTCCTGCTGTCGGACTCGATCGCATTGCACCTGGACTTCCGCGATCACCTGTTCGATATCGATCTTCTGGGAGAAGAGAAGACGGCCCACAATCTCGAGGGCCATCTTGGCTTCACGGTGTTCTTCTGAGGACAGCATCACGGTTTAGAGCCGTTTTTCTGGGATAAAGTGATGTTATGAAAAGAATATGTTTAACAATTGGTCGAGTTCTGCTGCCAATGCTGCTTATCGGCAGCCTGTCAGGCTGCGGCAATATCGAGCCCTGGGTTAAGCCCTACGAGCGCGACAGGCTTGCAGATCCGATCATGGCGCTGGACGGCGACCCCGTGTCCACCGCGTATCTGCAGCACGTCTACGAAGCCCGTGAGGGTGCCCGTGGCGGCGAGGGTGCGGCTGGCGGCGGCTGCGGCTGTAACTGAGGCTGTATTCGTATGCTGTTGCGACGCGGACTGTGTTTCCTGATGCTGCTAATTTTTGGTGGCGTGGCGCACGCGAGCGTGTTGCCCGAGGATCGGGCCGACATGCTGTACCACCTCTATACGGGTGGCGGCGTCGATATTGATGGACCCTCGGTGTTGGTGCGCAAGCAGGTTGGCAAGAGTACGTCATTCGTCGGCAACTACTATCTCGACATGGTGAGTTCTGCGTCGATCGATGTCGTCACCACGGCAAGTCCTTACTCTGAAGAACGTGAACAGTGGTCCCTGGGCATGGATTACCTGCGCGGCAACACGACTGTGCGTGCCGGCTATACCAGCAGCGTTGAGTCTGACTACGATGCGTCGACCTACAACGTTTCGATCAGCCAGGACATGTTCGGCGGTCTGACCACGCTGACGATGAGCTATGCGTTGGGCGACGATATCGTCACGAAGTCGGGAGATGACACCTTTGAGAAGTTTCTCGACAAGCAAAACTATGGCCTCGGCCTGACCCAGATTCTGACCAAGAACCTGATCCTTGCGTTGAATTTCGAGACCGGCACCGATGAGGGCTACCTGAACAACCCGTATCGTACTGTCCGCTATTTCAACCCGTCGGAAGGACGTGGCTACAGCTACGAAGAAGAGCTCTATCCGAATACCCGCACGAGCAACGCCGTGGGCATACGGGCACGCTACTTCCTGCCGTATCGCGCCGCGATCGAGGGTGAGTATCGCTTCTTTACCGATACGTGGGACGTCGAAAGCCACACGGCCTCATTGACCTACATACATCCGTGGCGCGATTTTACGTTTACCGGCAAGTTCCGCTATCACGATCAGACAGGCGCGCATTTTTACAGTGACCTGTTTTCGAGGGCGCAGGCGACTAACTTCCGCGGCCGTGACAAAGAGCTGAGCCCGTTAACCAGCTACACTTTCAGGGCGAAGCTCGCTTATGCGTTTCTCAACGAGAACAAGGGCTGGGGCTTCCTGAAGAAAGGGTCGGTCACTGCATCCGTGGACTTCCTCTCGGTCGACTACGAAGATTTCTCTGACCTCAGGGCAGGTGCGCTGATCGGCGAAGAGCCGCTGTACGAACTGGAAGCTGCCGTCTTCCAGGTGTTCGTCTCCTTCTGGTACTAGCTGATCACGCGCTGAGACGCGCCTCCACTGATGATACGATGTGCTCCGGCTTCAGCGGAGAAGATCATCCATGTTCACATTCGTGATTGTTGTTCTGGTGCTGGCTGGCGTTGTCGGCGTCATCCTCTACAACCGCCTTATTCGCAGCCGCAACCGGGTGGACACAGCCTGGAGCGATATCGATGTACAGTTACAACGCCGGCACGACCTCATACCCCGCCTTGTGACCGCGGTCGATCAATACGCCAAGTACGAAAAAGCAACGCTCGCGGCCGTTACAGAGCTTCGGACCGAAGCCATGCGAGCGGCCGATGTACGCGCCAAGGGCAAGATCGAGGAGAAGCTCAGCGCAGGCATCGAGCGCATCATCGCGCTGGCCGAAGACTACCCGGACCTCAAGGCCAACGAGAACTTCCTGAGCTTGCAAAATGAACTTGTAGAGACTGAGAACTACCTTCAATTTGCACGTCGCTTCTACAATGGCTCCGTGCGTGACTACAACACGATGACTGAGACGGTACCCAGCAACATCGTTGCCGGCCGGTTTGCTTTCAAGGGGCGCGAGTTCTTTCAGAAAACCTCTGACGACGCCGCGAACGTGCCGCTCGTCAAACTTGGCTCGATCGAATGAGAGGCGTCGCATTTTTGCTGGCACTTCTGTTGCCGCTGTGTGCCCACGCTGACGAGCGTATCCTCGGTTTTCACAGCGACATTCGAGTTATGACTGACGGCATGATCGAGGTGACCGAGACGATCCGGGTGCGGGCCGAGGGTAATCGAATCAAGCGCGGTATTTATCGCGACTTTCCGACAGAGTACGAGGATCGCTTTGGCAACGAAGTCAAAATTACGTTCAAGCCGCTCGCGGTAATGCGCAATGATCGGCCCGAGGCATTTCACACGCAGGCGGTTCGGCGCGGTGTGCGAACGTATTTCGGTCAGTCTGATCGCCTGATTGATGCGGGCGAGCATACCTACGTGTTTCGTTACCGGGCCAACCGCATGCTGGGTTTCTTTGCAGAGCACGACGAGTTTTACTGGAACGTGACAGGCTTTGACTGGGCGTTCCCAATCGACAAAGCGAGCGCAACGGTGCAGCTGGAGTTCGATCCACCGTTATCAGGAATAACGAAGGAGGCGTACACCGGGCCGTTTGGCGCCCAGGGGAGGGACTATCGGGCTCACCTCGAATCGTCAGGGCGCGTGTACTTCGAGGCCAACAGCCCGCTGTCTCCGGTCAACGGTCTGACCATCGTGGTCGGTTGGCCGAAGGGCTTCGTCGACGAGCCAACCCGGGCGGACAGGATAGGCTGGCTGCTAGAGGACAATGCGAACCTGCTGGCAGTAGTGATTGGATTCCTGCTGATGCTGGCGTACTACGTGCCGGTCTGGCGGAAATACGGTCGCGACCCGGACGAAGGCGTAGTCGTTACGCGCTACGAGCCGCCTAAGGGTTTCTCGCCGGCATCTTTGCGCTACATACGGCAGATGTACTACGACAACAAGGTGATGACTGCTGCCGTCGTCAACCTCGCCGTCAAGGGCTACCTCGAGATCAAGAGTCGCGGCGGGGTGCACTGGTTGACTATGAAGACGCCCGATGAGCCGAAGCCCGCCATGGCGCCGGGTGAGAAAGAGCTTTACGCCGGTTTGTTCAAGTCACAAAGCAAGGTCGAGCTCGACGATGCGAACCATGTGGTACTGGGCGGCGCGCGCAGCGCACACCGAAAATCCTTGATCAAGGACTTCAAGCAGCACTACTTCAAGACCAACGTTTTACTGAATGTACTTCCGGTTCTTATCGTTGTCGTCGCTCTGTTGATCGCGATCAACGTCGGTCGCGGCTTTACCCTGGCAGTCATGGTGATGACTATCGTGTCATTTTTGACTTTGGGCGTCTTCGCTAACCTGATGCGGCGTCCGACACCGCGTGGCCGGAAACTCCTGGATGAGATGCTCGGCTTCAAGGAATTCCTTGAAATAGCTGAGAAGGATGAGCTGAACCTCCGAAACCCGCCAGAGAAGACACCGCGGTTGTTCGAGATGATGTTACCGTTCGCGCTGGCGCTGGGCGTTGATCAGCAGTGGTCGGAGAGGTTCGCGGCCGTATTAGCGAGTATCCGCGGTCCGGACGGCAAGGAATATAGCCCGTCGTGGTACAACGGCTCCTGGAACAGCTCCAAACTGAGCAAGACAACCAACAAGTTATCGAGCAGCCTGAACTCCGCCATCAGCTCATCGGTATCACCACCCGGCTCGTCATCGGGCGGTGGTGGTGGCGGTTCGTCAGGCGGCGGTGGCGGCGGCGGAGGAGGAGGAGGCTGGTAATGCCCAAGAATGCTTTTTCAATATTTCCTGTTGCACTACTGTTGCTTGCCGGCTGTAGCCCATCTCCCGAAGCAACCGGGATCGTCGGCGCCGATCGCGTCTTCCTCAACGGCGCGGTCTACACGGTCGATGAAAGGCGCAGCTGGGCCGAGGCGGTTGCCGTCACTGATGGCCGAATAAGCTTCGTCGGCGACAACGAGAGCGCGGCGCGATTCATCGGGCAGGAAACGGAGATCATTGATCTCGTCGGCCAGATGCTGTTGCCCGGTTTTCATGACTCACACATCCATATCATGATCGGGATCCTGGCTGACGAGGAGTGCAGTCTGCTGCGCCTGGAGACAGCCGAAGATGTGGCCGTGCGTCTCAAGGAGTGCACCGCGCTGGACGGTATAGGGGACGACGACTGGATACTGGGTGGCGGCTGGGGCGAGTGGCTTTGGCCCGAGGCCAATCCGCAGAAAGGACTGCTCGACCTGATGTTCCCGGACCAGCCAGTTTACCTGGAGTCGAGCTTCGGGCACGCGGCCTGGGTGAATAGCAAAGCGATGCAGATTGTCGGGCTGGATGCGGATACGGAGAGTCCGCCTGCCGGAGTTATCGAGCGCGATCGCGAGACGGGTGAGCCCAGCGGCACACTGCGAGAAGCCGCGATGCTGCTGGTAAAAGACCACGTACCGCCGATGACGTTGGCGCAACGTACTGATCGCGTGCGCGCCGGCATGGCGCTGGCACATTCCGTGGGCATCACCGCGGTCATCGAGCCGGGCCTGGACGGCAATCTGCTGCAGCCCATCATAAACCTCGCGGACACCGGCGAGCTGGACATGCGTGTTCTGGGTTCGCTGTCACCGATCAACTGGCAGCCAGGCGTCTTCGACGAGGGCGTTTTCGAGTTTCTCGAGGGCCGGGAACAGTGGCGCCGTGAAAATCTGGACGTCGATTCAGTCAAGATCTACATGGACGGCGTAATCGAGTACGGCACCAGCCCGTTGCTCGAACCCTATGCCGACGAACACTACGGTTCCGGCGAGTTCTTCTACTCGCAGGAAGACGTGAACCGCTATATGACGCGCTTTGACGCGATGGGTCTGCAGGTGCATGTGCACGCCATTGGCGACGCTGCCATTCGACGTGCGCTGGATGGCTTTGAGGCTATGCGAGACGCGAACGGCATGTCCGACAATCGTCACCAGATCGTGCATCTGCAGCTTATTCATGAGGACGATCAACCACGATTTGGCAAGCTCGGTGTTGCGGCAGTGTTTCAACCATTGTGGGGCTACCCGGACCCGGCCGCGCTGGAGCTCGATATACCCATGCTGGGCGAAGAGCGAACCTGGCAGATGTACCCGATTGCCAGTATCCAGAAAGCCGGTGGACGAATAGTCGGAGGGAGCGACTATTTCGTAACCGACCTGAATCCCCTGCACGCAATCGAGGTTGCGATTACCCGACAGGACCCTTACAGCAACGACGGCCTCGTCCTGAATGAAGACGAGCGGGTGGATCTGGAAACGATGATCGCCGCCTACACCATTAACGGTGCCTACCAGATGGGCCTTGAGAAAGAGCAAGGCTCGATCGAGGTTGGCAAGCGCGCCGATCTTGTCGTATTGGACCGCAATTTGTTTGAACTTCCGGACGCGGAAATCAACGAAGCCAGTGTAGTAATGACAATTTTTGATGGCAGGACAGTCTACGAATGAACCAAACCGTGTACAGCCGAAGGCCAACGAGCGCGATCCCCAACGTGATCTTTGCGCTATTGATCGCGAATGGCCTGGTGTTCGCTTTGCAGCAGGTGAACGCACAGTTCATGTTCATAAACTTCGCGCTGTGGCCGGCAATGGATCCGCGCTCGCCGTTCATGCCATGGCAGTTGCTGACCTATGGCTTTCTGCACGGCAACACGACGCACATCTTTTTTAATATGTTTGGCCTGTGGATGTTCGGTCGGGATATTGAGCGGTTCATGGGGTCGCAGCGCTTTCTGATCTATTTCATCGTCTGCGTGGTGGGTGCCGGCATCGTGCAACTCATCGTTGCGGGAATTCAGGGCGGACTGTATCCAACGGTTGGTGCCTCGGGTGGTGTCTTCGGGGTCCTGCTGGCCTATGGGCTGACGTTTCCGAATCGTATCGTGGTGCCGCTGTTCCCGCCGATTCCGATGCGCGCGATAACTTTCGTGTTCATCTACGGCGGACTCGAACTGTACCTGGGGGTCAGCGGCGGGTCTCCGGGTGTCGCGAATTTTGCGCACCTGGGCGGCATGTTGTTCGGGTTCCTGCTAATCCAGTACTGGCGCCGAGGGCGAGGGCGACGGTGAACGCTGTACTGGCGCTGGCAAGGCGATAACCGGGTTCAAGCCACTCCACCGCCATCGATCGGTATCGCGGTACCGTTGATATGTGAGCTTAAGTCACTGGCGAGAAACAGTGTCAACGCCGCAACGTCTTCTGGCGTGGCAACTCGGCCGTTCGGACTATCCGCGGCGGCCTGTTCCAGGTACTCGTCGAGATCCATGCCACTGGCCTCTGCATCCGAGGCCAGCATAGGTGTATCCACATCGCCGGGGCACACCGCGTTGACGCGGAGCCCGTCGCTCGCGTGGTCCTTGGCCATGGCCTTCGTCAGCATTACGAGGGCGCCCTTGCTGGCACAGTAAGCGGCGGCGCGCTCTCCGGCCTTCAAGCCCCAGTCGGATGCAATATTGACAATGCTGCCTTCGGCGATCAGCAGGTGAGGTAGCGCCGCGCGGCTCAGAAAAAACGGCACGTCGAGATTGATCGCCATCGTGTGGCGCCAGTCGTCATCGCTGGTATCGGCGACGTTGGCGCGAACGAGCACGCCGGCGTTATTGACGAGGCAGTCGAGTTGACCAAACTCATCGATCGTGTCGGCAATCAGCTCGCCGCAGTCTTCCGACTCGGCGAGTTCCCCGGCCCATATCACGATCTTGTCCGATACGTCGGCGACTTCCTCAAGTCGGCCCTCGTCGCGGCCGGCCGCCATGACGTCCCAGCCAGACTCGGCGAAGGTAATTGCAATCGCGGCACCTATGCCGGAGCTGGCTCCGGTAACAAGAACTACGCTCATTGCAATTTCCCTGACGGCGTTAACATGGTATGCAGTGTATATCATGGCTTCGTCGGATACGTTACATAGCTTGGGTTGGCGGCAGTTCTTCCAGGCGCAAATGGAAATCGACTGCCGCTGGACAGCGGCGCGCGTGCTCCGTGTGCATCGCAATCGCATTGAGGTTGTGCATGTTGATGGCCGGGAGGCGATTCCACTGGCGGGCAAGAGCGCCGCTCTCAGGATTACTGTTGGTGACTGGGTGCTCGTTGACCAGGAGGGGCCGAGAGTAAGCGCGCTTCTGGAGCGATTCGGCCTGTTCCAGAGAAAAGCGGCGGGCACATCCGGCGAGATCCAGTTGATCGCGGCAAATGTCGACACGCTATTCGTTGTCACGTCGGCGAATCGTGACTTTAACGTCGCCCGACTCGAGCGTTATCTTGCGATCGCGCACGATGCGGGCGCGATTCCAGTGATTGTTATCACCAAGGCCGATACGGTTGAGTCGGTCGATGAAATCGTCGCAGCGGCCGCCGATTTATCGCCGGGAATCGTCGTCGACGCGCTGGACGCGAGAAGTGCGGAGAACGTCGAAGTCCTGCGTCCCTGGTGTGAGCCGGGCCAGACCGTCGCGCTGCTGGGTTCGTCGGGTGTTGGCAAGTCCACATTGATCAGTACACTTGCTGGCGTCGAGCTTGCGACCCAGGCTGCACGCGACGATGACCAGCGCGGTCGTCACACGACAACGGGTCGATCAATGTACCGTCTGAGTCACGGCGGCTGGCTGATCGACACACCCGGTATGCGTGAGCTGCAGCTTGTCGATGTCGGTGATGCGCTGGACGACGTGTTTCGCGACGTCGCGGACCTGGCGGCGAAATGTCGCTTCACCGATTGCTCGCATGAAGCGGAACCTGGCTGCGCTGTACAGTCCGCCATTGAAGTCGGCATCCTCGATGCCGAGCGCCTGCGGCGATACAGGAAACTGCAGTCCGAGGATCGTCGCAACACCGAGACGCTTGCCGAGCGGCGGTCACGAGACAAATCCCTGGGCAAAATGTATAGGACAATTCAGTCTGGCAAACGCAAAGAGAAAGGTGGTGGGTAGTCATGGCTACTATCGATCTGAATGCTGACCTGGGTGAGGGCGATGCGTACGACGAGGCACTGCTCAAGATAGTGTCGAGCTGTAACGTTGCCTGCGGTGGTCATGCCGGTGACCGGGATTCGATGGCCGCTACCGTGCGGGCTGCCATGATCAATGGCGTCAGTGTGGGCGCGCATCCGGGATACCCGGACCGCGGGGGCTTCGGTCGGGTCAGTGGTTATCTGGCGGGGCAAGCGTTGTATGAATCGCTCACCGAGCAGGTAACCACGCTTGCTGATATCGCTGCGCAGCTGGGCGCCAGGCTGACGCACGTTAAGCCACATGGCGCACTCTATAACGACGCTATCGCAGACAGAGAGCTGGCGGATGTCATTGCGAGAGTGATTGCCGAACTGCACGGTGAAGCACTATTTGTCGGCATGGCAAATACCGAGCTGCAAGCCGCCGCGGATAGACACGGGCTCGAGTTTATTGCGGAGGCTTTCGTCGATCGTGCGTATGAAGCCGATGGCACGCTGGTATCTCGGTCGGAACCCGGCGCCGTGCACGGTGAACTCTTCGTCATCACCACCCAGGCAGTCGGGCTTGCGGAAGCTGGCCGAGTGACCGCGAGGAACGGTGCGGTTATCGAGGTTGCGGCGGATACGCTCTCCATACACGGTGACACGCCGGGCGCCGCTGAAGCTGCGCGCGCTGTGCGCGATGTTCTTGAGAGCCACGGAATAGAGATACGTTCGCATGCAAAGTCTTGATGATCTCGTCTCGCTATCGGTCGACGGTCCTCAGGACGCAGAGGCGCTTGCGGTATATCTCCGCGACCACGGCGACTGGCTGGAGGTCGTCGCGGGCATAGATTCCGTAGTCGTCCGTTTTGATGCTGCCAGGATGGATGCCGTCACAGCGAAGGGTTGTATCGAAGAGGCTCTGAGCCGAGGAATTCCAGCGCTTCCGGCAGACGATGTGCTGCTGGAAATACCGATCGTCTACGGTGGCGAGTATGGGCCCGACCTCGAGGCATTGTGTACGGAACTCGACATGACGAAAGATGAATTCGTGTCGCTGCACACGGGCACCGAGTACCGTGTGGAGATGATTGGTTTCACGCCCGGCTTCGCGTTTATCGGCGGTCTTGATGAGCGACTGCAGGTGCCGCGTCGAAAGCAACCGCGTCAAAGGGTCGCGGCCGGCTCGGTCGGCAT
The DNA here is from genome assembly GCA_964440945.1 of uncultured Woeseiaceae bacterium. GTDB lineage: Bacteria > Pseudomonadota > Gammaproteobacteria > Steroidobacterales > Woeseiaceae > UBA1847. Next base: position 10,163 of record CAYTTZ010000099.1, read on the forward strand.
AGCTGACGGCCGTACCGGTCTCTACGCGCTCGCAAGCCCCGGCGGATGGACAATTGTCGGCAGAACACCAATGGCTCTGTTCGATCCACAAGCTGACAACCCGTTTCTGATACGAGCCGGTATGCGCATTCGATTCACGGCCGGCGCCCCCGACGACGTCGACACATGAGCATCACTATTCTGAAAGCCGGGCTGCAGACCACGATTCAATCGGCACCACGCAGCGGCATGAGACATCTCGGAGTTCCGTCAAGCGGGGCAGCTGATCCTCTGTCGTTTGCGTTGGCGAATCGTCTCGTTGGCAATGACTGGTGTACGCCGGCATTGGAGGCAACCCTGGTGGCACCCACAATGCGTTTCAATGTGGACTGCGCGTTCGCATTAACCGGTGCCTCCGCGAAGGCGACGCTGAACGGCGAACCTGTCGGCTTTCATGAAACCATGTTCGCTGAGGCCGGCGATGAACTCGCGATTGGTGGGGTTGAATCCGGTGTGCGGCTCTACGTGGCCGTCGCCGGTGGTTTCGCTGCGGAAAGAATTCTGGGCTCGAAGTCGACCTACCTGCTGGCAGGACTGGGTGGCTATCGGGGCAGGGCGCTGGAGCAGGGAGACGAGCTGTCGGTCAGCCCGGTAGCGGTGGCCGGGTTACGGACACCTGGGGAATTTATTCCGCCTGTGTCGGCGAGCTGGGCGCTGCGTGCCTGCGAGTCGTTCGAAACGTCGCAGCTTGTAGGTGATGCGCGCGAGCGGCTTTTTGAGACCAACTGGACCGTTGGTCGCCGTGCTGATCGAATGGGCTTGCAGTTGGACGGAGCAACACTTGAAGTCTCTTCAGGCGGCCGCATGCCCAGTGCGCCGGTGTTTCCCGGCACTGTGCAATGTCCCGAAAGTGGTACGCCCTATGTGCTGTCTGTCGATGCCGGGACGGTCGGTGGCTACCCGCGTGTTGCGCAGATCGCGCGGCTCGACCGCCATCTCCTCGGCCAGTTGCGGCCCGGCGATCATGTTCGATTCCTGTTGCGCGAACAGCAGACCGCGATCGATGAGTTACGCCAGAAGATTGATTACTGGCGTGCGTGGTTGCCCGACATCGATCAGGTGATCTAGAAAAGGTGGTGGGCCCGCCAGGACTCGAAC
>CAYTTZ010000100.1:0-8702 GCA_964440945.1 uncultured Woeseiaceae bacterium
CCGACTAGCCTCTACCCCCCTGGAGGCAGAACGTTTGCCCGGTGTCATTCACCGGGCAATTTTTAGTTTATTGAACAGGAACTCGCGAAACGGCTGCTTCATGGCCGGGTCTAGAATATTGATGCCCTGCAGTCCCGTGAGTTTCCTGACCAGGTCCACCGCCGCCGAGGTTGTGGTGGCAGGTCCGGTCACCAGGTCGGGCGTCACACCGAACGCTTGCTGCACGCCAACCACGGCATAGGGGTCTGAGGCGCACAGGATCGTGCAGACGATGTTATCGCCCAGCTCGTCGAACAACGCCTCACCGTTGTAAAGCTCCAGCGGCGATGCGCCCGCCTCAACCACGAGCAGATCAGGTTTGCGTTCGTTAATGTGATTCAGGAGCGGCCTGATGGCTTCTCTGAAATCCTGCTCCGGCACAACTGTCGAGGGCAAGCCCACATCCACGAAGTCGTAGATTTCGCGCGCTCCGTTTTTCAGGTAACTCAGGATGTCGCGATAGCGGCCCGCGCCGGTGAGCTTCGCTCCGATTATGTACATGCCGGTCCTGTCCAGCTCCTTGCAGACACGGCGGCCGGTCGTTGTTTTGCCGGCTGACATCGAAGAACCGAACAACAGCAGTGTCGGCACATTGAACGCATGCGTTTCCGAGCGCATCGCGAACTGCCGCATGCAGACCTTCTCGCCGTTGCGGCACAGGTGTCCTCGATAGATCAGCGACATCGGGTCGGGCAACAGCGTCGAGAACGATGTGTAACGGCCCATGAGTGCGGCGCTCGTCAGCGCATGCATCTGGCCATCCTCAGTGATGTCAGCCCAACCACCAACGCCCTCCAGCGTGGCGGCACGCTCTCCCAGGGCACCAACGACCCAGTCACCGGGTTCAACCCGAATCATGTGCCCGGTTCGGTCTTCGATCCTATAGAACTCAGTCGGGGTTCCCACGACCTCGCCCTCGACGTAATCGCCGGTAGCCCAGGCAGAACGATCCAGCTTCGTGACTTCGAAGTTGCTGTGCTCGAAGTCAGCGATTCTGGCGAGTGAACCGTACATTCGCGTGCTCATGTCGTCCTCCTGGTGCTAACCCTCCATTGGCGGTGCAATCAGCAACATCGTCAGCAAAGCCGCCCTCTGCAATGTCTCGTCGATCAACAGGTGTTCGTGAATGGCGTGCGCGCCATCTCCGACGGGACCCAGGCCATCAAGCGTCGCCGTGTATTGACTTGCGGTATTGCCGTCCGAACCACCGCCCGCACGGACCTGGTGAAGTTCCAGGCCGAGCTCTGTACCTGCCTGCTCTGCGACTTGCCACAGTCGACGGTTGCGTGGCGTCGATTGCATCGCAGGCCTGCCGATGCTGCCCTCAATGTGCAGGCGCACGTTCGGCGTGGTCGCTTCGAAGGCGTGGATCGTGCGTCCTATTTCGATGCCATCCTCGACGGTCGGCACACGTACATCCACGACCGCCTTGCTGTGTGGCGCGATAACGTTGGGCTGGATACCGCCGTCGACCGTGCCGACGTTGACCGTAATCCCACGCTCAACGTCATTGAGCGCGAAGAACTTCTGGATGACATGCGAGAGCTCGAGTATCGCGCTGGCGCCCGCTTCGGGATCGAGGCCCGCGTGTGCGGCCTTGCCGTAGACGGTTACCGTGAAACGACCAATTCCCTTGCGCTCGGTCTTGATATCGCCGCGCTGCCCCAGTGCGGGCTCCATGACGAGCGCGCGATCCGCGTGCTGTGCCAGCCAGCGAATGTAGCGCGTCGACGTGCGGCTACCGATTTCCTCATCCGCGTTGACGAATACAATCGGCACGACAGGGGTTGTCAATTCAAGATCGCGAACCGCGCCGAGCGCGAGGACGATCTGGGCAAGCCCGGCTTTCATATCGAAAGTACCCGGTCCGTGCATCGTATTGCCGTCCACGGAAAACGGTCGGCTGGCAAGCGTGCCCACTGGCCAGACGGTGTCATAGTGTCCCAGGAGCAGCTGCGATGGACCCCCTTTTGGACGATCGGCCGGGATGGCGAATACATGCCTGGGTGTATTTGAATACCCGGATTCGCGGGAGTCATACCCGACATCCGCCAGCGCCAACCTCAATACTCGACGCACCTCATCGTGACTCTCTGGTTGAGCCGACGGTGATTCGGCGTTAACAAGGGCCCTGGTCAGTTCGATAAATCGCTGGGACTGGTCATTGACGTAGCTAAGAATGCGGGATGCAGTTGGTGTGTCCATACAAACGCTACTTCTTCATAGCCTCCGGAAATGGAAATGCGTTCGACCGGTCAATCGTGGCGAATCGACCCGGTGACAAATACGCAAACAACGGCGAGTCGTGAATCGTTTCCTGATCGTCGCCTTCGGTGTGGCGTAAAAAGTTCTCTTCAGCATAGGCGGCGATGATCTCGCCGGTTATCAGGCAGTTCTCGCCGAAACCATCGATCGTCTTGTGATGGCGGCACTCGAAAAACAGGTAGCCGTCTTCGATAAACTGCCCCTCGATTTTCCTGGCCGGAAAAGTATCGAAATAATCAATGACTGGTTTGTCGCCCTTTTCCAGACGAGGAGAAGCCGCAAGGCTGGTCATCAGGACCTGCGATGGCTTTGGATAGCTGACTGTAAAAACGCCCGTGCGCTCTATGTTGCGGCAGGTGCTATGCCGCGGCGTGCACACGAAGCCGAAGAAGTTCTGCCAGCCCATCGGCGTAACCATGTGTTTCGGTGCCAGATCCAGCGAGCCGCCGACATCGGTCGTGCCAATCAGGACCAGAGGAGCAACGGTGAAAAACTGATCCCATACCGGCACGGATGTGTCGACGCTGACCACGCTATTTCGTTTTGAAGACTCATTCATAGCAACCCCGGCTGCAATCAGATCCCCACTTTTCAGCTTATAGCAGCGGTCACGCGTGCAAATAGGTAGTTGCCCTATTTCGGCGGCCGGTTCGCGCAGCAGGCGGCGACGATTCTGATATAGTCGCGGGTCACTTTAAGGAGCAGTAAACATGGCTGAAGCAAAATCCGGAGACACGGTTCGAATTCACTACACGGGCACGCTGGGTGATGGAACCCAATTCGACAGTTCTGAAGGACGTGACCCATTGGAATTTGCTTTAGGTGGAGGCCAGGTGATTCCCGGCTTCGATACTGCTGTAACCGGCATGGCGGTTGGCGATCAAAAGACCGTTACGATCGAACCGGACGACGCCTACGGTCAGCGGCACGAACAGTTGGTTCAGCAAGTGCCCAGGAATACGCTGCCCGATACCATCGATCCAACGGTGGGCATGCAGCTACAAAGCCAGAGCCCGGATGGGCAGATAATGAACCTCGTCATCGTCGAGATCGAAGAAGAGTCAGTCATGCTGGATGCGAACCATCCCTTGTCCGGGCAAGCGCTTACGTTTGCCATTGAGCTTGTCGAGATCGTCTGACGCGGTCGAGCGGCGTTGCCGCTAGCAGATTCGCGGCAGCGGGTCGTCCTCCAGCTCCTCGAGAAAGCGTTGCCCGCCAAGCGGCGTCTCCAGGATAACTCGCTCCTGCGCTGCGACAATGCGGCCGATCCTGGCCGCACCCTCGCCGGCAGGAATCGCGCGCCAGATTGCCAGCGCGTCGTCAACCTGATCCGGTGCTATGACAGCCACAACGCGTCCCTCGCAGGCCAGGTAATACGGGTCATAGCCGAGCATGTCGCAGACCGACTGTACCGGCTCACGCACCGGTATCGTTGCCTCGAAGCGGACGCCGAGACCCGTCGCCTTGACTATCTCGTGGCCGATTGATGCGACGCCCCCGCGCGTTGGATCACGCATGAAACGCAAGCCGTCGAGTGCCAGTAATGGCTCGGTCAACGCCATAACCGGGCCAGCGTCCGACACCAGGTCACCTCTCAGGCCAAACTCCTCTCGTGCAAGCATGACAGCCGTGCCGTGATCACCGACGGGCCCGCTGACGATCAGCACATCGCCGTCCTGGATTAAACGCATCGCCGGCCGCACGCCCGGAAGCCGTGTCCCGACGCCCGTAGTTGCCAGGTAAATGCCGCCACCCTCGCCGCGACGCACGACCTTGGTATCGCCCGCACTTATTTTGACACCGGCTTCTTTCGCCGCCGTATTCAGGCTACCCATAATGCGTTCAAGGCGGGCGATCTCGAAGCCCTCCTCGATAAAGGCGTTGAGCGTCAGGTACATCGGCCGCGCACCCGATACCGCGAGATCATTGGTCGTGCCATGCACGGCCAGCGATCCGATGTCGCCACCAGGAAACTCGATTGGCTGCACGGTGAATCCGTCCGTCGTGATCATGACCTCGCCGTCGCCCAGATCGATAGGAACGGCGTCGGCCTGCACGTCGATTCGGCTGTCCGCTAGCTGGCGTGCAAACACTTCTTCGATGAGCTCGCGCATGAAGCGGCCACCATTGCCGTGAGCCAGTGAGATACGATCGTCTTCCATTAATTGTGTTCCATTATTGTTAGTCGCCAGCTTCGCGCGCGGCGATCTCGGCCGCCTGACCGAAGCTCAGCGCTGCGTCATTGCAGGGGAGCCTCTTGGGCAGAAAGACGCTGAAACCGCTGCCCCTCAGGAGACCGACGGTCTGCTCGGTTAGCACGCGGTTCTGAAATACACCGCCGCACAGGCCGACATGGTCAAACGAATGGCGTTCACTCATGGCCTCGGCCTGGCGCAGGATAGCTGTCGCGACAGTCGAGTGAAATATCTCGGCGCGCGCCGCAGGATCGCGTTCAGGATTCGCCATGATCTCAAGCAATGGCTGCCAGTCGCTGCGCAACACGCCGCCGTCATCCTCGAGCAGCGGCAGTTCGACGGCTGGCGCGACGCGCCGGCACAGCGACTCCAGGATCATCGGCCCCTGCGCTTCAAAACTCGTCACGGGCACGCCGCAGATCAACGCCGCCGCCGCGTCGAACAGCCGTCCCGCAGCACTCGTTTGCGGGCAATTGACGTGGTTGCGCCACGCCGCCTCTGCCAGGCCCTCGGTATCCGGGCACTCTGGCCACGTCAGACCGCATTCCCAGTGCAAAGCCGCGGCGCTGCGCCAGGGCTCGCGGCCTGCTCGCTCGCCGCCGGGGAGTCTGAATGTTCGCAGGCTCGCCACACGATTCCAGCGACCGGCGGTGCCCAACAGCGCTTCTCCACCCCACAGCGTTTCATCTTCTCCGAGCCCGACGCCGTCCCAGGTAAACATCAGCCAGGGCCCCGGGCGATCAAACTCGGCAGCAACGGCGCTCGCGTGCGCGCGGTGATGCCAGACAGTCTCCACGGGAAGAACCTCCTGGCGTCGCGCCCAGCGATGCGTCGTGTAGCCCGAATGCGCGTCGCAGACGATGCGCTCGGCACGCACACCGTAAAGTGCCTGAAGATCGGCGACGACCTGCTCGAATACGGCAAGACTTCGCGGGCTTTCCATCTCGCCAATATGCGGCGAGACAATAACGCGACGGTCCCAGCTCAGGGCCACCGTTCCTTTCATGTGACCGCCAACGGCCAGTATCGGCTGCCGTTGCTGCCAGGCCAGGTCCAGTTCGCACGGGGCCGTGCCGCGACCGATACGCAAGGGCCGCGCGCTTCCCGCAATACGACGAAATACCGGATCGTCGGCGGGTCTTACGATGGGTCTGTCGTGCTGCAGGAAACCGTCGGCGATCCTGGCAAGACGCTGCATCACTTCCTCGTTGTCGGTCAGTACCGGTTCGCCGCTGATATTGCCGGACGTCGCAACGACAGGACCGCCAAACTCGTCCAGCAGCAGCTGGTGGAGCGGGCTGTACGGCAGAAACACGCCGATCTCCCCAAGTCCCGGGGCGACATTGTCGGCCAGCGTACCGTCGTCTTTCTTGCTTGCGAGAACGATGGGACGGACCGCGCCGGCGATCAGCTCCGCTTCGACCTCCTGTAACTCCACCTCGCGACGGACAAGCTCGAGCCCGTCACTCCCGCCCACCGGGAACATTACCGCCAGCGGTTTATCGGGGCGCATTTTGCGCCGCCGAAGCGTCGCTACCGCCGCCTCGCTGCGCGCATCGCAAACCAGGTGATAGCCTCCGATACCCTTTACGGCCACAACCTCCCCGCTGCGGATCGCGTCGACCGCGGCATTCAGTGCCGTACCGGTCTCTGTGATTGTGTCGCGACCACTGTGCTCGAACGAAAGTGCTGGCCCACAGGCCGGACAGGCAACGGGCTCCGCATGAAAGCGACGATCGGCAGGGTCAAGATATTCCCGCTCGCAGTCCGCACACAACGGGAAGCCGGCCATGCTGGTGTTCGGTCGGTCGTAGGGCAAAGCCTCGATCAGGGTATAGCGTGGACCGCATTGCGTGCAATTGATAAACGGATATCGATAGCGACGATCCTGCGGGTCCCTGAGCTCGGCGCCGCAGTCGTCACACATGAAATAGTCAGGTGGCACGTACACCTGTGCGTCCGTGTTTGCCGCGCTTTCGACAATCCTGAAACTGTCAGCTGCCGGAGCATCGATCAGTTCGAAGTTCGTAATCGAGGGTCGCGACAGCGGTGGCGCCCTGGCGATCAGGTCCTGCCGAAACTGTTCGAGTATGTGCGCATCACCTATCGCTACGACTTCAACTTCACCCAACCGGTTTTGCACACCTCCGAGCAGGCCATGCTCATTCGCGAGTCGGTAGACAAAGGGGCGGAAACCGACGCCCTGTACGTGGCCCTTTAGCGTTATGCGGGCAGCCGTAAGCTCCTCTTTGACGCGCTCGGCCACATCAGCCAACGGCGCTCCCCTTTTTGCGGCCTTCCCATTCATTGTCGCGATAACCTGCCGACCACCAGATCCTGCAGGCGCCTTCGTCCGACACCATGCACGGACCAATCGGTTTCCTTGGCGTGCAGGCCGCGCCGTAGAGTCGACACTGGTTGGGATAGATCTTGCCCAGTACCACCTTGGCACAATCACAACCGGGCGGCATCTCACCTACGCGCTTCCTGGACTCGTCGGCATAGGATTGGAAGCGTTTGCGAGCATCGTGTGCGGCGTAAGCCTCTCGCAACGCGAAGCCGGACTTCGGAATGATGCCGATGCCGCGCCAGTTCGCGTCCACCACTTCCATTACCTGGTGCATTTGACGACGCGCTTCCGCGTTGCCGCCGGGACGAACCACCTCGGGGTAACAGTTGTCCAGAAAGTGCCGCTCTTCGTTTAACTGGCGCAACACCGAGTACATCGCCCCCAGTAATGACGCTGGTGTAAAACCGGCGACAGCGGCAGGGATGTCATGCTTGTCGACGACAAATTCCCATTCCTCCGGCCCCATAACGGTCGCAACATGCCCTGGAGCAATCAGCGCATCGAAGCCCGGGGTTCCTGATTCCAGCAGCATAGCGACGGCCGGCCAGGTAAGCCGGCCGGACAACAGCACCAGGAGATTCTCCGGCACACCCTCGGCTAGCATCGACGCGACCGGCGCCGTCGTTGTTTCAAAACCTGCGGCAAAAAATACGACCAGTCGCGACGGGTCCGCGTTTGCGATTCGCACCGCGTCGATCGGCGAGGCAACCGGCCGGATGTCAGCGCCAGCCGCTTTCGCCTGCTCCAGCGAACGAGGTTCGCGCTTTGGCACGTTGACCGGGACGCGCAGCATGTCGCCGAACGCAACCAGCGTAATATCCTCATGGAGCGCCAGCTGTATCGCCTCGTAGACGTCTTCCTCGGGGCAAATGCAGACGGGGCACCCCGGCCCCGGCACGAGCTCGACATTGTCGGGCAAGACGGTACGTAACCCCGCCACCGAAATCGAGCGTTCGTGACCGCCGCAGACGTTCATAATGCGCACCGGCCGGTCCATGGGCAGCGCCTGCAGGGCTTCGAGTCGCTCAGACGCGCTCGGGTTCACGCAAGCTCTCCGCTTGTCGCCTGTACGAGTCCCTCTTCTGAAGCCCGGGTCCGGGACAGTTCATCCGCCAGCCAGGTCAGCCAGTCGTCCATGCCGGTCCCGCTCTTGGCCGAGATATTGAATACGGGCGCCTCGCTGGCGAGCTGTCTCAGGCATGTCGTGGCGTAGTCGGGGTCGAAATCGTCGAGCACCTGCAACAGGTCTGCCTTCGTAATGACGACCAGGTCGGCCGCACGGAACATCACCGGGTACTTCGATGGCTTGTCATGACCCTCTGGCGTCGACAACAGGGTTACGTTCCGGTGCTGCCCGAGGTCGAAGCTCGCCGGACATACGAGATTGCCGACGTTTTCGATAAAAACGATATCAATACCGTCGAGGTCCAGCTCATGCAGCGCCGTGTGAACCATGTGGGCATCCAGGTGACAGGCGCTCCCCGTAGTGATTTGTATCGCCGGCACGCCCTTTTCGCGAATGCGCTGCGCGTCGTTCTCTGTTTCGAGATCCCCTTCGATGACGGCAATGCGAAGCCCGGCGTCGAGCCGCTCGATCGTCGCCTCCAGAAGCGCAGTCTTGCCGGCGCCCGGTGACGACATGAGATTGACGGCAAGCACGTTATGGCGCGCGAAGTGTTCCCTGTTATGGGCGGCCTGGTGATCGTTTGCGTCCAGCAGCCCCTTCAGGACCTCGACGGATTCGTGCCCATGCGACGTCGTCGCAAGGTGTCCGCCGGCAGCCACGAGGTGTTCATTGCCGGGAGTTATATTGCAGCCGCACGTGTCACACATCGTGATGTCCTCGTTATTGG
>CAYTTZ010000100.1:8802-11297 GCA_964440945.1 uncultured Woeseiaceae bacterium
CCAGCGAATCGCTCAGGCGCCCGCCGCCAGGATTTCGTCGAACAGCGCCCAGGAATCGGCCGCATCCTGCTCAGAGACCTTCTGAATCGCATAGCCGACATGGACCAGTATGTGATCACCCGGCTCGACGGTTTCGTGCTGGAGCATGAAGAGACTGACCTCGCGCTCGATGCCCTTGGCCTCGCAGGTGCACTGAAAGCCGTCTATTCTTGTTATTTTCATGGGTACAGCCAAGCACATAGGTGTACTCCGACATTGCATATGACTTGCCGCTAATATACTAAGTAACTGTCCCAGGTGGCAGAGTGGGATGCAGCGAACCTGTAGGTAATAACGCTTACTTAAGAGCCGGGAGAGGACGACATGCGACACCAAGGCACTATGAAATCAAGCACTTCCACGGTGGCCTGTGGCTGGCCGCGCTTCTCGGCCGTTTTCTGGCTGTTACTGATCGCCTGCCCCGCGCTGTCCTACGCCACTGAATCCGATGCCCCCGACACCGGCGCCGCGGCGACGCTCACCAGCGGCTGTGCGGATTGTCACGGCGTCGACGGGCTCGCCCGGGAAAATCTCGATGCTCCGGTCATTGCTGGCATGCCGGCAGCGCATGTTGAAGAAGCCATCTATGCCTACCGGGACGGTGCACGACAGTGTCGCTACGAGCCGCTGATGTGCGAGACAGTCCTGCATGCCAGCGACGCGCGTATTGCCGACCTTGCTGAACACTACGCCAGCCAGCGGCGCGGCCCCTCGAACGAGGCTTACGACAGCGCGCTTGCCGCCAAAGGTGCGAAGATCCACGACGAGCATTGCAGCACGTGTCATATGCGACCCGACGATCCGGAAGTCGCTGACGCACTCGGCATTCCGCTGCATGGTCAACGCGGCGCTTATATTCGCTACGCACTGAAGTCCTACAAGGACGGCCGCCGCGAAAACCTCCTGGACGCTATGGGCGAGAAGCTCAAACAGGTAGACTCCGAGGGTATCGAGGCACTGGTTAACTACTACGCCAGTTACTAGGCAACTTCCCGAGGAGCCACTTCATGCCCCACCGAATACTCGGCCTTGCGGCCGTGATGCTCTTGTGCGCGTCCGCGTCCTGGGCTTCCGAAACAATCACGTTGATCCACGCGGGTGATCTGCTTGCGGTACCCGGCAGGGCGCCACTGAGAAACCAGACGATCGTCGTCGAAGATGACCGTATCGTCGACGTACAAAGCGGCTTCACAGACGCCGCGAGCTTTGACGGCGACGTCGAAGTCATCGACCTGCGGGACAAGTTCGTGTTGCCCGGGTTGATGGACATGCACGTGCACCTGCAGGGCGAGCTCGGGCCTGACAATGATCGCGACGCACTAAAAATGTCGGATCAATTAATGCAGATGCGCAGCATCCACTACGCGATGAATACACTGAAAGCCGGTTTTACGACGGTGCGCGACGTTGGCTCGTCCGCGCAGGAAATGTACGCGATGCGCGACGCAATCAACAACGGCTGGATCGACGGCCCGAGGATTATCGCGGCAGGTGGCGTTGGCATTACGGGTGGGCACGCTGATATCAGCGGGGTTAGCCCCAACCTGATGGAGATATATACGTCTGCCAACGTCTGCGACGGACCGTACGACTGCCGGCGCGCCGCGAGAAACGCAATCAAGTATGGCGCTGATCTCGTGAAGATTACTTCGACCGGCGGCGTGATGACCGACCGGGCGACCGGTACCGGGCAGCAGATGGAAATGGATGAGCTCCGTGAAGTCGTGCAAGCCGCCGCACGCATGGGCCGCAAAGTCGCCTCCCACGCGCATCATGAAGACGGCATCGTTGCCGCGCTCGAGGCGGGCGTTGCCAGCATTGAGCACGGATCCTATACCGGACCGCGCGCCATTAGACTGTTCAAGGAAACTGGCGCCTACCTGGTACCAACGCTGCTCGCCGGAAAAACTGTCGCCGCGATGGCGGTCGAAGTGGACTTCATGAGTGATGCCGTCAGGGAAAAAGCGATTCGCGTCGGCAACGATATGGCCGGCAATTTCGAAAAAGCACACAAGGCCGGCGTCAACATCGCTTTCGGTACGGATAGCGGTATTTCGAGACACGGCACCAATGCCGAAGAGGCCGTCCTGATGGTCGAGGCCGGCATGTCGCCGATGGATGTCATCGTTTCCGCGACCATTAACGCCGCCGACCTGATTGACATGTCAGAGTCGATCGGCACAATCGAGGACGGCAAGTTTGCGGACATAATTGCGGTCAGCCGGTCTCCCCTTGAGGATATCGAAGAACTACTCGACGTCGACTTTGTCATGAAGGGCGGCAAGGTCTACAAGCGCTAGGAGCCACCGACATGGCAATGAAGCCCAGCACTCTGCGGATCGGCTACCGATACCGCCCCAATCGACTGGCCGCCGACTACGATGCGATCGTGATCGGCTCCGGCATGGGCGGGCTTACCACGGCCGCACTACTCAGCGAGCTGGGTAAGAAGGTGT
>CAYTTZ010000101.1:0-11148 GCA_964440945.1 uncultured Woeseiaceae bacterium
GATTATATCAACGCCTCTTCGGCACCAGGAAGTTTCGCACGCAGCCCGAGGTGGCGGGCGATAAGACCACTCATGAAAGACTTTGTCATAGAATCTTTTAGGGCAGCCGAGTCATTCTTCATGTGGCCAAAGAACGCCAGGCTGTTTGCAGTCATACTTACCTGCTCAACGCCCAGGAAGACCACAGCCTGCGAGACGCTGGCAATTTCCGTAGCGCGCGCACCGTAGAAGGACGAATTCACGAGCTTTAGCAGCTTGCTCGTCAGTGCGAAGTCTCGAAGTATTACGTTGGCGAGTTTGTCGGCGTTAGCTTCGCGGTCATCGCCGGTCAGTCGATTGATATCCGACAGCGTTTTGGAAATCGCCGGGAAATCACCCGTACGCTGCATTCGACGCAACAGGAAGTCGATCGTGCTGTGACTGGAACCCTCGCTGCTGGCTTTTTCAGAGAGACCGACCTCGTCGAGAAACAGCTGAAACGCCTCGCTCATGCTCGAGCAATCGGCGTAGCGTCCCTCGCGCCCTTTCTCCAGCGCGCCTGTGAGAAAACGTGCGAAAGCCTCGCCATGTGCCATTTTCTTCAAGGGCTCGAAATCCACCGCACCGTTAATGATCTGGTTTCGAATTTCCGGAAGCTTCCTGCCCTGCATTGCACGCTTGCCGGTGACGACTTCGTAGAATGTGCTGCCCAGGGCAAAGACATCCGTCCAGGGACCGAGGGGCTCACCGCGAAAGTGCTCAGGCGCCATATAGCGCAGCGTGCCTGAGGCGAATTCCTTTGGTTCGCGCGCAATGCTGACGTACTGGGCCAGACCGAAGTCCATTACCCGTGGCGCGTCGTCAGCATCGATAAGCACGTTCCGTGGACTGAGGTCGAGGTGCAGAATGTCGGCGGCATGTGCGGAACTCAGCGCTTTGAGAATTGCTGCGATCGTTGGCACCGCCTCTTCAATCGACATGGCGCCGCGACTCCTCAGAACCTGCGCGAGCGGCAATCCCTCGACATACTCAAAGACAAGGTAAGGCCCGGCCAGGTACTCACCGGCGTCGTAGATGGGGACAATGTTGGGATGCTTGAGTTTGCTGGATATGCGGGCTTCGAGTGGCGTACCGTCCTCGTCCGTCATATTGAGCGCCGCATCGGTCGCGGTTAGCACCTTGACGGCCACCAGGCGGTCCAGCGTAGGATCACGGCCGAGGTACACAGAGCCCTGCGATCCGCGGCCTATGCGTTTGATAATCTCGTACCGACCGATTTTTGCTTCCATAGCTCCAGCACAGAAAAGACCATTCCTTCACATGCTATCGGCACTTCGCCCGGAATCCTTAGCGTGATGACGGGTACGTCGTCACAGTTCTGCTGTCGCCATGGTGCCGGCAGGCAAGGCCTGGCCTCAGGCCTTGCTATCGCGGACAGGGAGGTCTCAGGCCGTTTCAGCCCAATGAATTACACCTCTACCACAGCTACCGTCAGGCGACACGTGCATACCAGCCGCTCGTCGGAGTCCCGAATATCGATATTCCAGACCTGGATACGACGGCCAACCCGGATAGGTGTGGCTCGCCCAGTGACCTGCTCGCCGCTCTTGACCGGGCGCAGGTGATTCGCGTTAACCTCGACACCAACACTTGTGTGAAGTGACGGGTCTGCGATGCACAGATGGGCGGCAATGCTGCCTAAGGATTCCGACAGCGCCACCGACGCCCCGCCGTGCAGAATCCCGAACGGTTGCACGGTGCGTTCGTCAACCGGCATCGACGCCTCGATATAGTCGTCTCCGATTTCGGTAAAAATAATACCAAGGTGCTCGACCATCGTGCCCCTGGATACGGTATTCAGATGTTCCGTCGTTGTCGCATGCTTCCAGATCATGGCTCAGCCCACCTCGCGAATGTCATACTCGCCTTCGTCCGTTGCAGGCTCAGGGCCAAACGCCAATGCACCGTCATCAATCTCACCTTCGAGAAACATCTTCTTGTCTTTCCTGTAGTTCTGAGGATTGATCCACGGCTCTCGATCGCCTTGCCGGGGTAAGCGGTCCAGCGCCCGTGTCATATAGCCGGGTGAGAAAGCGGTGATCCAGGGCTGCTTCGGCATGCCTTTGTCCGCGGCACGCAACGCTGGTGTGAAGCGTTGGTAGCCGCCCTCGTCCATGAAGTTCACGAGCCTGCAGAAATACTCCGCCGTAAGGTCCGCACGCAGTGTCCAGGACGCATTGACGTAGCCAAAGGTTGATACCATGTTGGGCACACCTGAGCACATGATGCCCTTGTAGGTATAGGTCTTCGAAAAATCGACGGGGCTATCATCGACAACGAACTCAACCTCACCAAGAACCAGCAGGTCGAGACCGGTCGCCGTAACAATAATGTCCGCGGGGAGTTCTTCGCCGGACTTCAGGCGGATACCGGTTTCCGTGAAGTTCTCGATGAGGTCCGTCACAACCGACGCCTCCCCTGACCGGATAGCGAGAAAAAGATCGCTGTTAGGTACCAGGCAGAGGCGCTCGTCCCACGGGTTATAGGTCGGCGTGAAATGCGTGTCGACGTCGTAGTCCTTGCCGAGCTCTTTTCGAACCCACTTCAATAGCTGTCGGCGGACCTGGTCCGGGTTCTTGCGAGTCCGCCAATAAGTCCACTGCTGCATCGTGATGTTTTTCCAGCGGGTCAGCGCGTAGGCCGTCTTCGCCGGCAAAACCTTACGCAGGAAGTTGGCGACAACATCCTGATCGGGCCATGACACGACATACGTCGGCGAGCGCTGCAGCATGGTCACGTGCTCCGCCTGCTTCGCCAGCTCCGGTATCAGTGTGACTGCCGTCGCGCCAGAACCAATGACGACGATCTTCTTGTTGCGATAGTCGAGGTCCTCTGGCCAGTGCTGCGGATGAACGATGTCGCCCGCGAAACGGTCCTGCCCTTCGAATACCGGCGTATGACCTTTGTCGTAGCGGTAGTAGCCCGCACACATTAGCAGCACACTACAGCGCACCGACTGGCGCTCGTCGGCAGCCGTATTGAGTGTTTCCAGGGTCCAGCAAGCCTCATCGGTGGACCAGCTGGCTTTGGTGATACGGCGTGAATAACGTATATGCCGTTCGATATCGTTTTCGGACGCGGTCTCGTGAATGTAATTCAGGATTGACGGCCCATCGGCGATCGCCTTGGATTCACGCCACGGTTTGAAGTTATAGCCCAGCGTGTACATGTCGCTGTCCGATCGTATACCCGGATAGCGAAACAGGTCCCAGGTGCCACCCATGGCCTCGCGGCTTTCGAAGATGGCAAACCGCTTGGTCGGGCACTCGCGTTGCAGATGACAGGCCGCGCCGATGCCGGAAAGCCCCGCACCAACGATCACGACATCGAAGTATTCACTGTCCACAGTTTGCATCGCGCCCAGCCCGATTGACCTGGCGCAATGGTATCAGGAAGTGACGCAAAGTGACTTGCGACGAAGGGCTCCTCAACGTGTCGAAGGACCACTCAGGCAGCGGCCATTTTTGGCCAACGCACTCAACCCGTTTCTGTTTGCACCATCCGGTCCAAAGGCCTATCGTGGCCACCTTCAAAATAGTCGCGGGACGCAGCGTTGCAAGGCGATCCCTGGAGTTGAATGGTGATATGAGATTTGCTTGTTATCTTGTGCTGGCTGCTGCACTTGCCGCCTGCAGCTCGGAGTCAGAGCCTGTGCCTATCGAAGCCGGCCCTGCCGAATTCATCGGCAGCGCCACGTGCGCCAACTGCCACGAATCGGAGTACAGAGACTGGCAAGGTTCGCACCATGAGCTCGCCATGCAGGTTGCCAACCAGTCGACGGTATTGGGCAATTTCGAGGATGCCGAGTTCGACTATTACGGTAAGAAAACCCAATTTACGACGCGCGAGGACGGCTACTTCGTGCGCACCGAAAACGCGCTCGGCGAGGAGCAGGACTTCCGCGTCACCCACGCGTTCGGAGTGACGCCACTGCAGCAGTACCTCGTGGAATTTCCGGGTGGTCGTATGCAGGCCCTGCCCTACGCCTGGGACTCGCGTGCGGCCGAAAACGGCGGCCAACGCTGGTACCACCTGTATCCCGATGAATATATTGAGCCAGGCGACGAGTTGCATTGGACGGGGCGGCTGCAGAACTGGAATTACATGTGCGCTGAGTGTCACTCGACCAACCTTGTCATGGGATACGATGCGGCGAGCAAGACGTATGCAACGACGTACTCCGAAATCTCCGTAGGCTGCGAGGCCTGCCATGGACCGGGGTCTGCTCATCGGGAACAGGCAGCAGCTGCCAGCCTGGATGATGACTTCGGCCTGCCCGTCAGTCTTGACGATGCCAGGGAATCAGCCTGGGTCATGAATGTGGACACGGGCATTGCGGAGCGCAGCAAACCGGCTGCGGGGTTATCACAGCAACCGGAATCCTGCGGCCGTTGTCACTCCAGAAGAGGCGTTATCGCAACGGAATACGAGTACGGCAAGCCACTGGCCGATACCCACAGAGTCGCGCTGCTGGACGAGCATTTGTATTTTGCCGATGGCCAGATTAAGGACGAGGTGTACGTCTATGGCTCGTTTGTGCAAAGTCGCATGTACCAGGCGGGCGTAACCTGCAGCGACTGCCACAACCCGCATTCGGGCGTACTGAAGACAGGTAGCGTACCCAGCGATGTCTGCGCACAGTGCCACTTGCCCGAACGTTTCGCTGTCATTGATCACGCCCGGCATGATTCTACCAAGGTCACCTGTGTCGATTGTCACATGACGTCTCGCACCTACATGGGTGTCGACGACCGGCGTGATCATAGTTTTCGCATTCCACGTCCTGACCTGAGTGTGTCGATCGGCGTGCCCAATGCATGCAACAGCTGTCACGCGGACCAGGACAACGCCTGGGCAGCGGCAGAAATCGCGAATTGGAGTGACCCCGGGGCGAAGCCACGGCCGCACGTAGGAACCGCACTGTCCGCCGGGCAAAAGGGCCTGGCAAATCCCGAACTCGCGGAAGCGTCCGGCGATGCGGCTTTTCCGTCAATAGGACGTGCATCCGCATTGACGCTACTTAGGCCACCATTTAGCGGCGCAGAAAGCCAGGCTATCGCCACTGCAATTCAGGATTCAGACCCCCTGCTTCGGGCAGCCGCACTGGGTGGACTGCAGCTTGCGCCCCCGGAAGTGCACCTGAATATGGGCGCAAGCCTGCTGGACGATCCGGTACGTAGTGTTCGCCTGGCGGCTGTGCCCGCATACGCTGACATTCGGGATCTGCTGCCCGCCGCAGAAGCCAGGGCATTTGCACGAGCCGCTGAGGAGTATCGCCAAACGTACACAATGCTTGCGAACACTCCGGAGGCCCAGGTAAATCTCGGCAATTTCGAGTTGCTGATGGGCAACGTCACTGCGGCAGTTGGGTATTTCAGAGGCGCGCTTGAACTGGATGCCAACAACGCGCTGCTGCGCCACTCGTTGGGCCTCGTGCTGGTACGCTCTGGCGAGCGAGACGAAGCACTCGAACAACTTCGGCGAGCCTTTGAACTCGGGCCATCCGAACCACGCTACGCCTACGTTTACGGTGTTGCGCTGAATTCGATGGGTCAGCCAGAAGAAGCTCTCGAATTGCTGCAGGAATCTCGACAACGCTTCCCCACCGATTATGATATTTCCTGGGCACTTGCGACCATGATCCGGGACGCCGGCGATATCGACGGTGCCCGACGAGTAGCGACGGATCTTGCCGAGCAGTTTCCGGGCGACGCGAATATCGCCGCCCTGCTCGACTCACTGGATCAGAACTAATCTAGACGTTACAACGTCTTGACGTTACAACGTTAACGCCTTAATGTTTTGCCATGAGTGAAACAGCACGAAAGAGAGCCACCGTTTACTTTGAACCGTTTCTGCATCGCGCGCTGCGGCTCAAAGCCGCTGAGACCGATCGCAGTATTTCCGAACTGGTGAACGAGGCCGTAAAAGCCGCGCTAGCAGAGGACGCCAGCGATATTGAGGCTTTCGAAGTTCGCGAAAAGGAACCAGACTATGCGTTCGAGGACGTCGTCAAGGACCTGAAACGACGTGGCAAAATATAGCCTGCGGGTAAAGAAGTCGGCCCGCAAAGCACTTCAGTCGATCGCTACGAAGGCGGATCGACAAAGAATCGTTAGACGTATCCAGTTACTGCCGGACAATCCGAGACCGCCGGGCGCGCTGAAACTGTCGGGCCTCGAACGCTACCGAATCGATCAGGGCCGCTATCGCATTCTCTACACGATTGAGGATTCTGTGTTGATCGTACACGTCATCAAGATCGGCGATCGCAAGGATGTCTACCGAAGCAAATAGGTTAGTTACTTCGTCGAAACTAATTCGTCCGCACGCCTTGAAACTTTTCCTGCAACAATGAGCTTATATCAGCACCTAGTCTTTGATCCTGCCAGGTAATGCCAATGAAAATGTTCGACCGCATCGTTAAGACATCGCGATTGATCGCCCTGCCCTTCGCTTTGCTGTTTGCTGCAGCTTGCACCACGACGACAACGCAGAGCTTCAACGTCGCCAAGAACGCTAACGTGGAAGCGGCATACGTGGCAACGGACGCCAATTTCAAGAAATACGACAGACTGTATGCCAGCGAAATGGGCATTTTCTTCCCCACTGATGCGGCACCCTCCCTTGAGGATCAGAAGCGGACCCGGCAGATCTTTCGTGAAGCATTTCTGAGTGAGCTGACGCACTACGAAATTGGACGAGACAAAGGTCCATCGGCACTGGATGTACAGGCCACACTTATCGACTATCGTAATGCGTCGGGTGCCGATGTGCCCAACGTACGGCGCGAACTTGAGGATATTGCGAGACCCGGCGCGCTCATGTTCCTCATGGAATTGAAAGACTCCGAATCCGGTGAGGTTCTTGCGCGAGCGGCGGACAGCGCGTCGGCACCGGCGTTCTCAACTTCAGACGCTACAGAAACCGATTGGCAGGCCGTAGAGGCGGCAGCCGCTCGGTGGGCGACATTGTTTCGCGAGTTCCTCGACAACAATATGAAACAGTGACAATTTCCGCTGCGAAGATACTGGAGACAACTGCGTATCGATTTTCTAAACTACCCTTCCTGGTTGCTGTTCTTGCTGGTGCTGTAGTCTTCACCGGCTGCTCGTCGTCCACCGGCACGGTGGTTACAGCCCTTCAGCCGGCTGTTGGTGGCACCCTGTTCAAGAATATCCTCGTAATCGGTGTCGCCAACAACTATGAAGGGCGAGCGCAATTCGAACGCGAACTCGTATCGGAGTTGAGGGCCGCCGACACAACTGCGACGGCCATGTATGTGGCAGCGGGCGACAATAAATCGATTGAGCAGCGGGCTATCGAAGAACTTGTCAGCGCCAGGGGATTCGATGCGGTACTCATTTCTCGTGTAGTTAATCGCAGTACGGCCGCCGCGATGAAAACAGGTTCAGCCGCCACCAAGTCGGTACGCAAAGGCGGCGGCATCGATCTGTTTCGCTATGACTACGAGGAAATCAACGGTCCCGTGACGGTCGACGTCGATTTGAGTATCGCGTTTACGACCGAACTGTTTGCGGCGTCTGACAGCCAGAAAGTCTGGGCGATCGAATCGAGCATATCGCACAAGGAGCACCTGGAGCAGATCATCAATGAGGCTGCCGACATTATCGTCCGGGGACTCAAGAAGGACCGGCTGATCAGGCATTAAGGCGAAATAGCCTCCCTGGGCTAGCTTGGGTCGATCAGCGGCACGGCAACGGCAAGCTGTGCGTCGATCTCGGCGTTGATCTTGTTTTCCAACTGAAACAGCCGTGCGACTTTCAGCGCCGGAAGCACGTCGCGGAACTCAGGTAAGTACTTCTCCTGCACGTCGAGTAGGCCACGCTTGATGCTGAAGAAATTGTCCATCAGTTCGGTGGAGTAATGATCTGACAGCTCGGCACTATCGTAACGCTTGACGTACTCGGCGATCATGTCCGCGTACCGGTCCTGAATCGCATCGATGTCCCGTCGATATATGGCGTAAAGAGGCCAGAAGCCAGCGGCCTCCTCGTCCGTCAGATGTAGTTCCTCGCGAACGATCTGAAGGCGTCCCTCACGCATCATTTCACGACCACGTTCAACCTCAGTTGCAGCAGCCTCATTCATTGCGCGACTGTCGGCGCTCGTCGTGACTGCGAGCAGCAGGAGTAATAACGCGAATATCGGTTTGTTGGAAAATCTCATCGTTCTACCTCTTGTAGCTAACGCCGCCGGCGCTGGCGAGGAGCCCGAAAGAACTGACGCCGGTTAGTCGAAAATATACCGTTCCCCCTGTCCTGGGCCGCTGAAACTGAAATCTGGCAGCAGCTTATCCGATGGCTGATCGTACTCCAGATGTCGGTAAGCCAGGAGCGTTTCGCCCCAGCCGTGGGCATAAGACAGGCCAGCAACCGCGTTCCAAGTCAGATCCGAATCGCCTTTGCCTACATCGAGGCAATACAGGGAGGACCGGTTGCCCTCGCCTAATTCGAAGGCGCCCTGCACACCAATTATTGCATCCCATAAATCGACATCAGAACTGACTTGCCCCTGCGCCGGCAGCACTACGCCGGTGCCGGGAATCGATATGTCCGCCGTCAGATCCCAGCTTGATTTCACATCGACACCGAAATGGCGGGTGCCGACGAACGCACTCATGCTCGACGTATCGCTGGCCGCTAGTTGGTAGCCGCCGGCGATAGTCCGTCCAGGTCCGTCCGAGTATCGAGATTGAGGTCGGCACTGATTGGCACCGGAATGCGCGTGCCTGGCACCGTGATGGTGTCTTCCACCGATAGCACCCGGCCGTCATTCTTCGACGTCATGCTCATGTACACGACGTCGGAGTACAGTGAAAAGCGCCCTTTCGTCGCACTGCCGCTGAGCAATAACGCGGAATTGAGAAGATCGAACCAGCCCAACCGAGACCTCGGAGCTGCCCCCGGAGCCGGGTGGCAGCACGTATTTCAGCGGGCGTCTATCGTCGGCAGCCGCAGGTACGGTGTCAGCTGAAAACTCCATGATTCGCTGGCAGCGTCGGCTAGCGACGGAGTCGCCGCGACCGTCAAAACCGCTGCAGCGAGCACGCAATACTGACGGGACCTGGGCAAGTCGCCGCTAGCCCTGCGGAGTGCTGAACGTATCAAGACGTTCGCGCAATTTGCGTCCCCAGTAGCCTGCCATCCGACGAACTTCGGCAGCGTTTGTAACCGGGTTTGACCGGCTCACGCCACTCATATCCTCGGCGGCCCGTCGGTCGACGGCCCTCGCGATGATGGCTTCGGACACAGAATCTCGAATCTCAAGCACCAATGTTGCCTCGCCGACGCTGCGCAGGAAGATCTCCGACCGACCCATAGTGTCCCGTGGGACGTATGAGACGACGTCGAGCAGTCCTCCACGAATCAGAAGTACGTCCGGACCCGGCTCATTGACAATGGTAAAGCGCTCGCTTTTGCCCAGCTCTTCCAGAAACGCCTCGCGTATTACCGCCTCAAATTTCGCTTTTTGCATTTCTGTAATCTCGAAGTAGCTTGTCCCGGATCCCACACGGTAAAGCCTGCCCGATTCGCCACCAGGACGGTATTCGATGCCCACGCCTTGCAACATGATTTTTGAATACTGGGAAATGTCGGCCCCGGGTCTCGCCCACGCCTGATCCGCCGAGCCGCCCTTGACCGGGTAGAGACCGTCAAAGGTCATACCGGCCTCGTCGGTGGTATCGACGGTTGGGTTGGAGCCGGCGCAACCGGTCGCCAGAATCATGGCCGCGGCCAGTAATATACTCCGAGAAAGTGCATCAATAATACGTTGCATGTTGTTATTTCCTATTGTGTTTTTTGCTCTCTTCGTGCTTATCGAAAAATTGCCCGGAGAGGACTTGATTACCAACCTTCCTATTAGATCGCAGACCGACCAAAAGTTCGAGAGCAATTTTCATCAGCTTGGAATGCGCCATCAAAACGTCCATCCCAGCGACGTTACGACGCCGTAGTCGTTTTCCTCGGCGCAGCGGACAGTGCGTCAGCACCCGCGTTTTCGACATCTGAAGATACGGTGACAGACTGGCAAGCCGTAAAATCGGCTGCCACGCGCTGGGCGCAACTGTTTCGTCAATTCCTTGATGAAATCCTGAACAAATAATAGCGTACGTCGCTCAATCCAAGGAGACACCTGTGCGCCGAATTCGCCAACGACCCCTCTTTCTTGCCCTGGCAGCCCTGTCTGTGATCAGCAGTGCGTGCTCCACAACGACACAAACTGTGTCGGCAGAAGGGGCTTCGAGCATTCAGGATGCGCGATTTGGTAACTTCCTGGTCATTGGCGTTGCCACCAACTACGAGGCGCGCTCGAGATTCGAACGCAAGCTCGCTTCCGACCTAAGGGGCTCAGGCGTGGCTGCCACTGCTCTGTATGTTTCGGCAGGTGGCAACAAACCGACTGAGTCGTATGTCAGGTCGACACTACTATCCCTGCGGAATCCCGTAACTATCCAGGCGTTCGCGCAACAGTCGCGCCCACGTTCTCGCCAGTTGGCGAACTTCGGACGCGTTGTTTGCTCGAGTTGACCTCTGTAGCCCATGGCTATCTTCAGCCGCGCGCCTGTCGACGGCCCTTGCAAGAATTGCTTCCGATACGGAATCGCGAATCTCCAGCACCAACGTAGCCTCGCCGACACTGCTCAGGAATATCTCATTCCTACCAACGGACTCCGGAGGCACGAAGGAAACGACATCAAGTAAAGCACCGCGGATCAGAAGTACGTCCGGGCCGGGTGCGCTAACAATGGCGAAGTGCTCGCTCTTGCTTAATTCGTCCAAAAAAGTGTCACGCATAACCTGCACAAAATTCGCTTTCTGCGCTTCCGTAATTTCGAAATGACCGTCAGAGGCTCTTGCACGGGTGCGCCTCGATTCGCCGCCCGGTCGGTATTCGACGCCCACACCCTGCAACATGATTTTCGAATACTGCGAAATATCTGCGTCGGGCCGGGCCCACGCGGTGTCAGCCGTGCTGCCTTTTACCGGGTAAAGGCCATCGAACGTCATTTCCGATTCAGCATTGGTGTCTATGGTTGGATTCGAAGCGGTACAACCAGTTGCCAACAAAGTTGCCGCCGCGAGC
>CAYTTZ010000102.1:0-11085 GCA_964440945.1 uncultured Woeseiaceae bacterium
GACGATGAATTCATTCCACTGCCGGACCGGTACCCAGCCCCAACCCACAACCCACAACCCACAACCGCAGGTACAAACATGCCGCAGGTAACTGCAAACGGAATAGACATAGAGTACGAAACGTTCGGTTCGTCCTCAGACCCGACACTACTTTTGATTATGGGGCTCGGCATGCAGCTGATCGCCTGGCCCGAGCCCTTTTGCCGAGAGCTCGCGTCGGAGGGGTTTCATGTCATACGGTATGACAATCGCGACACGGGGTTTTCTACGAAGTTCGAAGGCGCGAGCGCACCGGGGTTACCGGCGCTCCTGATTCGAAGCCTGCTGCGACTGCGAATTCGCGTTCCTTATACCCTGTATGACATGGCCGAGGATGCGACCGGGTTGCTCGATGCACTCGACATTCCCTCGGCGCACATCGTCGGTGCATCCATGGGCGGCATGATCGCCCAGAATCTGGCGGCGCACTTTCCTGAGCGCTTACGCTCCCTGACATCGATCATGTCGACCAGCGGTCATCGATCCCTGCCGGGTGCCGACCCCCTCGTATCACGTCATCTGTTCCGTTCGCGGCCCACCAATGCCGATCGCGAAGCCGTGATTGCTCACAACATGCATACCCTTGAATTGATCGGCAGCCCCGCGTATCCCATCGACGAGGAGACACGCCGGGAGATGACCTCGTTCAGCTTCGATCGCTGCTACTACCCTTCCGGGTTCACGCGTCACGTTGCTGCGATCGTCCAGGATGGTGACCGCAGGCAACGTCTTGGCATGATTTCGGCGCCGACGCTCGTGATACACGGCCGCGAAGACCCGCTGGTGCCACTGGCGGGCGGCATCGACACGGCGGAGCATGTTCCGGGGGCCCAACTCGAGATATTCGACGGAATGGGCCACAACCTGCCCGCAGCGCTGTGGCCCACACTTATTGAAATGATCGCCGGACACGCCAGGAACGCGGCTAGCGGCTAGCTCGTCTCGTTAAAGAACTGGGGTCGAACCGAGGTTTTTTTCATAAGAAAAACCTCGGTTCGACCCCAGTTCTTCGCGCATAAGAAAAACCTCGGTTCGACCCCAATTTACGCAATTTGCGGAGCACCGATGCGCTACCATGCGGAGCCGTAAGACCCAGGTAACCCGGATTTGTCCGCCCTCAAGAAATTTGCCGTACTGCTCGTACTGGTGCCCGTGACCATTATTTCCGTGCTGTGGGTACGTGCGTATTCGCCGGGCGACATCGAGCCGGCTACCACCCTGTGCACCGACGATGCGCCCGCGTGGGACTCGGAGTCGCAGCTCAAGGTAATGAGCTACAACGTGCAATACATGGCGAGCAAGAACTACGTGTTCTTTTACGATATCAACACCGATGACGCGGAACGGGTTGCCGCGGTACAGCGCGCTGGCAAGACCCTCGCGAGCCATCCGACGCAAGAAGATATC
Source organism: uncultured Woeseiaceae bacterium (assembly GCA_964440945.1). Classification (GTDB taxonomy): domain Bacteria; phylum Pseudomonadota; class Gammaproteobacteria; order Steroidobacterales; family Woeseiaceae; genus UBA1847. Next base: position 1,447 of record CAYTTZ010000102.1, read on the forward strand.
TCCTGGACCCTGGATGAAGTGGCGAAACTGATCCGTGAAGAAAAACCGGATGTTTTGCTGCTGCAGGAGATCAACGGCGCGGATGACAGCCGGACGTACTACACAGACCACACCGCTGAGTTACTGGCCCGGCTGCCTTCAGACATGTTTGCCTGTCAAACATCCGCGCCTTACTGGCAGGCGGAGTTTGTTTTTCATCCGCAGGTGCTCGGCCCGGTCAACATGCAGCTGGCAACGCTGTCACGCTATCGCATCGAGCGTTCCGTGCGTCACCAGTTGCCCAGGAAAGCGAACAACTTCCTCGTCCGGCCGTTCGACTTTCAGCGCGCTCTTCTTGAGTCACACATTGCCCGCGATGACGGTAAAACAATCGCCGTTATCAACACGCATTACGAAGCGTGGGCGGCAGGCACCGGCCTAATGGAAAGGCAGGTTGCGAAAACAGAGGCCTTGCTGCGATCTCTGGACGAGCAGGATACGCCCTGGATCCTGGGTGGAGATCTCAATCTCTTGCCACCGGACAACAACCAGCAGCGACAGCGGATACTCGCGGCGGGAACGGGCAACTACGACGAGAATCCACAGATAAAGCTTCTTTACGACAATTATCGCGGCATTCCCTCGCTGCAACACTTGAGCGCAAATGATCCGCGCGCCTGGTACACGCACTTCCCGAACGACCCGACCGTCGCGGAACCCGATCGAACCATCGACTACCAGTTCTACAGCGACCAATGGTCACTCGATGAGGCCTATATCATCCAGGACAACGCGCTGGACATATCCGACCATCTCCCCGTAGTGGGCCACTATTCAATGCCCGCTACATCTCCCGAGGCTGTCCCCGCGCACTAGGCTGTTTACGCAGTGCCCACAGTTCCGAGCACGATGTCGAATTCGCCCTCGGGGGTCTCCGCGCCGTCGTCAAAAGTGACCAGCAGCTGCTTGCGGTCCGCCACAGGCACCTCTTTCAACAGCAAATCCTTGTCGTTGAGTGGATCGCCGTCAAAATACATCTGGGTTATCAGCTCGCGATAACCACGGCGCGACACCTTGTAATGAATATGCGGCGGACGAACCCATTCACCCTCGGCCGCATAAGGGCCCGGCTTTATTGTCGTGAAGGCATAGCGTCCATCGGCCTCCGTCTTCAGGATTGCCCAGCCCTGGAAATTCGGGTCTTTCGGCGTGTCGGTCGTATCGCCTTCATGATCATATCGACCCGCGGCATTGGCCTGCCAGATATCGACAACGACGCCATCGACCGGCTCGCCGGACTCGTCCAGCACGCGGCCGCTGACTCGAATAACCTTGCCAAGGGCGCGACCTTCGCGACCTTCGACGCGGGTCAGATCCATGTCCCTGTCCGTTTGCTCATGTATCGGGTAGAAGGGTCCCTCAGGATTGTCCGGCGTAGGCGTGAAGCTACCCGCCGCGGTGGTAGTTGCAAGAACACCGCCAGCTACACCGGTACCGGCTCGAAGAACATCCCTTCGAGTGATCTTTGTCTTGTTATTCATGTCGACTTCCCCAATAGAGTTTTTTTTGCAGGATCATTACGGCACACAGCAGGGCGCCGTGTTTTCCCCCGCTTGTTTGGGATTTAATGCACATAGCACCTTCCAGCCAGGATTAGCGCTCTGCTGACTAGGATATAGTCGGGGGATCCGGCGCCTAGCCGGCCCAACAAATAAGAACACTCAAGGGGATAACACATGAAGAAAGTACTTCTGATACTCACGTCTGTGGTTTTGTCCGCCGGTTCTGTTTTCGCGGATAGTCACGAGCCGGAAAAAACGTCTTTCAGTCCGGTCGAGACTTACACTTGTAATTACAATGATGGCAAGGGGCCTGCGGACCTCGACAAAGTAATCAAGTCATGGAACGACCTGATGGATAAAGAAGATCAGGACGACTACTTTGCGGCGCTGATTACGCCTGTTTACTTCGGCGAACATATGTTTGATGTAGGCTGGCTCGGCGTTTGGCGCGACGGCAACGCGATGGGTAGCGGAACGGATTGGTGGCTCAGCAAGGGGAGCAAGATCGCTGAGGGTTTCAGTGACGCCATCACCTGCGCCAGCCACACGAATTTCGCTTCGCAGGCTGTCCGGCCCGCAAAACCCAGCGACGACGAATCAGATATGGATTTTGTGCTTGGCTTTCGAAACTGCTCTTTAAAGGAAGGCAAAGAGTACTCGGATTTCACGGCCGCGCAGGATGCATGGAACGCTTACGCCGATGAACACGGCATTGCCGAGGCGAACTGGGTGTGGTGGCCTGTCGCCGGCGAAGCCAACAATGATTACGACTTCAAGCTCCTGACCGGCTCGGACGACCATACGGCCGCGGGCGCCAATTGGCAGCTCTACAGCGAAGGGCATTTTATGAAATCGAACGAGCTCTTTGAAGACGCCATCGACTGCGATGTTTCTCGCGTTTACAGCGGCAGGACAATCCGGGTAATGGCCGACGAAGAGTAAACGTAGCGATAGATTCACCAGGATGTGACGACGCTGTGTTCATGCAGCAACGTCTTGAAAGGCCGCCTTCGGGCGGCCTTTCTTGTTTCGCCGGGAGTAAGCAGGCCGCCTGCGACCGGAAAGGAAAGCCTGTGACCTCTACAACAGCGAACGCCTGGACTGATGCTTCGCTAGGATGCCATTTCTCGGCTCGGCCGAACGATATCCAGGCGCTTCATCTTTGAACGTAGCGAACTCGGTGCAAGCCCCAGCGCTGATGCGGCGCCCTTCTCGCCTTCAATGACCCACCGTGTTCGCTCCAGCACGTCAACTACGTGCTTGCGCTGGGCGTCAAGCAGGCTCAAGGAATCGGACGTATTCGCAGCAGCCTCGTCATTCGTCCCGCCACCGCCACCAAAATCAAGAACCGGGCCGGTCGTCGAAATCAAGGCTCGCAGAATTGTGCCTTCGAGCTCACGAATATTGCCCGGCCAATCCTGCTCCTGCAGGTACCGCAACATCTGCGCGGACATTGAAGTGATTTCCTTACCCAGAATTTTCGCGTGCTTACGTACGAGGTGCGCGGCCAGTAAAGGAATGTCCTCTTTGCGTTCCCGAAGCGGCGGCAATTCGACGGGGAAGGCGTTAATTCGATAGTAGAGGTCGGCACGGAACCTGCCGCTGTCCATTTCCTGGACCAGGTCCCGATTTGTGGCTGCAACTAGTCGCACATCGGTCTTCAGCGTTGTCGAGCCGCCGAGGCGCTCGAATTCCCCCTCCTGGATAACACGCAGCAGCTTGGCCTGCAGGTCGCCGGACATCTCGCCTATCTCATCGAGAAACAGCGTCCCGCCATTGGTGATCTCAAAGCGCCCCTTGCGGCGAGCATGCGCCCCGGTAAACGCACCCTTTTCATGGCCAAACAACTCGCTCTCGATCAGATCTGCAGACAGTGCAGCACAGTTCACTGACACCATAGGCATGGTCTTGCGATCACTCAGGTCATGAATTGATTGAGCGATCAGCTCTTTGCCGGTCCCCGTCTCCCCGCAGATCAACACGGTGACATCGGTAGGCGCTACTTGCCGGACAGCGTCGAAAACGCCACGCAGCTTGCGGCTGTTGCCAATGATTTTGTCGAAACCATGTGCGGCGCGAACCTCGTCTCTCAGCAGAACGTTTTCGTCCTGTAGTTGATCCGTCAGTTCTTGTATCTGAGAAAACGCTGACTGAAGCTCACGGTTCGCCTCTACCCACTCAGTGATGTCTTTGTAAGTTCCAAAATGGGTCATCACGCCCTTTTCATCAATGCTGTCCAGCTGATCTTTCACCTGCACGTGGATCATGGATCCATCGCGCCGGACAATACGATACTCGACGATGTGCTCGCCACTCCGCTCAAGCGAGCTCCGCCACATTTCGCGAACGCGCAGCTCGTCATCCGGATGAATTCGCGAAGCCGCTTCCCCAGCCAGTGCGTTCGCGTCTTCCCGGGGCTCGACGTCGAACATTTTAAAGGCCTCGTCGGACATTTCGACATTCAGCACATTCAGGAATTTAGAGGGATCACCGTCACTGATCGTTGCCTGCAGTCGGTAGCTGCCGACTTTGGCAACTTCTTGCGAGCGCTCCAGGTCTTGCTCACGGCGGGATATTTGCACCATTGACCACTGCCGCAGCGCAGCGTTGGTGATCGTGTGCGCTATCAGCTGTAGCTCAGTGATCGTGCCGTCGTCCCAGTCACGTTGACTTCGGAAGGCAAAAGTCGCCGAGCCAAAAATCGTGTCCTTGATATTCAGCGGCAAACAAAGCACTGACCTAAAACCAAGACTACGCCATCGCGCCTGGTCAATATGAGCAACCTCAGGCATGGCCTCGACATCATCGATCCTGTCGATTTCACCTTTTTGCATGAGACTTAGCCCGAAGGGCACTTCATCTGGGCTTGGGGTTTCAATGGTTGACGGGTCGGGCGCCCAATCGATGGGTGCGCCGAAACCAGGCAGCTCGCCTTCATACCAGGAAACGTTGACACGATCCAAGCCATAGTGGTTGCCTACAATTGCGAGCACCTCACCGATAAGCTCGTTGGTCTCGTCAGCCGAAACCTTGAGAAGGCTTGACGAAATCTCTGCGAGCAGTGTTTGAAACGCGGCGTGCCGTAACAGCGTTTCCGACGCACGAAACCGTGACAGAGCGGTCGCCAGTATATTGGCGAGAATCTCCAGTTCATTTATCTCGAGGTTACTCCACGCTGGCCCCTCTGTTGCCGCGATAGTGATCGTGCCGGTCACAGCGCCCTCAACGACGAACGGAAATGCCAGGTAAGCACGGGTATTCGTTTGCTCCATGAATTTTTTGAATGGATCGGCATCGTCGAGTATCTCATCTGCACCCCGGACCACGGTTTTCTCGCCTGAGAGCACCTGATCAAATACCCAGGGGAAGTCCGATTTGCTAACCGTATCTGGAAAAAATGACGGGGCCACGCCCGCTTCAAACCAGCGATGTATGCAAGTAGCCGTATTTTTTTGTTCGGAAAGCCACCAGACTCCGACGCGAGCGGCGTTATAAAGATGACCCACCTTTTCCAAAGAGCGACGAATGGTAACGTCTGCATCGTCTTTTTTCAGCGATGTCAGTTCAATCAGGAGCTCCGCTTTGTGGCGTTGGAATGCGGCCTCGCGCTGTCGTGCCGCTTCGGCAGTTTTGCGCTCGGTGATATCGCGGCCAACGGACTGGATCTCCAGGAAGGTGCCTTCTGCATCGAAGATCCCGCGGTCTGTCCACTCCTGCCAAACCCGCTCACCGTTCGGCAGCATCACCTCCCACTCGTCATCCTTGGCGGGACTCTCAGGAGTAAGGGCAGCTACATCTTCCTGAAGGTTCGGCCAGTCTGCGGTTGGGATCAACACATTGCCGGTGTTGCCGATCAGGTCATCGCGGGGCACTTGCAGGTAGTCGCAGACACGCTCGTTAACCCAGTTCGTTACGCCATCCGGCGTCCACCGCACGATCAGATCGGTTTGATCCTGGACGACGCCGCGATAGCGAGCCTCGCTGTCTCTTAGTTTTGTTCGATTGTTGAGACCCCAGTAGAAATTCGACACAAGCGTGGCCAGTGTCGACGCTTCTTCCCGTACCTTCGTCGACCAACGATAAGGTTTCACCGAACTCATTGAGAGCACTCCGACGAAGTCGGTATCAATCGTCAGGCCCATGATAAGAGCAGACTCGATTCCTCGAATGCGGAACGCCTGCCGATCGGCGGCCGCTTCTGGCGGAAAATCATCCAGGTTATCCACCCAGAATTGTTCGCCTGCCCGAATTTTAGCGAGAGACCACGGCACATCTGTTGCTGTGAAGACCTTGCCAGCACCTCCGGCCATACGCTGCCACCCTGCAACCATTTCGAACGCGTCGTCCTCATGGCCGGGGACATCTCTGGGCGCCCAACGGAGATGGACGCGGTCCACGCCGAAGCGCTCACCGATATCTCGGAATATCGTACGCAACACCGTCTCGGGCGCTGCACCGTCTGCCTGCAACAGCCGCATGGAAATATCGCCGATGAATTGATTAAACGGCTTGGTAGAAGGTGCCTTCGAAAACAGACTGACCACGTGACGTTAACTTCCTGGTAGAACACGACCATTTTTAACATAGTGCCGGAGGATTAACCACGAATAGTCGTGGTTTTTAGGGGGTGCCACGAAAGATCGTGGTGAATACGACCATGCAGCTCGGCGGAGAGGCTCACATCTAGCCAGAGATATTCATAACCTATTGTTTTTAAGGTTAAAAACTACCCTGAGGCCGGCAGCCCCGAAACTGGCACGCTTTCTGCAATCACTTATAGCAGTCGCGGTCGCTTTTACCGCTGTTATGAATTGGGTCACGATCATGGTTGATATAGACAAGAACGAACGACTGCATGTCTTGCTCGTGGAGCACTCCTCGGAGCGCTCCGAGATGGTCAAAGAGTCGCTCGAAAATGCCGAAATCGACTGCCGAATGCACCGGGTCGCTGACCTGATGGAAGCGTTGGCCTATCTGCGCGAGGACATGCCGTACTTCAATGCGCCTCGGCCGGACTTCATAATCCTCGGGCAAAGCCAGGAGCATATTTGCTGCTGCGAGCTACTGGCTGAAGTGCGTCAGAATCCGCGCTTCGCCGGATTACAGACCGTCGGCGTCAAGGACTCATGGTGGCAGCGCCTGCCCCCTGGCCGGGCGCCCATCCCATTCGCATGCTGCGAACTCGACAGAGTGAAAGTCGCGCGGCTGGGGGATTCGATCAAGGAGCTCGAAGGCGGCTCGCTCCGCAGCCTGCTGCGCTCCTACGCCTGATACGACAATGATACTGGACATCGTACTTGTCACGACGACCCTCGCCATCGCGGCACTGGTCTCTCACGCGTTGTGGAAAGCACGTCGCGATCAACCGCCGCAAATACGCCGTGTCGCGGGTCTCGCGCTAGCCGGTGCCGTCAGTATCTCGCTGGCCAAACTGGTCCAGCTAGGTGTTTTGGTAACCGCGAACGGCACGACTTCAGGCTCACTCATAACAGGGTACGTACATGTTGCGGCGACGATTGTTGTTGCTGTCGGCATTGCGCTGTTGGCGACCAGCGTTCTGGACATGATGATGGTCGGCAAACAGCTTTGGCCGAAGGCAAATGACGCGCTTTCAGCGCGCAACCTTGCCGAATCCGGCACCACTGGCTCGCACCTTTCGCCGAGTAAAATACCTGCTATCCTGTTTCGCCGAGAGGGACCGCTTGGCGACACCAGCACCTCAAGCGCCTTCCTGAATAACAAGGCTGAGGACATACTGGGATTCACCCAGGAAGAAATGCAAAGCGATCCGCACTTTCTAACCTGGCTGATGCACCCGGAGGATCGCCAGGACTACCTGAACGGCGACGAGCGGCTTGAGACGGCGAAATCGGAGGCGATATTCGATCATCGCTTTAAACACCGGAGCGGCAGCTACCGCTGGATCAGGGTCACAATGAAGCGCATCGATGACGAAAGCGGCAGCCTCAAGGAGATCGTCGGCTGCGGCCTGGACATTACGGATTTAAAGGAAGCGGAGGAGCGCCTGGACAACATTCTGAGTACGGATCCCTGCTCTGTTATTTCTGAAGACGAAGTCATCTGATTCGGCTCAGAGATTCGCTCGACCCGGCAGGCGACAGCGTTCTCCCGTCCAGACCGAGCGCCCGGCTACAAGACGCGTTCGAGGTCTGCGCACAGATCTACCGAATCCTCGAGGCCCACCGATAATCGGAACAGACCGTCGCCTGCAGTTGCGAGGTAATCATCAAGCTCTGCGCCCTGCAGTTGATATGACGAACCCATCAGGTCTTCTGTGTCCATCAAGTAGATAAGGCTACGGTGATGCCCCAGCGAGACAGCGTAGTGAATCACCTCCAGACTCGACATCATCCGCCCGGCAACGCGTTTCGCGTCCGCTACACGAAACGAAAGCATGCCGGAAAAAACATCCATCTGTCGTCTCGCAAGTTGGTGCTGCGGATGCGACTCCAGGCCAGGGTAGACCACTGTTTCGACGCGCGGATGATTTTCGAGGAACCTGGCGACGGCCAGTGCATTCTCTTCATGAGCTCGCATGCGCATCGGCAGCGTCGCCATACCGCGCATGATAAGCCACGCATTAAACGGGCTGATTACACCGCCGTAGTGCGTCAGCGCTTCGCCCCTTAATTTCGCAATTAACGCCCTGGACCCGCTGATCGAGCCGCCCATGGCGTCCCCGTGACCGCCGATGTACTTGGTCAGGGAATGCACGACCAGGTCAGCGCCGAGCTCGAGGGGGCGTGTAGCAATCGGCGTCGCGAACGTGGAATCAACCACCAACAGCGCTTCCTGCCGCCTGGCTATGTCTGACGCCGCAGTGATGTCGGCAAGGCGCAGCAGCGGATTGGACGGCGTTTCCAGCCAGATCATCTTCGTTTCTTTGCGAAGCGCATTCTGAATGTTGGCAGGCTCTCTCGTATCTACAGGCGTGACGTCAATACCAAAGCGCGGCAAGGTCTGCCGTGCAAATTCGGCGGTGCCCGGATAGTTTGTGCTGCTGATCACGAGGTGATCGCCACTGCTCAGGAATTGCAGCAGCACGGCGGTTGTAGCGGCCATGCCGGAGGCAAGAGCAAGGCTCGCTTCCGCCCGCTCCAGCGCGGCGAGCTTTTCCTCGAGCTGAGCGATGGTCGGATTGGACCAGCGCGTATAGATGTAGGGTGATTCGGCGTCGAGATTAGTAGCCGAGAAGCTGACCTCCTCATCGATCAGGAACGAGCTCGACATGACAAGGTCCGGCGCGGACGCGCCCGCACTTGAACGTTTGTCTTCGCCCGCATGAATCGCCTGCGTGCTGACGCCTTTGTCCTTTATGTTGCCGCTCATGTTTGCTGTCCTGACCGTCGTCGATGCAATGACGACAGAATAAGAGATTCTGGCGGGCCGGGCGAGCGCCCGGGGAACATCAGGCGGTCACGCGTCACAAGCTATGCGGTCTACGCCAGGTTAAAGACGAATACGGCGGCGACAGCCAGCGGGGCGATAACCCTGACTAACAGCAGCCAGAGCTTGAACATGGCGCCATCGTCGAGGCCTATCTCATCGAGGCACGTGTCCTTCGATAGCCACCACCCGGCGAATAACGCATACAACATGCCGCCCAGCGGCATCAGGATATTTGAGACCAGGTAGTCAATCAAATCAAACGGCGTCTTGCCTGCGAAGACTGCGAACTGGCCCAGCGGGTAGGTGTTTTCCCAGGTAGAAAACGAAAGCACCGTGATCAGGCCCATGATAAATGTGCCCGTGCCGATTATCCCGGCCGCCTTGGTCCGCGATATGCCGCGAATTTCATAGATACGTGCGGTCATCGACTCCAGCATCGAGATCGACGATGTCAGCGCCGCGAAAATGATCATCGCAAAAAATGCCGTGCCGATAAACGCGCCACCGGGCATCTGGGCAAACGCGGTGGACAGCGTGACAAAAATAAGACCGGGACCTTCACCGGGGTCGAGGTTGTTCGCAAAAACGATCGGAAAAATAGCGAGGCCCGCGAGTAGCGCAACCATCGTGTCACCGAGCGCCACAATGAGCGCGGAGCGAAACAGGTTGACCTCTTTCGGCAGGTACG
>CAYTTZ010000103.1:0-10973 GCA_964440945.1 uncultured Woeseiaceae bacterium
CTGCTATCAAGAAGAAGCAAGCAAAGCCGCGAAAGCCAAGTCGTAAACAAGCAGAAGATGCGGTTCGCACACTGTTGCTTTGGGCCGGCGAAGACACACGCCGAGAGGGTCTGATCGACACGCCGAAACGTGTCGCAAAAGCCTACGAAGACTGGTTCAGCGGCTACAAGAGCAACCCGGTCGAATACCTCGAGCGCACATTCGAAGAAGTCGAAGGTTACGATGAGATGATCGTCCTCCGCGATATCAGTTTCGAATCGCATTGTGAACACCACATGGCGCCGATTATCGGCAAGGCACATGTCGGCTATCTGCCAAACAATAAAGTCGTCGGCATTAGCAAGCTGGCGCGCGTCGTTGAAGCGTTTGCCCGACGCTTCCAGGTGCAGGAAAAAATGACGGCGCAGATCGCTAATTGCATCCAGGACGTACTGCAACCCAAAGGCGTTGCAGTAGTCATTGAAGCGGTCCACCAGTGCATGACGACGCGTGGCGTGCACAAGTCTGACGTCTCCATGTTAACCAGCCAGATGGTTGGTACCTTTCGCAAGGATGCGCGCACACGCGCTGAGTTCCTGCGAATGATCGACGCAAAACGCTAGCAAGAACCAGCAAACATGAAGACCAGGTATGTAGCTGCCGGACTACTGAGCGCTGTCACGCTCTATCTGTTGGCGTGGCCAGTGCCGATCCAGCCCGTTGGCTGGGCCGCGCCGGCAGACCGAGGGCTCATTGATCCTTACGCAGTGAACGACTTGCTGACTTCGGCCTTTGCGATCGATCTCGAGCCGTTCGAGGGCCCGGAGGACGCCACAATCGGGGCCGACGGTCACCTCTACGTAACGACGCACAGCGGCCATGTCATTCAATTGAAGGACGGGCGCGTCAAGCAATTTGCGTTCCCCGGCGGCAGACCACTGGGTATCGAAGCGCGACGCGATGGTAGCTTTGTGGTCGCAAACGCTTTTCTGGGTCTGCAACGCATTGACCGTAGTGGCGCAGCCACAGCCCTGCTCAGCGAAGTCGACGGACAGCCGCTCGTCTATGCCAATAACCTGGCAATTGGTCCCGATGGCACGATTTATTTTAGTGAGTCCAGCGACAAGTTCGGCGCACAATCGTCGAATGGCACTTACGAGGCAAGTCTCCTCGACATCATGGAACACGGCGGGCACGGACGAGTATTTGCATTCGACCCTGCGACCGGACAGGTCAGGGTCCTGATGGACAAGCTCGACTTTGCAAATGGCGTTGCCGTCAGCGAGGACGGAAGTTTCCTGCTTGTCAGCGAGACGGGTCATTACCGCATTCTCAAGCACTGGCTGACTGGCGAACGGCAGGGTCAAACCGAGGTGCTGCTGGATAACCTGCCGGGCTTTCCGGACAACCTCAAAAGTGGTTTACAGGGCCGCTTCTGGCTAGGGCTCGCGGCACCAAGAAACAAGCTACTGGATCAAATGGCGGACAAACCGTTCCTTCGCAAAGTGGTGCAACGCCTGCCGCAGTTCCTTCGCCCCAAAGCGGTACCCTCATCGCACGTAATTGCCTTTAACGGCGACGGCGAGGTGCTGATGAACCTGCACGACCCGCAAGCGCGGTTCCCCACCTTGACCGGCGTGGTCGAGACCAGGCGATCCCTGTATTTAACGACTTTGTTTGGAGGATCGTTGCCCCGCGTCGACAAACGCCATCTCTGACCCGTTAATTCTGCGCGCTCGAGACTAGACCCGCTTTCGATTTCTCATTACGATAGCCTATGTCTGCTGGCTCTAAAATTAGCATGTTCGAATTCTCTCAAATGCTGACCCGATAATGGTCGACGGTTACAGTTATTCAATAGCCGTTTCAGATTCGGTGGTTCGTCTGAGAACATCAGGCAACTTCGAACACCTGACAGCCCTGCGAATGTGGGCAGAAGTCATCGCTGCCTGCGAGGAGAACGACTGTTTCAAGGTGCTCGTTATTTCGCATCTCGAGCAACCTTTACCAACAACCGAAGTATTCAATAGCTCGGAATTTTTTGCCTCGGTCGGGCTTGACCAGAAGTATCGACTGGCTGTCGTAACAGCGAACCTGGCAGTGCACGAAAGCCACCTGATCGCGGCCTCCGCGCTCAAGACCCACAACATGCGAGCCCAGTTCCCTGCAGCCGCTTTTGACAATGAACGAGACGCCAGGCTCTGGCTTCACCTGGAAGACTAGCCTGCGGCCCTGCGCCCGTTTACCGGGAACAAGCTCTACCGGGGCAGTAGTGCGCTGTCACCGTCGTAGTCTTCACCAAGCATTTGCCGTCGAACCAGCGGTATGGGCGGCGAACCGAAGCTAAGAAACTGGTCGTGGAATCTGCCCCAGGCTTCGCGCCCGCCGCGACCGGTGGTCCAGTCTTCGCGAAGCTTGTTAATCATGAGCTTGCCCAGCGTGTAGTTCAGGTAGCCGGGGTCGTAGGTGCCTCGAAAAGCCTGCTGGCTCGCATTACCAAAATCCTGGAACGCCTTTTCCTCGAACAGGGCCTGGCTTTCCCCGACGGTCATGCCGCCCGTATGCAGGCCGATGGCGGACAGGTATCGCACATTACGCAACAACGCATTCAGTAATTGACCAATCCGAAACTCAGGATCACCCTCGCCCAGACCGGCGTCGATCATCATTTGCTCGGTGTAGTGCGCCCAACCCTCGACGAACGTATACGTATCAAAGTACCGACCTACGTTGTTCTCTGTTCGGTTCGCATGCAGGAACTGCAGGAAGTGGCCGGGCCAAACCTCATGTACCGACGTGGCAAGCAGATCTGTCTCACCCGCGATGTAGGCCAACTGGTCCTCCTCCGACCAGCTTGGATCCGGTGGCGCGATGTAATAGACAGATGGAAGACCCGACTCGAACGGACCAGGAATCTCGATGTAAGCAAAGTTCCAGCGCTTGTGGGGCGGCGCCTCAGCTACGAGGGCCTCCTCGTCGCCGGGAATGCTCACGAGATTGTTATCCTCAACGAACCTACGCAGGTCCGGCAACTGCCGGGCAGCGCCACCAACCGCACCTTCTGGCGGCTTGCGATTCTGAACTTTCAGCACGCAGGCCTCTGTGCTTTCCCCGGGCGCAAATTCGGCACACGCTTCGCGCAACAGATCGAGGTTCTGATTGAGATTCAGTTCGCCGGCAGCCGTTAGATCGGCCAGCGAAATATCAACCCCTTCCGTGCTACGGAGCATTTTCAGGAATTTCTCTTCGCCGAGGGCAAAATCGTCGGTCGCGATCGCTTTTTGATCATTCAGCCAGTCAGCGGTCTCCCGGGCCGCCCTGGCAGCGACCTCATTCACGGCCGCAAACTGGCGCTGCAGCTGCTCGTCCTCAACGGCCGCAAACAGGCCGGGCACCGTATTGTCCATGTAGTCGGCAAGGCCGGCGAAAATGCCATGCGCCGTCTCAACATAGGGGGACGGCAGCGGTGGCTTCAGGTTCTTGCGCATGGTCGCCAGCGCCGTGGAAATCTGGGAGGCGTACTTCGTGTAGGCGACGATGCGTTCTTCAAGTGGCGCATAGTCGCGATCGATGTAGACATCCAGGCTTATAAAAAACGCATAGTGGACCGGGTTGTTGGTGAGGAACCCGGACTCTCGAATCCAGAAACGATCACCGCTTAACGCGGTGATCAGGTAGTCCCGCTCGAACGCCTCCGTGCCCGTGAGGCCATCGTAAGCTGCGGCACTCTCAATGGTCCTGTCGATCCAGGTCGCGTATTCCTCAGCCGCTGCCAGGCTGAAATCCATCATCTGACCATCGTATTCATGCAGGCCGACATACACGGCGGCCTCCGGATTCTGCCGGTAATACTCGGCAATCGTCGCAGCCGCAAAGGCCTCCCAGGACGGCGCTTCGAGCTTGGTCGAGGTCGCCTGCTGCGTACTGTCGCTGCACGCACCCAGCGCTATGAACGCAAAAAGCAAAACAGCCGTTTTTATCTTCAATGTGTCAGCCTCGATAATGTTGTAACTATTGAATACCCAGTTCGGCGACGCCCTGCCGAAAAGTAATGTCTACCGGAATCTTCGCCCCGGTCAGTCGATCAAGATCGCCTTGCAGCTGCGCAGAAATAAGGCCTTTGTCGCGCGTTAATTTGGCCGCGCCGTCGTAGTCGCCGTCGCCCTGCAACGTCAGCAGCAGGCGTGACAAGCCCGTCATCGCGTCTGCCATCTTCTCGTAGTCCACACGATACCGTCCCGTCCCCGAATCGCGAACGAACGCATCCTCATCGAGGAAATAATTGAAACGCACCATATTCGCCTTGCCGTGCGCGCTGCTGGCACCAAAACGAATCGAGCGGAAAACGCTGGTCATGAACGTCGTGTAATAGTCGCGAAGGTCAACATCACCGAGTTCGCCCGCTTTGTGCAGCTCGGTAATCATGTAAAGCCCGAGGATGTCGGCCTTGCCCTCCTCCATGCTGGTTGCCAGGTCGAGCATCGCTTCGCGAACGGTGCCGCTGCCATCAATGGTGTTCTTGATGCCAAGGCCGTGCGCAACTTCGTGAAACATCGTGTTGGCGAAAAACGCGTCAAACGTAATGTGTTTGCGCTGTGACTCGTCGATCAACATATCTGCGATCGGCTCGAGAATCTTCTCGAACTTTGCCTGCATAGCGTTCTTCAGCTGCAGGCGACGCGTGCCCTTGTCGAGCTGTACCTCCTCGTCGTTAGGCAGGTTGATGGCAATCGTCTTCGAGCCGGCGTTGCTGTGTCCGGCGTAGTAGACAACATCGTAGGCATTCAGATCAGAATCCGTACCCGGGGTTTCCCACTTGTACTCGTCGGCGACCGGCAGTCCTGTCTGCAGATCCGGCAGAAACGCAGCGAACCGACTCAGGCGATCGCTCCATTCAAGATCCTTGACCAGAACATAGGCCTCATAGGCGGCGCGATAACCGAACAGGCGATCCTCGTAGAATTCGATGGGTCCGATGACGACGTCGATATCGTTGTCCCTGACGTCCATCCAGTAGCGATCGCTGATCTGAAACTCGTCGCTGATCAACGCAGCGGCGCGCAGCTTGAGATAGGTTGCGAAGTCAGGGCTCTCGGCCAGCTTGGCGGCTTGCCGAAGCAGCCCAGCAGCCTCGCTGAGCTCCTCTGCATAGGCAACGTGAAAGGACACCAGTTCCAGCGCCCCGGCTTCGTCGCGGCGCACCATTGAGTAGAGCCCTTGCTTGCCCGGCAGGTAGGCCTCGGCAAACTCTTCCTTGCTCATGTCCTCCGGATAAAAGCGCGCGCCAAGCGGTTTCGGCCCAACACCTTTGATAAACGGCTTCTCATTATCCAGCCGATCCCACGGACCGTAGTTCAGCTCGGCAAAGCGGCGCGTAGCATCGTCTTCGATGGCGTTCAGCCATTCCTGGTAACCGTCGCCGAAGCTCTGTCGCCAGAACAGGTCGTCCATGATCTTCGCCGCGTCGATCAGAATTCGGAGCATCTGGACCTGGTCTTCACTAAGGTCGCCGAGATCGGCCGTCAGCGTAAAGTCCGCGTAGATTTCAGGCCGCGGCTGGACCGTCGCTGGCGGTTGAACAGTGGTTTCGGGTGGCGTCTCGGTGCCGCAGGATGCGACCAGGACCGACATCAAAAGCGCTCCCAATGAGCGCGTAACAAACTGTAGATTCACAGCTACTCCCCTGGAGCCTGAGTAATCGCGCATTATCGCACAGCCTGATAAGCGGGGCCGCCGGCGGAGCGTCTAGAGATCAACGATCTCGACGTCACTGAAGCTCATTGGTTGCCCCAGGAACTGGCCGCCGACGCGTGCGAAGCGCGTCGCGCCATCCGTAGCCAGGAACCTGAGACTTCCCGCCTCATTTCGACGCCGCGCGAGCCCGGTGGACTCAAGCGTTCGCGACACCACGGCCGCTGTAGTACTCGCAGAATCAACCAGCAGCACATCGTCCGAGACGACGGCCTTGATAGCGTCTTTCAGGAGTGGAAAATGCGTGCACCCGAGAATAATCGTGTCGGCCTGAAACGTGCTGTCGCTGGCCTCGTCGAGGTAGCGCTCGATGATGCGATTGACAATATTGCCGTCCGTCCACCCTTCTTCGGCGAGCGCGACAAGCAATTCACAGGCGCTCTCTCGAATCGTTGCGGCCGGATCGAGGGCCTCTATAGCCTTGCTATAGGCGCCCAGGCGAACCGTCGCCTCTGTCGCCAGGACCAGATACGTCCCGCCCGGTCGCGCCGTTACGGCTGCTGTCGCGCCCGGCTCAACGACGCCAATCACATTGAGCGGGCTCAACTGCTCGCGCAGCGCGTCAAGCGCGACGGCCGATGCCGTATTACAGGCAACAACGAGCAGCTTGATGCCCTGCTCCTCGAGCTTAGCCGCCGCTTGTGTCGCGTAGCGAGCGATCGACAATGGGCTTTTTGTACCGTACGGCAAACGAGCCGTGTCGCCGAGGTAAACGAGATTCTCGTTGGGCAATTCGTCCCGGATGGCTTTCAGCACTGTCAGGCCACCCACGCCCGAGTCGAAGATCCCAATGGGCAGATCGGCATTTATTGAGTTGCTCATCAGCGCATTGTGCCGAAGGATGCTCAACTGTGGAATAATTCCGGCCGGCTCCTTTTGCCGTGGGATGGTCAATTGTGCAGAAACTGCTTTATGGCGTAATCGCTTTCGTCGCGTTGCTGGTGATTATCGGCTACTCGCTGCCGCGCACGCATTACGTCGAGGCTTCGGCCGAAATCGACGCGCACCCGGCTACGGTGTTCGCGTTACTGAACGATTTCCGACGCTATGCGCTCTGGTCGCCTCTGGCTGAAACTGACCCCAATGTGCGGATCCTTCATTCCGGTAACCTGCGGGGAGTCGGTGCCATTATGACCTGGGACGGCGCAATCGTCGGCAGCGGAACCCAGACAATTGTTGAAAGCGAGCCGTTCGCAAAGGTCAGTATGCGCATCAATCCGTCCGAACCGGGCGAGGCTTTTTCGCAGTTCAGCCTCGTGCCCGGCACCGGAACAACCATTGTCACCTGGGGGTTCACGGCGGACTACGGCATGAATTTCGTCGGTCGCTACTTTGCTTCGATGCTGGGTAGCGTCGTCGCACGGGACTATCAACAGGGCCTCGAGAGCCTCAAAGCACTGGCTGAGAGCTTGCCAAGCGCCGATTTCAGCGATCTGGAGATCGAACAGATTCTGGTCAAGGCAACTGACATCGCTTACCTGCCAACAACGTCGCGCCCCGAGCCTGCGGCAATGTCTGAGGCGATGGGCAAGGCCTATTTCCGGATACTCAACTTCATCGACACAGCCGGCCTCGAAGTCGCTGGCGCGCCTTTGTCCGTCACGCGGACTTTCAGCGGCGCCGAACTGGCTTTCGACGCCGCGATCCCGGTTCGGGGTGTCACCGCTGCAACCCGGCAGAACAGCACCGGAGTCGCGCTTGGGAAGACCTATGAAGGTGCCGTCGTCAGAGTCAGGCACGTCGGCTCCTATCGGACACTGGCAACAACGCACCGCAAGATATCGGCCTACCTGGCCGCGCACGGAATCGAGCGCAACGGCGCCGCCTGGGAGTCCTACGTGAGTGATCCGGGCGACGTGCCCGAGAAGGAGCTGCTAACTTACGTCTACTACCCGATCAAACCGACTTGATCAGGAATGGCGGCACGCGGAGTGCGTCGCCGTCATTGATAGGCAAGGTACCCGGGCCCTGATCTCGCAGTCGTGACAGCTCGCCGTAGAACGCCACCACGTGCGCGGCGCACTCGCTGGCATCTTGCGGTGACATCTTGCGCACCGAGGCACAAATCGCGCTTTCTCCATGCAGCGGCGAAACCTGATGCATGGACTGGCGGAAGTCGGCAAACGCCTGTTTCATGGCGATAGGCAGCTCATCCTCGTCGATATCGTCAAGGTGCTCTTCGTAAGCCTTGATAAGTCGTTGTTTTATATGACCATGGCCAGCAAGCACGGTGAGTGCCGCGTAAAAGCGGTCGACGTGGTTTGTCATTGCGACTCCAGCGTTTTGTATTATTTTCCCGCCTGTTCTCTCGACGACGGATTTACGCTTTTCTTGTTTTGGAGCTAAAGACTACCTCCTGTAGTCACGATGGCCCCTGCAAGGCCCCGCAAGTCCCTTTGGCTCCTGATGTTTCATAACCTTGCGCACGTTTCTTATAGCAGAGTTTCGGAATCCCACGCAAGTAAGCGTTTGCCACCTGCCGCTATTTCGCGAATTCGATTGTCCAGTGTGTCTCACCCAACGCCCGGTCATCGGAATACAGCGGATCACTCTGCCCAACCTCCCAGGCGGTCGCCAGCGTTTCGTTCATCACGTAGTCCCTGTGAACCTCCAGCGCGGCCTCGACTGCCTCGGAGCCCGAGACGCCCAGCGTGATGCGATCTGACACCTCGAGTCCCGCCTGCTTGCGGGCATCCTGCACAGACCTGACGATTTCACGGGCAACGCCCTCGCTGATCAGTGCCTCGGTCAGGGTCGTATCGAGCGCTGTGAGGAAGCCGGCATCTTCACCGCAGGCATAGCCCTCGGCGGAGCTGGTTTCGACCAGCACGTCCTCCCCCTCCAACGTGATGGTTTCGCCACCCGCATCTATTTCGAAGGGCTCGCCCTTGGCCGCTGCAGCAGCAATCGCGGCCCCGTCCGCCTCGTCGAGCGCCTTTCGAATGATGGGGATCAGCTTGCCGTAACGCTTGCCGATACGCGGCAGATTCGGCTTGATGCGATAGCTGACCAGGCCGGCATCGCGCGCGATGAACTCGATCGACTTGACGTTCAGCTCCTCGAGTATCTGCTCCTGGTGGCTTGCCAGCGCTTTCGCCGACACGTCGTCCGGCGCACGTACCAGCAGCCTCGACAGCGGTTGACGCGTGCGGACACCCGACTGGCCGCGCGCCGCGCGCGCCAGGCCAACGACTTTCTGGACAACGTTGATGTCGAATAGCAGCTGATCGTTCTTCCAGGCCGGGTCAGCATCTGGCCAGTTGCCCATATGAACCGAAACCGGCGCGTCCTTATCCACGGTACGAACCAGGTTTTGATAGACGTTTTCGGCAAGGAACGGCACAAAGGGCGCCATGAGTTCGTGAACACCCTTGAGGCATTCGTACAACGTCAGGTAGGCCGACTGGGTATCTTCCGGATCCGAAGACTTCCAGAAGCGACGCCGATTTCGCCGCACGTACCAGTTGCTGAGCTGGTCCACAAATGCCTCAATGGCTTCGCCCGCGGTCTTGGCATCGAAATGATCCAGTGCGTCGGTAACCGTCGTTATCGTCGTATGCAGTAAGGCAAGTGCCCAGCGGTCGATCTCGGGCCGCTGCTCAAGAGGAATGTCGCGACTAAGATCAACCTCGTCCAGGCGCGCATAAAGTACGAAGAAGCCGTAGGTATTCCAGAACGTATTGATAAAGGAACTCGCCACATCGGCGACGATTTCTACTGACACGCGTTTTGGCGCATCCGGCGACAACCGCGCAAGAAAATACCAGCGCAACGCATCGGCGCCGACAGTATCGAATACGTCGTACGGATTGATGATGTTGCCGACGGATTTCGACATCTTCTTGCCGTCCTTGTCGACAATGAGGTTCAGACAGATGCAGTTTCTGAATGCCACGCTGTCGGAAACCAGCGTCGAGATTGCGTGCAGCGTGTAGAACCAGCCGCGGGTCTGGTCGATGGCCTCGCAAATATAGTCAGCCGGAAAGTGCTTTTCGAACTTGTCCTGGTTCTCAAACGGGTAATGCCACTGCGCGTACGACATGGCGCCGGAGTCGAACCAGCAGTCGATCACCTCGGGGACGCGCTTCCAGGTCTTGCCGTCCTTCTCGAAGCTGATCTCATCAACGGCCGGTCGATGCAGGTCGAGTTCCTGGAGCTCCCTGCCTGTAAGCTCCTCGAGCTCGGCCACCGAACCAATGCAGATATAGTCGCCGTCGTCGTTGGTCCAGACAGGCAGCGGCGTGCCCCAGAATCGCTCTCGCGATAACGCCCAGTCGACGTTGTTTTCCAGCCAGTTTCCGAAACGGCCGTCCCGAATGTGCTCAGGCACCCAGTTGATCGTCTTGTTGAGCTCGGCCATGCGCTCACGAAACTGCGAGGTGCGGATATACCAGGCGTTCTTCGCGTAATACAGGATCGGATCGCCCGTGCGCCAGCCAAACGGGTAGTTGTGCTTGTAGCGTTCGGACCGGAACATGATGCCGCGTTCCTTGAGCAGGCGAATGAGTATCTTGTCGGCGTCCTTGAAGAACAGGCCGGCGACCGGTTCGACCGCGTCGATGAAATGCCCGTCGAGCCCGACGCCATGCACAACGGGTAGATCATTGGCGACACCCAGCGCCAGATCGTCCACGCCGTAGGCGGGCGCGGTGTGCACGATTCCCGTGCCGTCGTCCGTACTGACAAAATCGGCAGCAAGCACGGTGAACGCTTTATCGGCATCGCAGTCGAGGTAGTCGAACATCTGCTCGTAGCGTATGCCAACAAGTTCGGTGCCTTTCACGGTTTTGACGACCGAGTGGTCTATGTCACGAAAAACGGCTTCACGCAGCGCTTCGGCAACGATGAGCGTCTGGCCGTCTGACTGGCAATAGCTGTAGTCAATGTCCTCACCCACAGCGAGCGCGAGGTTCGATGGCAGCGTCCAGGGCGTGGTGGTCCAGACCAGGAAGTAAGTATCGTCCTCGCCGGCAAGCTTGAAACGGACCGTGATCGACGGGTCCTCAACTTCCTTGTAGCCCAGGGCCAGTTCGTGCGATGAAAGCGTGGCGCCAATGCGCGGGTCGTAAGGCACAACCTTGTAGCCGCGGTAGATCAGGTCCTTGTCCCAGATTCTCGACAACAGGTTCCAGACCGACTCGATGTAGCTGTTATTCAGCGTGTAATAGGCTTCATCGAGGTTGACCCAGAAGCCCATACGCTCGGTCATCTTCTCCCAGTCGCCGATGTAGCGCCCACTGGGT
>CAYTTZ010000104.1:0-10905 GCA_964440945.1 uncultured Woeseiaceae bacterium
CTTCAGTCTGGGCCGCTCGTGAGTTGGTTTGCCGCAAACGGCGTGCCTCGCTGTTCGCGACGATAAATTGCGTCACGTTGTTCAAGTGAATGGTCGCGAGCGCTATCTCGGCTGGTGTGAGCAGCGATGATTGCGCCAGCACCTCGCGCAGCATGCTCTCGGCTTTCTCAGGATTCGATTCGGGGTGGCCTGGCGTCGCCAGCACCAGCGCAAGACGCAGTTCCGTATTCGGGCCCCGGGTCAGCAGGGCAGTCGACTCCGCGTCGGCAAATATCTCGGCCTGTCGTGCCGGATCGCCGCCCGCGAGGTCATAGAGCTCCTGCAGGTAGGAATCGGCTTCCGGTGCGCCAAGAATGATCGAGTCACTGGGCTTTGCCGTACGCCGGCCTTTCAGCCAGTCCGTTGTCTGGGTGCAGCCCGCCAGCATCGCGATTGTTACGCTGAGCACCGCGATGCGTTGAGCTTTGTTATTTTGCGTCCACTTAAGCATTGGCTGCCAACTTCTGTTGTTGCACCGCACGTGTCTGCGGGATATGAATCCGGAAATGCGCACCCGAAAACTCGTCCGTATCGATCAGTTCCACCGAGCCGTCGTGCGCCTGGATACACTCCAGGACCACTGACAGACCGATGCCCGTACCGCCGACCTGTCCGCCTTGTTCCCGGCGGCCCTGGAAGAACGCCTCGAATATTCTCGGGCTCTCGTCGTCCGGGATGCCGGGCCCCGTGTCGCCAAACTCCAGCAGGAAACTGGCCGGAGCGGCGCTGGCTCGAATCGTGATCACGCCGCCGCGCGGCGTGAACTTGATCGCGTTCGACAGCAGATTATCAAGCACCGTGCGGATTTTGTCTTGATCCGCGTTCACAATAATGTCGTCAACTGCAAGTTTTAATTGAATATTGGCGGCCTTCAGGGCCAGGCGCTGCGATTTTGCGACCGAAATCACCTGTGCACGCAGTGGAAATTCGGACAGCGTCAGGACTTCGCTCTTCGCCTGCCAGGCGCTGAACGACAGCAGGTTTTCGATCAGCTGCTGCAGCTTCAGGCCGTTCATGCGCAAAATATCCGTCACTTCGCGCTGTGGCCCCTCGAGATCACCGACCGAACCGTCCAGCAACAGCTCGGTGCCTTCGCGGATATTGGCGAGCGGCGTCTTCAGCTCATGCGACATGTGCCGCAGGAACTTATTCTTCTCCTGCGCGAGTTCGAGCAGCCGCAGGCGCAGCCATTCGAGCTGGCGGCCGAGGCGTTCGAGGTCGGTCGGGCCCTTGATCTCGATCGGTTTCGAGAAACCGCTCTCACCCAGCTGGCCGATCGCTATGTCGATCTGCCGAATGGGGCGCGCTACCAGTATCGTAAAGATCGAAACGAGGATAATCGTGCCGGGTATCAGTGCCGCGACCTGCCAGGCTGAGAAGCGCTGTGCCTTGCGCGCGGTTGCCTGGAGGCTGCTGAGCTCCGCATCCACATACGCCGTCGTGGCGGCCGTCAGGCGCATGACGCGCTGCCTGAGCGGCGGGAACAGGGCTATCGTCGTTGCGACTTCCGCCTGGCTGAGCTCGGTATTGGACAGCGCGTTGATGACGCGTTGGGCGCTCGAACGTATTGACGAGGCCAGGCGCGTCGCACTGGCCTGTTCGAGCAGCGGCGCCATGTCATCGAGCTGCGATTCCAGCGCGGTCAGGTCCTGCGCCATCAGCAGCAGGCTGTCCGGGTTTTGCAGCACCTGGTACTGGCGCGCGACACGCTCCAGTGAGTTCAGTTGCTCGGTCAGTCGTCGATTGTTCTCGGCTGCCGACACACCGGTGGTCACCAGGCGCTCGCTCTGTTTGGCGACGCTGTCAAGGTTGTAGAGTGCCACGAGCGCCGCGATCAGGAGCGGCAGCGCCACAAATCCGAAACCGACCAGAATCATTCCGTTAAGCGATCTTGGGCGGTGAAATCTCATGGCGAAAGTGTAGCACTGGCGTGCCGTCAATAATCCTTAAGGAGGCCAGTAGGCCGACGGATCCTGCGACGCAATCTTGCGCTCCCAGGCGAGGCTCGTTGTTACGATCGTATCGAGATCGTCGAAGCGCGGCTCCCAGCCGAGTACGTCACGCACACGGTTCGCAACGGCGATCAGTTCCGGCGGGTCGCCGGCACGGCGCGCTTCTTCCAGGATTTTTAACGGCGCTTCGTTGGCTTTCTCCACCGCTGACAACACGTCGCGCACGCTGTAGCCGTGCCCGTAGCCGCAGTTGAGCACTGTGGGTTCGCCGCCGTTACGGAGATACGTGAGTGCATCGAGGTGCGCCGCCGCCAGGTCCTCCACATGGATGTAGTCGCGCAGGCCGGTGCCGTCCGGTGTCGGGTAGTCCGTGCCGAAAATGGAAACGCTTGGGCGACGCCCGGTTGCGGCTTCGCAGGCGACCTTGACGAGCAGGGTGGCTTTTGGCGTCGACTGCCCGATGGTTCCGGTCGGCTCGCAGCCGGCAACATTGAAATAACGCAGCGCCACGTAACTGGGTCCGCCGGCTGCGGCGAGGTCACGCAACATCCATTCCGTCATGAGCTTGGACGTGCCGTAAGGGTTGATGGGCTGCGTCGGAGAGTCTTCCGAGGCCAGACCGCCGTCCGGGATGCCATACACCGCGGCGGTTGATGAGAACACGATGTTCCTGACGCCGTTGTTGTTGGCCGCTTCCAGCAGCGTGCGGCTCGAGGCCGTGTTGTTGCGGTAGTACTTCAGCGGGTTCGCTACCGATTCGGGCACGACCGTGTGCGCCGCGAAGTGCATGACCGTGTCGATGTCGTGCTTCCTGAAGATATCCTCGAGCAGCGCCGCGTTGCCGGTATCGCCGATAATCAGCTCGCCGGACGTCACGGCGGGTTCGAAGCCGGTCGACAGATTATCCAGCGCGATGACCGATTCGCCCGCCGCACCCAGCTGACGAACGACGTGGCTGCCAATATAGCCAGCACCACCGGTGACCAGAATCTTGCTGTTTTTCATGCAGTTTCATCCTGAAACAAATATTTTTGCCGAATTTGTGAACCCAGCGGTGGCCCAGCGGACAAAGTTTAACAACAGTAAGAAAGAGAATACGGACCTGTTTCGCAGTCTGCGTCGCCAATTTGACAGTTTGACTGTCGGCATAATCGCACACTTGGGGTTCTGTTCCCGTTCAGTTTGAAACGTTAGAATTGAAACCGTGTAAACCTGGTGCAGGTGGGCTTCAACCCGGAGTAGTCGCAAATACCATGAATCCCGGATCAATCAGCAAACAGCTCGTACTCGCAAGCTCGCTCCTGGCCCTGGCGGCGTGCGGCAGTGGCGGCGGCGGTGGCGGTTCCGGTGGCACCGGTAACAGTTCACCGGTCGCTAATGCCGGCGCCAACCAGTCAGTCGACGAGCAGACCACAGTGACCCTCAACGGCTCGGCCAGCACCGACCCGGACGGCGATTCATTGGGCTACGGCTGGTCGCAGACGGCCGGGGTGACTGCCACGCTGTCGAATGCCTTCTCGGCGCAGGCCAGCTTTAACGGCCCCGACGTTGGTATTGGCAACAACACCATGATGACCTTCCAGCTGCGTGTCACTGATGGCAACGGCGGTGTGAACACGGCCTCGGTAAATATTACCGTCAACGGCGTTGCCAACACCGACCCGGTGGTTGATGCCGGCAATGACCAGGCAGCGGCTGAGGGCTCAATGGTGAGCCTGACCGGCGCCGCCACAGACACCGATATTGGTGACGCGCTGAGCTACACGTGGACGCAGGTTGCCGGTACCGGAGTGACTATCATCAACGGCGACCAGGCCGCAGCCACGTTTGATGCTCCACTCGTTGGTGCGACGACAGAAACGCTTACATTCCAGCTTGCCGTTAACGATGGCACGACCACTATTGCTGACCTGATCGAGATAATGGTTTCCGAGGCGGCGGAGGCCGTGAATATTACTGGCAAGGTGCAGTACCAGTTCGTGCCGCCCAACTTCAGTTGCAACGGGCTGAATTTCAGCGCGACAGAGACACGGCCTGTTCGGGCTGCAACCGTGCAACTAATCGATGATGCCAGCGGCGCCGTTCTCGATTCTTTGGTGGCTCCCGAAAATGGTGATTATGCGTTCAACAACGTAACGCCCAACACAGAGGTGCGAATTCGAGTGCGCGCCGAGCTGAAGCGCAACGGTTCGCCGAGTTGGGATGTCGAAGTTCGTGACAACGTCGACACGTCGCCCAGCCCGCCGCCTTTGAGTAGCCGGCCATTGTACGTTTATGAAGAAACTTTTAATTCAGGCCTGGTCGCGGATCTCGTCCGCGACGTAACGGCGACGACCGGTTGGGACGGCAGTTCCTACAGTGGCACGCGTGCAGCCGCACCGTTCGCGATTCTCGACTCCATCTACTCAGCCATGCAGCTCGTGCTGACGGCCGATGCGAACGCTGACTTCGGTCCGCTGGATGCCTTCTGGAGTATTAATAATACGCTGACCAGCCCGAGCGATATTGACAACGGCGAGTTGACTTCGTCGTTCTACCGCGGCGATCTCGACTCGCTGTTCCTGCTCGGCGACGCCAACGTCGATACCGAAGAATTCGATGATCACGTTTCAATACACGAGTGGGGGCATTACTTTGAGGACGTGTTCTCGCGCTCCGACTCGACAGGTGGCGCGCACTCCATCGGCCAGAGTATCGACGCTCGCCTCGCGTTCGGCGAAGGCTGGGCCACGGCGCTGGCGGCGATGGCGCTCGACGAACCGCAGTACTGCGACACCAGCGTTCCAGGCACATCGGGTGGTTTCGGTATCAATACCGAGACCAGCAACTCGGGCTCACAGGGCTGGTTCAACGAGATGTCGGTTGCGACACTCATCTATGACC
Source organism: uncultured Woeseiaceae bacterium (assembly GCA_964440945.1). Classification (GTDB taxonomy): domain Bacteria; phylum Pseudomonadota; class Gammaproteobacteria; order Steroidobacterales; family Woeseiaceae; genus UBA1847. Next base: position 4,875 of record CAYTTZ010000104.1, read on the forward strand.
TGTTTGATACTGATGTCGACGGTACCGACGGTGGCTCGATCGGCTTCGGACCGATCTTCGATACGATGACCGGCCCGCAGAACAGCACCGAGGCATTCACAACGCTGTTCGCGTTCGCCACTGAGCTGCGCCCGCAACTGGATACCGCAGGCCAGGCATTGCTCGACTCGCAGCTGATCCGCGAAAATATCGACGTGACTGGTCTCGACATCTGGGGTTCCAGCCAGGGGAGTGTCGCGAGTGCGCCGAACCAGGCTCGTGATGTGCTGCCGCTGTACACGACGCTGCCGACGAATGGTGGCGTGATCAACATCTGCACCAACAGCGATTATGATTCGGTTCGCGACGGTAACAAGCTTGCGGAACATCGCTACCTGCGATTCACGACGACGAGCGCGCAGCGTTACACGCTGACCATGACAACAACGACAGCTACCCCCGTTACTGCGGACCCCGATGATCGCGACCAGAGTGACCCGGATATTTACATCTTCCTGCGCGGACAGGTTGTTGCCGCGGGTGTCAGTCCTGATGACAACTCCGAGGTCCTGACGACGCAGACGCTCGCTGCCGGAACCTACGTAGCCGACCCGCGTGAATGGCGCTTCGCGGATGAGGAGGGCGCGCCGACCGGCTATCCGGAGCAGATTTGTTTCGAAATTTCCATGGTTCCTTTATAAGTGCTACCAGACGGTCGATATTGCGGCCGATGATTGGATGAAAACTATGAAAAGAGCGAGAACACTTGCCGTATCTACCGCGATGGCTGTCGTACTGGCCGCCTGCGGCGGCAACAGCCAACAAGCCGCTGTCGATGCAGGTGCGGAGAAAGAGGCGCAAGCGCCAACAGTGGTTGCGAAGCCGGCGCCAAGCTATGACGGCACTATCTCGAAACCCGGTGCGCCGTTCAGCCTCAGCTACAAGGTGATCGGTACGCCCATCGTCGGCAGCCCCGTTACCGTCAACCTGCGCGTTATGTCGACACTGGGTTCGCAGCCTTTGCGGGTAAATTATCGTATCAACGATGCTGCAGCGATGATGTTCCACGAGGCGCAGCCGCTGTCCATCGAGATGGCGCCGGCCGCGGACGAGGGTTTCGTGCTGCAGCAGGTGACCGTGATTCCGCAGCGCGAGGGGCGCATGTACCTTAACGTGGGAGCATCCGTTGAGACGGAGGAAGGCTCGATGTCGAGCATGATGGCCATTCCGATCCAGGTCGGGACCGGCGGTCGCATCCTCGAAGAGAACGGTGAGGTGCAAATAGACGAAGAGGGTGAGGCGATCCGGGTGTTGACGCCCGACTGACGCTACGCTGGGGTCATTCTGCTTGTTGCCCAGGCAAGAAAGCACGATGTCCCCAATAAACCGGTTTTTTGGAAACTACCTACGTTTCCGGGAAAACTTTCCCAAAATTTATTCCAAAACTGAAGTCGCGTCACAGACATAAAAGTGGCGAATCCTTAATGTATCAGGCCATAGCTACAGGAATAGCTGGCCGATGCAACAAGATTTGCGCGACAAAATCAGGGCTGCCACCGACCAGTCCGGCATAACCAAGCCGGACTTCATCGACCTCCTGAAGCTGATCGACCAGCATTATGACAAAATGGAAGCGACCATCACGCAGTCGATCCAGACGCGTACCTTCCAGGACAACACCCCCATCGAGGCCATTTTTGACAGCGTCACCGAGGCGCTGATGTCGGTGGGTGCGGACGGCATGATTCGCACCTGCAACAAGGTCTGCCCGCGCTACTTCGATACCGAGAAAAGCACGCTCATTGGTTCGAACATTGCGGATATTCTGCCGGGTGCGAAAGGCAAAGCACTCGAGACGTATCTCGCGCCGTACATGTCGGACCTGGATGACACCAGGGTCGAGCTCGTTGGTGGCGAAGTGCAGGCATTGCGCTCGGGCGGCGAGTCTTTTGTTTCCGAGATCAACGCGACCGAGTTGCGTACACATGATGGCCCGGTCTACGTCATCAGCCTGCGCGATGTCACTGGCCGCAACGCCGCCGAGAGCGCACTCCGAGAGAACGAGGAACGCTATCGCGCGCTGGTCGAAAATGCGCCGGAAGCGATAATCGTGTTCGACGTTGACAACAATCGCTTCGTCGACGCCAACGATAACGCCTGCATATTGTTCAACCTGTCGCGATCACGCCTGCTCACCGTCGGACCCGAGGCGATCAGTCCGAAAATGCAGCCCGATGGCACACCGTCTTTCGGCGTGCGACGCGGTTTCGTGGACCGCGCACTGGAAGGCGAACATCCGACCTTCGAATGGATGCACAAAGACTCTGCGGGCAAGGAGCTACCCTGCGAGGTTCGTTTCAGCTGCCTGCCGTCTGACGACCAGCAGCTGATTCGCGTGAGTATTACCGACATCGCCGAACGCAAACGTGCGGAGGCTTTGTCCTTCGCGCAGAGCAGAGTCCTCGAGATGATTGCGTCGAGTGCGCCGCAGGACAAGACGCTGCGCGCGATTTGCCGCGTCGTCGAAAAGATCGGCGACGACTTCAAGGCTGCAATCATGCGCTTCGACAACAACGGTCAGTCGCTGTCGGTTGCGCAGGCGCCGAGCCTGTCCGATGCCTTCAAGCTACACCTCGACTTCGTGAAAGTCGGCGCAGACAGCATTTCATGCGGTTCCGCCGTGCATCACAGCCAGGATCGTATTACCAAGGATCTTTGCTCCGATCCGAACTGGTCCGGTGCAGTCGAAGAGGCGAAGGAACACGACATCAAGGCCGCGTGGTCTTTTCTCATTAACGGCGAAGCGAGCCGCATCATCGGTACGCTGGATGTTTATCTCGATGAAAGTCGCGGGCCGACCACGGATGAGCTTGATCAGCTGAGCCGCATGGCCCACCTGGCCGGAATCGCCATCAAGCGGCAGCTGGACGAAGAAAAACTTCGCACCAGCGAAGCACGCTATCGCGGCCTCTTCGAAAACGTCGTTGACGGCGTTTATATCGCGTCGCATGAAGGCGAGATCATCACTGCCAACCCTGCGTTGGTCGAGATGCTTGGCTACGCTGATGTTGACGATCTTCGCGACGCCGGCCTCACTTCGGTGCTGTACGTCAACCCGATCGATCGCGAGCGCGTGCTCGCGCGGCTCGAGGCGGAAGGCGTTGTCAAGAACTTCGAGTATCGCCTGCGACGCAAAGACGGCAGCAAAATCGTCGTGCTGGAAAACTCGCGCGCGATCCGTGACGATGCGGGCGCACTGGTCGCGCACGAAGGCACGATTACCGACATCACCGAGCGCAAGCGTGCGGAAACCCGCGTCTTCGAAGAGAAGGAACGCGCGCAGGTAACGCTGCAGTCTATCGGCGATGGCGTCATCACCACGGATGCCGACGGCATCGTGGATTACGTTAACCCGGTTGCCCAGGACCTCATCGGCTGGGATATGCGCGGCGCGAAAGGCTCGCACGTGACCGACATCATGATGATCGTGAACGAGCACACACGCGCCACGGTCGAGAACCCGGTGGTGCGCTGCCTCAAAGAAGGCCGCGTTGTGACGCTGGCTGAAAATTCCATCTTGATCACGCGCCAAGGCGAGGAGGTGCCGATCCAGGATTCGGCCGCGCCGATTCGCGATCGTATCGGCAATATCATTGGCTCGGTCATGGTTTTCCATGACGTCAGCAAAGAGTCCCGGCTGTTTCGCCAGCTGAGCTACCAGGCATCGCATGACACACTGACCGGCCTGGTCAACCGCCGCGAATTCGAGAATCATTTGATCGGCTCGCTGGAGGGCCTCCGAGACAACGTGGAAGAAGCGCACGCGCTGCTGTACGTCGACCTGGACCAGTTCAAAGTCGTCAACGATACCTTCGGACACACGGCTGGCGACGCTCTACTGCGCCAGCTGACGGACCTGATACAAAACAATATTCGTTCGACCGACATACTTGCGCGCCTCGGTGGCGACGAGTTCGGCATATTGCTGGAGCGTTGCGACGAGCAGCACGCGATGCAGGTCGCAGAGACCATTCGCGGTTCGATCGAAGGCTATCGCTTCGAATGGCAGGATTCGTTCACGACGGTGCGTTGCTCGATCGGCGTCGTGCTGGTTACCAGTGAGAACGCCGAAGTCGCAGGTGTCATGAGTTCGGCGGACGTCGCCTGCTACTCGGCCAAGGACATGGGCCGCAACCAGGTGCACCTGTACCGGGACACCGACGCGTCGATGCGGCATGAAGAAATGAAGTGGGTGTCGCGCATTACCAGTGCGGTCGAGGAGGAGCGCCTCGAGCTGTTCTTCCAGCCCATCATTGGCATAGGCAAATGCGAGGGCAAGCAGCGCGGACACTACGAGCTGTTGCTGCGCATGCGCGATGAGGACGGCCAGCTGGTCAGTCCCGACCAGTTCATTCCGTCTGCGGAACGCTATAACCTGATGTCCACACTGGATCGTTGGGTCATTCACGAAGCGCTGTCGAAGCTTGCCGATCGCAGCACCGATGGCGATGCTCGTTACACGATTGCGATCAACTTGTCCGGCACATCGCTCAGCGAGGACCGTTTCCTCGACTTCGTCATCGATGAGCTCGAGAAGCAGGACCTGCCGAAGGGTGCGATCTGTTTCGAGATCACCGAGACGGCCGCAATATCGAACCTGTCGCGCGTCGTGCATTTCATGAACACACTCAAGAAGCTCGGTTGCAAGTTCTCGCTCGACGACTTTGGCAGCGGCCTGTCGTCATTTACCTACCTGAAGAACCTGCCGGTCGACTACCTCAAGATCGACGGCCAGTTCATCCGTAACGTCGCCGAAGATGATGTTGACGAGAGCATGGTGAAGGCCATCCGTGAAGTAGGTCATGCGATGGGCATCGAGACCATTGCCGAGCGCGTCGAAACCAAGCAAGTGCTTGATAAATTGGGGTCTTTGGGCGTCGAATTCGCGCAGGGCTACTACATTGCGCGGCCGGCCTCGGTCGCGACCTTCGAGCCCTGGCGGGATGACGATTCGGAACAGTTGCTGGCCTGAGCAAGGTCGGGATTTGGCGCAGGTGGCTCAGGGCCCGGGATACGGTACACTGGCTGCCATTCTGCTATTCCCAGGTCAGGCATGACGGAAGGCGCTAACAACACTACAAACGCAACGCTGCTTGCTCCGGATGAACCGGGACCCTACCGGGTGATGAGCCCGCTCGTCGAAAAGCCGATCCTGCTGATCTGTGATCATGCCAGCCACCGGTTTCCAAAATCGCTCGGCGACATGGGGCTGGACCCGTTCGCACGTCGCTGTCACCTCGCGATCGATATCGGCGCCGGCGCGTTGACCGAGAGCCTGTCCGAGAGCCTGGGCGTCACCGCCGTGTTGCAGAACTACTCACGCCTTGTCGTCGATTGCAATCGGCAGCTCATGGACCCCGGCGCGTTTCTAGAATACGGCGACGGTATCCTCGTGCCGGGCAACCGCAATTTGCACCAGGCCGACAAGGACCAGCGTGCCGACGCCCTGTACTGGCCGTACCACCGCGCGATCGACGAGCAGGTCAAGCGCCTGCGGAAAGCAGGACCAGCGCCGGCCTTCATCGCGATACACAGCTTCACGCCAGTGCTGAATGGCGAATCGCGGGCGTGGCAGATTGGCGTTCTCTGGGACAAGGACGAGCGTCTCAGGCATATCTTCCTCGAGGGTTTTCGCGACGCAGGCTATTACGTCGGCGATAATGTGCCGTACTCGGGCAAGGCGCCACAGGACTACACGATTGATCACCATGCAGAAGAAGTCAGCTTGCCGCACATTGGCATCGAGATTCGCCAGGACCTGCTGCGTAACAAGAAAGGTATTTCCCAGATCGCGCAGGTAATGCACAAGATTATCGAATCGATTCCGGATCGCCTCGGCATGAAGGAACAACGAATAAGCGCTTGAAGCTCAAATAACTTGAAGCGCAAATAATAAAAACACGCGCAAAGCGCAACGATAGGGGGGCTGGGTATGGCCGCAAACGAACCGACGTTTACGCTGGGTATCGAGGAAGAATACCTGCTGGTCGAC
>CAYTTZ010000105.1:0-10905 GCA_964440945.1 uncultured Woeseiaceae bacterium
GTTGGTTGATCACGAGAATTCGTTTGGCGCAGAACAGGGCCGACCGGCTTACCTGAAGGACATCGAGCTCACGATTGGCGATCAATGGCGAATGGCATTGCTTGAAATAGATGACGAAACACTGCATGCGAATCTCGGCGAAGTGCTGGACGAACGGCGTTTGACGGCACTATCAAAACGGCGAGATGCCATGATCACGTTCGCAAACCACTGAGCTCCGGTGTAAGGCCAAGATTCGACAGCACTCTCGCAAGGGGCTACCAAGCCACGCCGTAGTCCTCACCGTAGTCGCTTGCGCCGCCCCACATCGTGCCGGATTTGCTATCGAAATATATGGCAGTGATGGGGCTGTAGGTGCGATCTACCGTTTCGACATCGTAGCCCTTTTGGCTCAACTCACTTCGCACCCACTCCGGCACGCGGGTGGTAACCTGTATTCGGCCTGGCTCAGCCCGGTGAGCACCGAACGAACTTTGCATCTGGTAGCTGGTGATGTTGTGCGCCTCGACGGCCTGCTGCACGTTCATGTCAAATTCGACCACGTTGAGAAAGAATTGCAACAGGTTTTGATCCTGCGTGTCCCCACCCTGTACCGAAAACGCCATATAGGGTCTGCCGTCTTTCAATGCCAGACTGGGCGTGAGCGTTGCGCGCGGCCGTTGCCCAGGGTGTACGACGTTGAACGGATTAAGCGCCTCGTCCAGTACGAAACTCTGCATACGCTGGCTCAAACCAACCCCTGTGCGACCGGCAATAAAAGCCGGAATCCACCCACCGCTTGGTGTGATAGAGACCACCCAGCCTTCGGCATCGGCTGCCTGGATTGACGTAGTACCGGCCAGGAAACTATCGTCACTATTCATAACGCCGGCTTGTTGAAAACCGTCCGCACCGTCAGCCTCGGCGGTCGGCGGAACGGGTGTCCAATCCTCAAGCAGATCAAGGTAAGGGTTCTTGTCACCCTGGAATGGATAAGGGTCGCCCGGCTTTACATCAGGATCGTTGTGTTCCCAGTCGATTTGCCCTCGCCGGAGCTTTGCGTACGACTTCGATAGAAGCCCATCAATGGGTTCAACCGGTGGCATATAGGGGTCGCCATAGTAAAAATCCCTATCGGCGAACGACATGTTCATAGTCTGGTACAGGGCGTGGATGTACCTGGCGGTGTTGTAGCCCATGCTTTTCAGGTCAATTTCTTCCAGTATGTTCAGCGCTTGCAACATCACCGGGCCCTGCACCCAGTGCGTTAGTTTGTATACATCTATGCCTTTGTAATTGGTGCTGACGGGTTTCTCGATATGAACTTGCCAGCGGTCGAGATCAGCCATTGTCATCAAGCCGCCGTACTCAGTCGACGAGCGCACCAGTTCCTCAGCGATGTCGCCGCGATAAAATCGGTCGTATGCCGCGTAGATCGCTTCTTTGCGACTCTTACCGTTGGCCAGTGCCTTGGCCTCGGTTTCCACGAGCTTCGTTAAGGTCGCCAGCAGGTCAGGCTGGCTAAAGACTTCACCCGGGTAGGGTGCGGCACGTTCCTGGCTGTCATCTTCTTTCAAGTGAGGAAGGAATACCTGCTTCGAATACGACCACTGCGTTAGTACTTCCTTACGTCTCTCCATGTTGTCGGCTTGAGACTTCTCGATTGGATAGCCTTCGGCCATTTGCATGGCAGGCGCCAACACTTCGGCCAGGCTGAGTTTTCCATATTCGGCGAGCATCACCATCAAACCGCCAGGTGTGCCGGGCGTTACCGCGGCCAGAGGACCGTATTCAGGCGGGTACAGCATCCCTTGCTCGCGAAAAAAGTCTGCGGTTGCGCCAGTCGGTGCGACGCCGAGCGCATTGATACCTATGACCTCGCCGTTGTGGGGATTGTAGATCAGCGCCTGGGTTTCGCCCCCCCATCCCAAGGTATCCCACATGGTCGATGTTGCTGCCAGCATCGCGCATGCCGCGTCAACGGCGTTTCCGCCTCGCGTAAAAATCATGCTCCCGGCAGTGGCGGCTAGTGGTTTTCCGGTAATCGCCACCCAGTGTTTTCCGTGCAGGACAGGTTTGGTGGTTTTCTGTGCCTCGGCAGGGCCAGCCGCGCACAACGCGGCCAGAAAACAAGCAATAGTGACGAGATACAATGGCGTGGAGTTCAAGATATTTGGGCGCTGTGACATCGTGCGATCCGGTGTTGCAGGTTCTCCAGAATAGCAGACGATAGAATTGTGGCGCCCAATTGGCGCTCGCTGCCGAATCCAGGCAGTGCTTCATTGGGAAATAACTTTTTGGATTTAGCGGTCTTCGTTTCGGTGTCCTGAAGTGCCCGGGGTTCATCGCCGTCACTTATCGCGGACTGACGATACACGAGGTCGCTCTGGTTCCCGGTGATTGGGATTTGTCGGGCTCCTACTTCGATGCCACCGCAAGCGCCTGGTCGAGATCGGCAATGATATCGTCGATGTGCTCAATGCCAATGCATAGTCGAATCATGTCGGGTGTTACGCCGGCTGATTTCAATTCGTCGTCACTCAGCTGCCTGTGTGTTGTCGATGCCGGGTGCGCCGCCAACGACTTCACGTCGCCTATGTTGACCAGTCGCAGGAACATTTCGAGGGCATCGTAGAACTTCACCGCCGCATCGAAGCCGCCCTTAATGCCGAACGACAAAAGCGCCGACGGCTTTCCATTGGTGTATTTCATGGCGAGATCGTAGTAGGGCGAGTCGGGAAGGCCGGCGAATTTGATCCAGTCGACGCGGGAGTCGTCGCTCAGGTAGTTGGCAACGGCCAGGGCATTCTCGCAATGCCGTTCCATGCGCAATGGCAAGGTTGACAGTCCCTGGAGGATTAGAAATGCGTTCATCGGGCTCAATGCTGAGCCGGTGTTGCGTAGCGGCACGGTTCGGACCCGACCGATGTACGCAGCGGCGCCCAGCGCCTCCGTGTATACCACGCCATGGTAGGACTCTTCGGGCTGCGTCAGCATGTGGAACTTCTCAGGGTAATCCCCCCAGGGAAATTCACCGCTGTCGACGATAACGCCGCCGAGCGAATTGCCGTGGCCAGCCATGTACTTGGTCAGCGAGTTAACGACGATGTCTGCGCCCCATTCGATGGGCTTGATGAGCGCAGGTGTCGCAACCGTGTTGTCGACGATCAGCGGTACGCCATGCTCGTGCGCCATTTTCGCAATCGCCTCTATATCGACAACGTTACCAGCGGGGTTGCCGATCGATTCGCAGAACACGGCAGTTGTCTTGTCGTCGATCAGGCCCTCCATGCTGGCAGCACTGTCATCCGCGGAGAAGCGCACCTCGACACCGAGCTTTGGCAGCATGTGTTTGAAGAGCGTGTAGGTGCCGCCATACAACATCGGAATCGTGACGATATTGTTGCCTTTCTCTGCCAAAGTCAGGATGGCGTAATTAATGGCAGCGCTGCCCGAGCTGAGTCCCAGGCCTGCGATGCCACCCTCGAGCTGCGCGCAGCGCTGTTCGAGTACATCCACTGTCGGGTTCATGATGCGCGAATAAATATTGCCGGGAACCGCGAGGTTGAACAGATCTGCGCCGTGCTGCGCGTTATCGAATTCGTAGGCGACCGTTTGGTATATGGGTACGGCGACGGCATTGGTAGCAGGGTCTGACTTGAAGCCGGCGTGGATAGCCAGGGTTTCGTCTTTCATGAACGGGTCCTCGGGTTCTCAGTTGTTATTGCTGGAAATACTAAGCGATTAATCTTCGACGACAGGCGTTTCCGGTTCCGCTTCAGGTGGCGGCGGGGCAGGCCATCCGGAGCGCAAATGCAGGTCACGTTGCGGGAACGGAATCTCGATCCCGTATTCGGAGAGCTTCGTCTCCAACGCCCAGAGATAGGAGGAGCGCGTGCGGGTAGGACGCTTGGCACCTTGTCGATTGACCCAGACCAGCAGCAGGAAATTAAGGCTGTTGTCTCCGTACTCCACCAGCCATACATCGGGCTCGCGCCCCTTCATGTTTTTCAGTGTGTATTGGACCTCGGCCGCAGCCTCGAGAGCCGCTTGCCTGACGAGATCCTTGTCGCTGCCATACGCAACGCCGAACGGGATTCGTACGCGCAGTATGCGTTCACCCAGCGTCCAGTTCGTCAAGCGGGTCGTCACGAATTCGGAATTCGGAACCACGATGTCGATGTTGTCGTTGGTGTTGATCAGCGTGCTGCGCACATTGATGGACTTGACCGTACCTGTAAGTCCGTTGTCGAGCTCAATGTAGTCGCCCACGCGCAGCGAGTGTTCGAACAGGATGATCAGGCCGGATACGAAGTTATTGACAATAGACTGCAGGCCGAAACCGATGCCAACACTGAGCGCGCCGGCGACGAGTGCCAGGTTGCTGAAGTCGAGCCCGATCGAAGAAAGGGCGATAAACAGGCCGAAAACAATGATCGTGTAATGGCTGAGTCGCCCGACCGTGTACAGCGACGCCTGCGTGCCGCTCGAGTCGCTGTCACTGATGCGCCGAATTGCGTGTCGTAAGCCACGCGACAGAAGGAACGCTACGGTCAGGATCACTATTACACGCAGGATGTCATCGCCGGCAACAGGCGTCTCGCCGATATTGAACAAAGTGACATCGGCCAGGCTCGCGAGTCGTAGATAGGCGGTTTTGGCGCCGCGACTGATGCTCGTTACCCATGATTGGAAAGCCCCGGTATATTCGGCGGCAACGTCGTCGACCGTACGCATCAGCAACTCGAGGTCAGAGATCCTGGCGTCCAGGTCACCGATCTGCGTAAGTGTTTGCTGCGCGGTACCTAGGCGCTGGTCCAGCAGCCGACGAGAGGCGCGATCAAGGCCATCCCGACTGACGCTTTGTATCGCCAGCAGCTCGTCGCCGGTTTCCTGCTTCCATTCCGGCACTCGCTGCTCGACACTGCGCAGCAGTTCCGACCAGGCCAGCGTCTTGTCTGCGAGGGCGCCGGTATCTGGCGGTCTGTCGAGCACGATCTCGGTCCACCAGAGCTGTGCCTCGGTCTGAGCGAGCGCCGTTTCTGCAAGGGCAAGCGCAATATCAGCGCCGATCAGGCGCTGCTGCTGCAACCGCTGCTGTGATCGGCCTTGCTCCGTGTCGAGGTCCAGAGTACTCGCAGCAATCTGTGCGGCACGTAATCGTTCCCGCGCCGTTTCGACGGCGGTCCGGTCCGCAGCGACACGTTTCTGCAGGCCTTCGAGATCGGCTTCATCGGCCGCCGTTGCCAGCCGGCTTGCTGCAAGGTCACGCCGCTCCGCCAGCGCATCGGCGTAAGCGAAATCGCGCTCGGCACGTTGCGTCAATAGTTCGAGCCGTCGCGCGGAGATAGCTAGCGCCGATCTGGCCTGAACGAGTCGCAGGCCAGAGAGCCAGCGCTCGTCGCCCGCAGCAGCGTCGACATAGTCATCGAAGACTGCGTCCCGGTGGCGGGTTGTGCCGTCGAGAACGCGATTCTCGCGATCGACCTCGAGCTGTTCAATGTCGGCCGCGGTGCGAGCCTCGCGCGCCGCGGCCGCGATCTTCAGCAGATCTTCGACGGCGTAGCTGGCGGCCTCTGGCTCCAGCTCCGGCGCATCCAGCTCCGCGTCGTCCAGCAACGGCAGTAACGCGGTGAAATTGTCGCGTACCGCGTCCAGGAGCGTCTCTGCGATACCCTGGTTCTGTGGTTCCAGGTCGGCGATCTCGATACCCACAGTCGCAAGAAAGGTGTCCTTTCGAGGCTCGATCTCCGCCCGCGGGCCCTCGAAATAAGCCCACGCATCGCTCTGCAGTGCTTCGAGATCCGGCGCCGGCTCGGCACTATCTTCTACCACCTGGGCGATCGCACTGGCTGACAGTAGCAAGCTCAGCAGCGTAACGAGGTGGCGGGTCGAGCGCGGGAATTTCATTGGGAAAGTGGCGGACCGGTTCTTACGTGAAGTTCGAATGCTCCATGCTACGAGAAATCAATGACTCCTGCATTGCTAATCAGGTGTTGCAGTGCACCGCCAAGGCCCGGCGATCAGAAATAAAGTATCCTGTGTCATACCCAATCGAGCGTGGAGTGTGAAAATGCTGGTTGTACATCATCTGGAGAATTCCCGTTCGCAGCGCATCCTGTGGCTGCTGGAAGAGCTCGGCCTTGAGTACGAAATGAGGCGCTACGGCCGCGACAAGCAGACCGGCCTCGCACCACCCGAACTCAAGGACGTGCATCCGCTCGGCAAGGCGCCGGTCATCGTCGACAATGGCGTTACGGTGGCCGAGTCCGGGGCGATCATCGAATACCTCGTGCATACCTACGATGACGGTACGCTGCACCCGGCCGCAGGCACCGCCGACTGGCGTACCTACACCTATTGGATGCACTACGCGGAAGGGACATTCATGCCGCTCATGATCATCTCTTTGATACTGGGACGCATCGAGACTGCGCCCATGCCGTTCTTCGTAAAACCAATAGCGAAAGGCATCGCGGGCAAGGTGCGCGCCAGTTACCTCGACGCCAACGTGAAGAGCAACCTGGCTTTCATGGAGCAGACGCTGAGCGAGTCGAGCTGGTTTTGCGGCGACACGTTTACGGCCGCGGACGTGCAGATGAGCTTTGCACTGGAGGCCGCCGAGGTTCGGACCGATCTTCCAAGGTCTTACCCGCACCTCGCCGATTTCCTGAAGATCGCGCGGGCGAGGCCGGCTTACAGGGCCGCCCTGGATCGTGGCGGACACTATGAATTGATGGGCACCAGCAGAGACTAGGAACGAGCAGGCACGCCGGGCGCCGCTCTTGGGCATTCTACGTATGGTGCGGGCGACCTGCGCTTAACTATGATAGAGCCATTGCTCTTGGAACTTTAGGCCTGTTTTTGGGGAACCACTATGACCGATGTAGCCAATCTCATTCTTATGTCGTCTCTGGGCGGTGAGTTGTCGGACAGCGAGGCGGGCGTGCTGGGCGGCATCATGACGCCACGAGAATTGAAGGGCGATGAGTTTCTGATCATTCAGGGCACCAGCGACGATTCGCTGCATGTGTTGCTGGAGGGCAAGCTGGAGGTCGTCAAACGCACCGGTGGTGGAGATGTGGCCGGGCTTGCGGTGCTGAGAGAAGGCGACCTGGCCGGCGAACTGAGCTTCATCGACGGTCATGAGCACACGGTGGGTTTGCGAGCACTTAGCCCCTGTCATGTGCTTAGTCTGAAGCGCGATGATTTCGAAAAAATAATCGACGAGCATCCTCAACTGGTTTACAAAGTCATGCGCTCCATCGCTCGATCGACGCACCGCATCATTCACCGGATGAATACGGAATTCGTCGAGCTGAACAACTACATCTTCAAGCAGCATGGACGTTACTAAGCCAGGATCCGGGTCTAGCGGCGACTCCGCGCCGCAGGACAACATTGTTCGAAGCAGGCTATCGTAGTTTTACCCCGGCGGTAAGCCGCCATACTCCAGCTGAATTCTCTTACCCCCGGGTGCATTTGGTTATCGTACGGTGGCGGCACCGGAAGCGATCCGTCGAATTGCCGCGCATGTCGCTGACGTAGTCGTGGGTGCCGGAACGGTGCTAAATGCAGAGCAGGTCAAAGTTTCTGCGGAGGCGGGAGCGAGGTTTGTTGTCTCGCCTGGCTTGCACGAATCGGTCGTCACGGAGGCGCAGGCGCGTCACTTACCAATCCACCCTGGCATAGCGACGGCTACTGAAGCGCTGGCTGCCTGGAATCTCGGTATCAGGACGGTGAAGTTTTTTCCGGCTGGTCAGGCTGGCGGCGTTGCGATGCTCAAGGCGCTCAGTTCGGTCTATCGCGACCTGAGCTTCATGCCGACTGGCGGCATTACACCAGAGACACTGAGCGATTACTTGCAGCTGCCCTCTGTGGTTGCGTGCGGTGGGAGCTGGCTGACGCCTGCCAGCGCGATCGAAAATAAGGATTATGCGTCGATAACAGCTCTGGCCGCAGCTGCCTGTGCGCTGGCAGAAAATTCGGCTGCTTGATACCAGGAAACCCGGCGCAAGCAACGCCGTTGGTATCACGCAGTATTGAGGTAGTCTTCGTGGTCCGAGTCGTTGGCCGAATCCTGCCCGCGCCCTTCTTCGAGGCCATTCTCCGCATCGTTGATTAATGCGTTTACGTCCGAATGCGTGTCAGGGTCGTAATGGACAGCTGAAATTTCTACGTCGAGTTCATACTCGGCCTCACCGCGCAGGTTGCGCTCCTCAAGCGCTTGCTCTACACGTTCGCGAGTCACCGCAACGTTCTCCAGCGAAGCGCCCGCCATCAGCACGGCGAAAGCGTCGTGGGTCAGTCGGCCGATGATGTCGGAGTCACGGAAATTCGCCATGAGCAGTTGCGTCATCTCGATGGCGGCGCGATCGCCTTCTTCCTGGCCCATGAAACCCGTGATGACGTTCTGGTTTGCAACTCGGAACAGCATCAAGGTAGCCGGCGAGTCTGTTCGTACACACATGGCTAGCAGGTACTCGGTAACCTGCGAAAAACCAAGGCTGTTCGACAAGCCGGTAACCGGATCGTCATGCATCATGTCGGCCATGGCGAGTTCTTCCTCGACCAGCTGACCGAGTTCCTCGAGCAGCGCGATGTCTCCGTCTTCGATGTCACGTGGTTTACTGTCAATGACACACAGCGTTCCCACCTTGCTGCCATTGGGTGCGCTGATCGGGCAGCCGGCGTAGAAGCGAATACTCGGATTTGTTGTGACGAGCGGATTGTCGCGGAAACGTTCGTCGGTATGCGTGTCGTTTACGATCATCACCTGGTCATCCAGGATCGCATGACCACAGAAGGAGATATCCCGTGGCGTCTCGGTGACTTCGATGCCCTGGTAGGACTTGAACCACTGTCGATCGCTGTCGACCAGGCTGACGAGAGCAATCTCGGTGCCGAATATCCGCTTTGCCAGCCGCGTGACTCGGTCAAAGCGTTCTTCAGGGTCCGTGTCGAGGATTTTCAGGTTGCGCAGGGTCTCAAGACGCAATAACTCATCGACGGGGGTTGCTGGCGTGATCATAGCTTTTGCCTTTCGATACAGGAGCTTATCCAGCCTTATCGGCCTGCTTTGACATAACTTTAGTGGTTTCAGCGTCCTGAATGCGTATCACAGCGCCGTCACAGACGTATTGCTACGCTGTTGCGCATGAAAGACAGAATTGTCGCAACCTTGCTCGGGCTGCCATTTTTCGCGGTTGGCGTATGGATGCTGTGGTCCATCAGCAGCGGGTTTTATGATGCCTGGCAGATGCGCGCCTGGGTGCAGGTCGATGCCAGGCTGACTCGTGGTGGCTACGAGACACATTCTGGCGACGACTCCGATACCTACGAGGCCTACGCCGCGTACACGTACAGCTACGGCGGTGAGCGCTTCACGGGAAGCCGCGTGTCGCTTAAAAGTGGCGCCGATAATATCGGTGACTATCAGCAGGACATGGGTCGCCGCCTGCAGACAGAGGCGGCCAGCGGCGGCAATATAGTGGTGTATGTCGATCCCGAGGAGCCGCGTGCGTCTATTCTCGATCCCAATCTGCGCTGGGGCCTGATCGGCTTCAAATCCATTTTTCTGTTTGTGTTCGGCGGTTTTGGACTTGGCCTGATTGTCTTCGTCTGGCGGGCCGCTCCTGAAAAAGACGCCGACTTGCCCGAGTATCGTGAATCCCCCTGGCTGATGAACGACAGATGGCAATCGCCGCAGATTCGCTCCAGCTCCAAAGCGACGATGTGGGGCGCGTTGGCATTTGCCGCATTCTGGAACCTGATTTCCGCGCCGCTACCGTTCCTGTTGTACGAGGAGGTGGCGCAGAAAAAAAACTACCTGGCTCTGATCGGTCTGTTGTTTCCGGTCGTTGGCATAGGCCTGCTGGCCTGGGCGATGCGACGCGTATTCGAATGGCGGCGTTTCGGTCCGGCGCCGGTGACGCTGGATCCCTTTCCTGGCTCAATTGGGGGTCATGTTGGTGGCGCCATTGACCTGAACATCCCGTTTGACCCCGACGCTCGATTCCAGCTGACGCTGAATAACCTGCACAGCTATGTCTCTGGCAGCGGCAAGAACAGGAGTCGCAAGGAAGAGGCCGAGTGGCAGGACAGCATGGTTGCGTTTGCTGAGCCGGGTGCCAATGGCACGAAGCTGACGTTTAGATTTGACGTGCCTGAGGGGCTAACAGCTTCCGATACGGAGCGTAGCGATAGCTACTACATCTGGCGTCTGAATCTGCGCGCAGAGCTTGCCGGTACTGACATTGATCGGAGCTATGACATGCCGGTATACGCGACATCAACTACCTCACGCCGAATACCGGAGCGGGCGATACAGAAGGCGAGGAATGAGCAGGATCTCTTGGACGATCAGTCCGTCGGAGAGATAGTCGCGATACGAAACAGCGGTATAGGCAAGCAGATGCACTATCCGATGGGGCGTCATTTTTCTTCATCGCTCGTCGGGATCACAGTCGGCGCGATTTTTGCCGCCGCTGGCTGGTACCTCGTTGTTCACGAGGGTCAAACAGTTTTTGGCGGCGTGTTCGGCCTGGTCGGTTCCCTGATCGGGCTGTTTTGCCTGTACCTGGTAGTGAATTCACTGGAAGTCTCGAAGCAGGCCGCTGAGATCACGAGCGTGCGTCGCATCCTGGGCATACCGATAAGTCGTCAACAGATGCATCAGAACAGCCTGGTTCGTTTCAAGAAGAAAAGCACGATGAATGCCCAGTCCGGGGGTAAACACACCGTGTTCTATTCGATCTTCGGCGTCGACAGCCAAGGCAACGAAATCCTGCTGGGTGAGGGATTCAAAGGTGAGAGTGAAACCCGTGCGGCGATCCGCATGATTGCGCGGGAGTTCGGGCTTCAACGGCTGTCTGAACTCGGCCAGCCGGAAGAGGGCGACAACGCGTTCGGCGTTCTGAACTAGTG
>CAYTTZ010000106.1:0-10679 GCA_964440945.1 uncultured Woeseiaceae bacterium
TGCCATACACAGAACAGGAGGCGAGGTCCCCTTGGTGACCTGCTATTTCGCACAGCGATCGCTGAAACTGGAACTGCAGAATATGCGCAAGGAAGTAACGCGTGTAGGACACGTTGGCCGAGACGTGGTACTTCGCACCGGGATCAAAATCCGCCTCGCTGCGCTCAACCGGCGGCGAAACGCCCTGGTAGCGCGCACGCAATTCCCACCAGGTCTTGTTGTAATCAGCCGGCACAACCTGTCCGGAGAATACGCCCCAGCGCCATTCATCGATCAGTTTGCTGAACGGCAGGAACGCAATCTTGTCCAGCGCCATCTGCATCTGCCGATTAACAACGGTCTGCTCACTTTCTTCTGCGGAGCTGATCAGGCCGACGTCAGCGAGGTACTGAGGTGTCATTGACAGCGTCACGGTGTCACCGATCGCCTCGTGGAAGCCGGAGTGCGCGCTGTCCTGGAAAAGCGCCGGCTGGTCGCTGTAGGCGTCCTGATAATAGTTATGGCCAAGCTCGTGGTAGATGGTGCGCAGTTCATCGTAGGTCTGCTTGATGCACATCTTGATGCGCAGGTCGCTGCCGCCGTCGAGACCCCAGGCGCTGGCGTGACAGACGACGTCACGATCCCTGGGCTTGGTGAACTGCGAGCGCTCCCAGAACGTGTCCGGCAGGCGCCGCATGCCAAGAGAAACGTAGAAGTTTTCGGCGGAGCGAACCATCTCCTGCGGCGAGTAATTTTTCTTCTGTAGCGCACTGTCGACGTCGAGATCTGCAACGCCGGGGTATGGCTCGACGAGGTCGTAAATGAAGCCCCAGCTTTGCGACCACATATTGCCGAGCAGGTGCGCGGGAATCGGTCCATCCTGCGGCACTTTGTCCTCGCCGTAAACGGCGCCGAGCCTGGCGCGAACATGGCAATGCAGCTCATCGTAAAGTGGCTTGACCTGCTCCCACAGGCGGGCGGTTTCCTGTTCGAATTCAGCCGGGCTCATGTCGAAGCCGGCACGCCACATTTCGCCGAGATCGTTGTAACCCAGTTCGCTGGCGCCCTCGTTAACAAGCTCAACATAGCGCTGGTATTTCTCGCGCATGGGCGGAGCGACCGTCCGCCAGCCTTGCCAGGCGTCGGTCAGTTCGTCGAAGTCTCGGCTGCCCGCAAGAATATCCTCGAGTTCCGGCAGGCTCTTGCAGTCGCCGTCATTGCGGCAGTACTCCCCCGCTCCGTACATGCCTTCAAGCTCGGTCGCGATCAGTGTGAGCTCTTTACGTTTTGCGGGATCGGATGGCGTTGGCAGCGATGTCCCCAGCTTCAGGAGGTCGATCGCGCGACGCGTTTCGGCGCCAAGCTCGGCGTTTTCGTACGGTAGTGCCTGCTGCACCATGTCGCCATGCCACTTCGCAAACTTCTGGCTGGCAGCAGAAGCGACGACCGCTGTGTCCGCGGTTATATAGGTCGCTCGCACCCACTCGGCGGCCCCGGTTTCCTTGAGGAGCTCGGCGAGCTCTTCGTTGGCTCGGGCAACAAATTGCTCGGCCGTTTCGGTCGGTGGGGAGACAGCGTCGGTAGTGGTTTGGTCGGCTTCCTTCTCGGCACAGGCGCCAAGCATCAGCAGCGCGAGGCCCGCCGCGATTTTCACAAGAGATTTCATTGCGTACTTCCGAAATTCAAAAGAGAGATTAATGTATGCCGTGCATCCAGCGACGCAGCACCGGCGAGATAATAATCATGAATACGCCGACACCGAGTCCGGTCCACATCAGGAACTCATAGAGTTCGGTATAGGTTGCGAGCGCGGTAGCCACGTCAGCCACCTCGCCTGGCGACGTGTCAATTGCCGCCATACGGCCGAGGCGTGTAGCCACCGTCTCCGACAGCGCGGTTGCGAGAAACCAGGTGCCCATGCTGACGCCGACGACATTGCCGATCGACAGCTTCGTCACTGCGGACAAGCCAACCGGCGACAGGCACAGCTCTCCGGTCGTGTGCAGCAGGTACGCGAGGATGAGCCAGATCATGGCGACCTGTCCCGCCTGGTCGGGGAACTGTGCGCCGAATACGAGTGCGCCAAAACCCAGTCCGGCCTGCATGATACCGAGGCCGAACTTCACGGGTGTCGAAGGCTCGAGATTCTTTTTCGCAAGCCAGGTCCAGAGAATTGCGAACGGCAGCGCAAGCAACATGATGAAGCCGGCATTCAGTGAGCCGAACTGCGCGGCGGTAAACGTGATGCCGCCAGCGGTGCGATCCACGACACGATCGGCATAAAACGTCATTGATCCGGCCGCTTGTTCGAATAGTGCCCAGAAAACGACCGTCGAGAGAATCAGAATCATGAGGACGACGGTGCGCCCGAACTCGGCGGAATTGTGCGTGCGGAAACCGTAAATGACGAAACCGATAATCAGGATGATGGCGCCGTACAGGACGTTCTCGGCGAGCTCGACGCTGCCGGGAATGAAGTGCAGGTTCACCAGCACGGCGTAACAGCCGGACGCAATCGCGACACCGGCAACGATATACGCCGTCGTGTTGTTCGATTTCGACTTGTCATAGAGCATCGAATACAGGATCAGGCCGACGACGGACACGATCAGGAGAACGTTCTGCGAGGCAAGAACGATATGTTCGTGCTGCACCAGCCACCAGACGACCGAAAGTGCCGGAAGCGTCAGAAGGTAGATCGACCATTCGACATTGATCGGGCCGAACACTTTCTTCGTGAGCCTCTCGGGCTCGGCGGGTTCAGCATGTCCTTTCAGGTACTTCTGGCCCTTGAGGAAGGTGAACAGGCCGATGATCATGCCGATACCGGCGGCGCCAAAACCGTACTTCCAGCCGAAGGTTTCACCCAGCCAGCCGCAGAGCAGGGTCGCTGCAAATGAGCCGATGTTGATGCCCATGTAGAAGATCGTGAACCCCGAGTCACGGCGGGGGTCGTCTATGGCGTAAAGCTTGCCGACGATTGTGGAGATATTCGGTTTCAGGTAGCCGACACCCATGACGATCAGTGCGAGCGCCAGGTAGAAGACTTTGAGGGCGGCCGTATCGCGGATCATGATGTCCTGGGCCAGCACGGTGCCTGCGGTCAGAACTTCGCCCGACGCCAGCGTCAGGTTTTCTGCAAGCGTCGATCCCGCCGCGTAAAATACGGCCTGGTAGCCTTCGACCGCCATCAAAAGGTGGCCGAAACAAAGCAGTATGCCGCCGAAGACCACCGATTTGCGCATGCCGAGGTAACGGTCGGCGAGCATTCCGCCGATGAGTGGTAGCGCGTAAACGAGGCCGGCGTAAGAGCCGAGGACGTCCAGCCCCATCTGGTCGGAAAACAAGTGGTACTTGGTGAGGTAGAGAACGAGCAGGAACTTCATTCCGTAGAATGAAAAGCGCTCCCAGAGCTCAGTGCCAAAACACACGTACAGGCCCTTGGGATGACCCCACAGTTGGTCATCGTGCGAGTAGTCTTCCGCGGTCGCGGCAACGGAATCAGTCATGTTCTCCCCCGGGATGCTGTTAGCCGCCTTGCTCTGATTTTTTTTTGGCGGACCAAGCTGTCCATTAAACACTATTTTCAGTGCTTTTTGCCACCAGGCGACCAATCCGGCGGCGATGTGCCGGCCACCGGAATTATGTTGGATTACAGCGGATTAGCCTTCCGCGGCTACCGATTCGTCCGGTTTCGGTCGGACCAGGCGCGACATGATGATGCCGAGCTCGTAGAGCAGGTAGACCGGGACGGCGAGTATCGTCTGGCTGATCACGTCTGGTGGCGTTAGCAGCATGCCGACGACGAACGCGCCGAGGAATACGTAGGGACGGGCCTTGCCGAGTTTGTCGGGTGTCGTAAGTCCTGTCAGGACCAGCAGCAAGGTCGCGATCGGTGTTTCGAATGCGATACCGAATACCAGCGACACGAGCATGACGAAGCCTACGTACTCGGCCATATCGGGCTTCCACTCGACAACGTCTGGAGTAAAGGCCGCGACAAAACCAAATATTAGCGGGAACACTACGTAGTAGGCAAAGGCGAGCCCGCCGAGGAAAAGGATGATGCTGGTGGCGAGTAGCGGGCCCGCGAAGCCCTTTTCCTTGTTGTACAGTCCGGGGGCGACGAACGCCCAAACCTGGTAAAGGATGATGGGCATCGCGATAAACAGCGACAAGTAGAAAGTCAGCGAAATGGTTGCTGTCAGCGAGGTAACCGCACCGATGGCGATCATTTCTCCGCTCGGCACAAAGCGCGTCAGGGGGGCTGCCACGAAATTGAAGATCTGGCGGGAAAACGGCACAAGCAGCAAGAACACAACAAAAATGCTGCCGACAATTTTGAAGAGGCGATTCCGCAGCTCGGTCAGGTGCGACATCAGCGTGCCTTCTCCAAGTCCCCCTTCCTTGTCGGGTGTCGCGTCGCTCATCAGGCGGTCTTTTCTTGCTGCGCATCGTCGGCATCGGCCAACGGGGTGTCTACGGCGGCTGGGCTGCCAGCGGCCTCGGAGCTCTCAACGGCGACCGGCTCGGGCGCACCGTGGTCATCGACGGCATCGTCGTCTTCGTCATGTAATGGCGAATAGGTGTCGTCGTCGCGCGGTGCCAGCAGCGCGTCAGGGTGAAAATCTTTGGGATTGATGCCGAGGTTTTTCTCGACATCGAGTTCGTCTTCAAGCTGCCGCTGCAAGGCGCGCGTCATTTGCCGAGCCTTGCCGATCCAGCCGCCCAGCTGACGCGCAACACGCGGCAGGCGTTCGGGACCCAGTATCAGGAGCCCGATAACGCACAGGAGCAGAAATTCTGAACCGCCTATTCCGGACATGGCAGGGCGGGGATCAGGCGTCTTTTTCTTTGCGGGGCTCTTCAGCCGGCGTATTGTCGAAATCGGCGTCCTTGGACACGTCGCCGATTTGATCGGTTGTTTGTTCCGCCTCGCTCATCGCGGAGCGGAACCCCTTGACGGCGCTGCCAAGATCCGAGCCCAGCGAACGCAGCCGCTTTGTGCCGAAGATGGCCAAAACGATGACGAGAATGATCAGTAACTGCCACGGGCCTATATTGGCAAACATCCTGTTACTCCTGGCGGCGTGCCGCCTTTAATTCATAAGGTCTGCGCCGGATTCTGACCGGGCGCGAATTATGTTCATGATACCCCCGGCCGCGCAACAAAACCGTACCCGTGTCACACGCACGGTGCCCATCAGGATTCGAGCCAGAATGTCACGGGGCCGTCATTCACCAGGCTAACCTCCATATTGGCGCCAAATCGGCCCGTTTCAACGGTGTCGAGCCGCTGCCGGCAAATCTCCACCAGCGCGTCGAAATACTCGGCACCCCTCTCAGGCGATGCGGCCTTGGTGAAGCTGGCGCGCGTACCCTTCTTCGTGTCTGCCGCCAGCGTGAACTGCGGGACCAATAATAGCCCGCCGGCTTCATCCTGGACGCTGCGGTTCATGCGGCCTTCCGGGTCCGGAAACACCCGATAACCAAGCAGCCGCTCGGCGAGCCGGGCTATATCCCTCTCGGAATCGTCACGGTGCACGGCAACCAGCACCAGCAACCCACGACCGATTTCTCCGATGACGTCGCCGTCGATGCTGACGTCCGCCCGTGTCACGCGCTGTAATAGCCCGATCATGTTGGGTCGAACTCCTTGATTTCCTGAGACTTGCAGAGTTTATCCACAGATCGCCCAGAATGCGAAGCCGCGTAACCCGGCCATGGGTGGGAGACTCCAAAGCACCGACGAGTGGGAGAACGGATCCGATCCGGCCGAGAGTGGCGCGCCAGGGATGGCAGGTTTATGCTCAATACCACCGTCGGGCCAGGGACGGACGGGCCCCGATCCCCGGATCGGGGCCAATTTGGCCTTCGGTGGGTTATCCACAGACCCTTTATCGAACCGATATGGAATGAAGTGGGAATTATGTCGGACAAATAAATCCCACCGTCAGGCTGTTGCATTGCTTCTGGCGATCAATAGACTTGCGGCAGTGTAAAGACGATGGGACCTGCCATGAAAAGACGACAATTCGTCGGTGGCCTCGCGGCAGCCGCGACGCTCTCGGCCTGTGCGAAACAAGAGGCGAACTGCGACGGCAATACCCGCCAGGAGACCTTCGAGTGGTCCTGCGTGACCTCCTGGCCGCCAAAATTCCCGGGCCTTGGCATGGCGCCGGAAAACGTGGCCGCCCGGGTTGAGGCGGCGTCGGCCGGCCGGCTGAAGATCAAGGTGTATGGTGCGGGCGAGCTGGTGCCGGCCTTTGAGGTATTTGATGCGGTCAGTCGCGGCACGGTCGAGATGGGCCACGATGCCTCCTACTACCACAAGGGCAAGGTGGACGCCGCGCAGTTCTTCACCGCGATCCCCTTCGGTCTCACCAACCTGGAGCTGAACGCCTGGCTCTACTACGGTGGCGGCCTGGAGCTATGGCATGAACTCTATGCGCCCTTCAATCTTGTGCCGTTTCCCACGGGTAACACGGGCGTGCAGATGGGCGGCTGGTTCAACAAGGAAATCAACAGCGTCAATGATCTGAAGGGGCTGAAGATGCGTATTCCCGGCCTGGGTGGTGAGGTGCTGCGAAGAGCCGGCGGCACACCGGTAACGCTGCCCGGCTCCGAGATCTTCACCGCGCTACAAACCGGCGCGATCGATGCCACTGAGTGGGTGGGGCCTTATAACGACTCGTCTTTCGGCCTGCACAAGGCGGCACGGTATTACTACTACCCGGGGTGGCAGGAGCCCGGCCCGGGGCTGGAGACGATTATCAACAAGACGGCCTGGGATTCGCTGCCGGCAGACCTGCAGTCGATTGTCGCGACCAGTTGCCAGGCCATTACGACCGACATGGCAGCGGAATACACGCACGGCAACGCCGTGTCATTGCGACAGCTCAAGGAAGACCCGAACATCGAGATAAGGCCGTTTCCCGCCGAAGTAATCTCGCTGTTGCGTTCGATGACGAAGGAAGTTGTTGACGAACTGATGGCCAACGATCCAGCCGCCAGGAAGATTGGCAAGGCGTACTTCGACTATCTCGCGATAATGACCGAGAACTCCAGAATATCCGAGCAGGCCTATCTCGACACGCGCGATGGCTAGCTAGTGTCCCGCTTGCTTGGTTCGCTTCCTTTCAGAAAGCCTGCAAAGCGCTACTGCGGCGTTGCAGCCCTGGGCAAGGGCTAGCCATTACCCAGGGCTGCGCCTTGCACTAACGCTTTGCAGGCTTTCCCTCCGGGCGCTCCCGGCAGCCCGTCCTGCCGCGTCGCAGTCGTTTGAAGCAGGCCGCTAATCCTGCACCTCGCAGGATTGACTGCCAATAGCGCTGAGAGTTAGCGAACTCAGCAAGCAGGACACTAGTCACCGTAAATTCTGCCCGGCAACCAGGTGACCAGTTCCGGGAAAGCGGCGAGCAGCAGCAGCGCGAGCAACTGTATGCCGACAAACGGCACGGCGCCCCGATAGATCTGTGCTGTCGATACGGACGCCGGCGCCACGCCACGCAGGTAGAAGAGCGCGAAGCCGAAAGGCGGCGTCAGGAACGACGTCTGCAGGTTGATCGCGATCATGATGCCCAGCCAGACGGGGTCGAGGCCCATCGCCAACAGCACCGGCCCGACGATAGGCACAACAACAAACGTAATCTCTATGAAGTCGAGCACGAAGCCGAGCAGGAACATCACGAGCATCACAACAAGCACCGCGCCGAAAACGCCGCCCGGCAGCGCTCCGAGGATGGCGCGCACACCATCGTCGCCGCCGTAGCCTCTGAACACCAACGAGAACAACGAGGCGCCGATCAGAATCAGGAACACCATGCTGCTGATACGCAACGTGCTCTGCATAATCTCCTCGAGCCGCGCGCGCGACAGCTCGCGTCGTGACAGCGCGAGCAGCAATGCGCCCATACCACCAACGCCGGCCGCCTCGGTAGGCGTTGCGAGACCCTTGAGGATCGAGCCAAGCACTGCAAATATCAGTAGCAACGGCGGCAACAGTGCGGACATGACGCGACCGAACGTCACGGTCTCTCCTTCTGCACGATGATGCGCCGGCATCGTCGCTGGCCGAAAGAAGGCAACGCCCAGGATGTACAGCACATACAGGCCGACCAGCATCAGACCCGGTATCAGCGCGCCGGCGAACAGGTCGCCAACCGAGACGGTCTTCGGCGAATAAACGCCCATTTCCAGCTGCGCCTGCTGATAGGCCGTCGTCATCACATCGCCGAGCATGACGAGGATGATCGATGGTGGAATGATCTGACCCAGCGTACCGGACGCGCAAATGGTTCCCGCCGCAATTTCGGGCGAGTAGCCACGCTTGATCATCGTCGGCAGAGACAGCAAACCCATCGTAACGACGGTGGCGCCAACGATGCCGGTGCTTGCCGCCAGCAGCATGCCAACCAGCGTAACCGAAATACCGAGACCACCACGCAGCGTGCCAAACAGGGAGCTGAGGGTTTCCAGGAGTTCCTCTGCAATGCGCGCTCGCTCGAGCGTGACACCCATGAAAACAAACAACGGCACAGCGACCAGTGTCTCATTGGTCATGATGCCAAATACGCGGTTGGGCAAGCCTGACAGCAGCGCCTCGTTAAAGCCGCCGCCCAACACGCCGAACCCGGCAAACAACAACGCGGTACCGCCGAGCGTGAAGGCCACCGGAAAGCCGGCCAGCAGCAACACAATGACCGTCAGGAACAGCAGCGCGGCAACCCACTCCATACTCAGCGCTGCCTCAGCGTGTGAAACGAACGCAGCAGCAGCGATAAGCCTTGCAGGGCGACCGCCACCGGCATGAGAACGAGCACCGACTTCAACAGCGGGATCAGCGGGTAGGGAAGACCGCCAGATTCCCTGGAGGCTTCGCGAAAACTCCACGACACCGCTACGAAGTCAAAAGACTTCCAGCCCAGGAAAGCACACAGCGGGAAAAGAAAAACGATGACACCGAGCAGATCGATGAGCGCCCGACCCCTGGGGCTCATGTCGCGGTAGAACACATCGACACGCACGTGATCTTCCTGTTGCAATGTGTACGCGGCGCCGAGCATGAATACGACGGCGTGCATCCAGATGACCGACTCCTGCAACCAGATGAGTCCCGCGTCGAAGACGTACCGCATTACAACAACAATAAAGGTGACTATGACCATGAATAGCGTCAGCCAGGCTGCGGCCTTACCCGTCATGGTGCTTATTCGATCGATGAGGCCTGCGGGTGTTTCGCTATCCAAACCGGCGTGCTCTCAACTCAGGTTCGCCAGAAGGTCGGGGTGATAAGCACCAGCAAGGTGAAGATCTCCAGGCGCCCCAGGAGCATACCGGCAACGGATATCCACTTGGCCGTATCGGTCAGCGACATGAATCCGGAGGAAACGTCGCCGAGACCCGGGCCCAGGTTGTTGAGCGTCGCGGCAACCGCGGAAAACGCAGTCACCTGGTCGAGGCCCGTCGACATGATCGCCAACATCATGACCCCGAAGACGATGATATAGACAGAAAAGAACCCCCAGACAGCATCGACGACGCGGTAGGGAACCGCTTTGTTGCCGAGCTTCACCGGGATTTCCGCACTGGGATGAACCAGGCGGCCGATTTCCCGGACACCCTGTTTGTAGACCAGCAGCCAGCGAATCACCTTGATGCCACCAGCGGTCGATCCGGCGGAGCCACCGACAAAGCTTGCGAATATCAGCATCACGGGCAAAGCACCTGGCCAGATCGAGAAATTCTCTGTCGTAAAGCCGGTGGTAGTCGCTATCGACACCGCCTGGAATAGTCCGTTGATCAGCGTCTGTCCTGTGTCCAACGATCCCCGATACCAATACAGTGACACAACGACGACGGTCGACAGCGCTATCAGCATGCCGCTATAGGCCCGGAACTCGGGATCCTGAAGATAGTGTTTTACCGACACATATCGCCAGGCGAAGAAATGCAGCGAGAAGTTGATGCCTGCTACGAACATGAAAACGACGGCCACCAGGTCGACGGCAGCGCTATCGAAATAGCCGATGCTCAGGTCATGCGTAGAAAAGCCGCCGATAGCGACCGTCGAAAACGCGTGACAGAGCGCATCGAACCACCCCATTCCGGCAAGCCGATAGCCCAGCATGCAGGTAATCGTGAATGCGAGATAGACGTACCAAAGTGCCTTTGCCGTCTCGGTAATGCGCGGCGTGAGCTTGGAGTCCTTGACCGGCCCAGGCGTTTCGGCGCGGTATAGCTGCATACCGCCGACGCCCAGCATCGGCAGCACGGCGACGGCGAGAACGATAATGCCCATGCCACCGAGCCACTGCAGCTGCTGTCGGTAATAGAGAATCGAGACCGGCAGGTCGTCGAGACCCGTAAGCACCGTAGCTCCGGTGGTCGTGAGACCCGACATTGATTCGAAGACGGCGTCAGTAAAGGTCAGCGACAGGCCGTCTGCGAAATACAGCGGCGCGGCGCCGAACATACCAAGAACCGTCCAGAATGCTGCGACGACCAGGAAGCCATCGCGCAACCTGAGGTCCTTGCGCGAGCGATGTACCGGCAGCCAGCAAATAAAGCCGGACGCAAGTGTAATGGCGAAGCCCTCAACGAACGGCAGCCAGGAATGATCGTTGTAGTA
Source organism: uncultured Woeseiaceae bacterium (assembly GCA_964440945.1). Taxonomy (GTDB): domain Bacteria; phylum Pseudomonadota; class Gammaproteobacteria; order Steroidobacterales; family Woeseiaceae; genus UBA1847. The sequence goes on from CAYTTZ010000106.1 coordinate 10,610, forward strand.
AAGGCTGAACAGGATGGGCGGCAGCATGGTCACGCTGAATATCATCAGCAGCAGACCAAGGATGCGTTGT
>CAYTTZ010000107.1:0-10545 GCA_964440945.1 uncultured Woeseiaceae bacterium
ACAGACAGCAATTCCTGTGCAACTTCAGCCATAGTTCCTACTTTCCTGGATCAAAATCCGAGCGCATATCGGCGCCCGGAGGCGCGAAATGTGAGCGGTAATCTGTGGTGGATTTGTACGGGATCAGAATCTCGATTTCGACGGCCCCAAATGGCCTTTTTCAAGCTTCGGATCAGGAGACAAATAGTACCACAACGAGCGTCTGAACAGCAGCGTTTTAGCGACAATTTCGGCGCTGAGACGCAGCGCTGGCGCTGCTCGCGGCGACGCGTATACTGCGTCGACTATGCAGCATTGCGACACCCTGATTGCGCCCCGCTGGTGCGTCCCCGTTGAGCCTTCCGGGGTGGTCCTGAGCGACCACGCCGTCATCGTTACGGACGGCCGGATCATCGACCTGCTGCCGCTCCCGGAAGCCCTGGCAAACTACCAGCCCAGCGTTCAGGTTCAGCGTCCTGATCATGTGCTGATACCCGGACTTGTGAATGCTCACACGCATGCGGCGATGACGCTGCTTCGTGGTCTTGGCGGCGATTTGCCGCTCGAGCAATGGCTTCGGAATGCGATCTGGCCGACGGAGCAGCGCTGGGTCAGCGCAGAAATGGTCCGAGACGGCACGGAGCTGGCCATAGCCGAGATGATGCGAGCCGGCGTTACCTGCTTCAGTGATCAGTACTTTTTCCCGGAAATCGTGGCTGAGACGGCAGTCGACCTCAATATGCGGGCCATGATTGGCACCCCTGTCATCGATGTCCCGACCAGCTGGGCAAGAGACGCCGAGGAATACCTGCGCAAGGGTTCTGACCTCGTCCACGACGCATATGCCTCGCATCCGCTGATATCCAGCTGCTATGCGCCCCACTCGTTAAGCGCCCTGTCGGACGAATCGTTTACAGAGCTTCGCGTCATGGCCGACCAGCTGGATGTTCCGGTGCAGATCCATTTGCACGAAACGACAACGGAGATCGAAGCATCGGTCGCGCGCACAGGGGCGCGGCCTTTCGAGCGGCTCGAAGCCCTGGGCCTGGTGAACGCTTCTTTGCTCGCCGTTCACGCCGTGCACATGACGGATTCCGAAATTACTCGTTTCGCAGAGGCCGGCGTCAACATTGCGCACTGCCCTCGATCAAATCTCAAGCTCGCGAGCGGTATCGCCCCGATCAGCCGCTACAGGTCGGCCGGGGTCAACGTCGGCATTGGCACTGACGGCGCCGCCAGCAACAACGTTCTCGATGTACTCGCCGAAATCAGGCTGGCGGCACTCCTGGCAAAAACACAATCGGATGACGCCGCCGCGATCTCGGCAGCGGACGCCCTGCGCATGGGAACACTCGACGGCGCGCGGGCGCTGGGACTGGCACACTCCATCGGCTCCATCGAAACCGGAAAGTGGGCCGATTTCGCCTGCATCGACCTCTCGAGCCTCAACAGCCGACCCGTCTATGACGTAATCTCCCAGATTGTATTCACCGCCAACGCCAGCCAGGTCTCTGACCTCTGGGTTGCCGGCAAGCATCAGCTGGATAACGGCAGGCTCGTCCCCATTAATACGCAAGAACTGCTGGATCGATGCAATGAATGGCGCGATCGAATTGCAGCAACAAACGACCAGGTAGCAAGGCCAAAAACTCATGACAATTCCTGACAAGAATGTCGATCCCGCCGAACTCGCGAAGTTCGATTCCCTCGCATCACGCTGGTGGGACACGGACGGCGATTTCAAACCACTGCACGAGATCAATCCGCTGCGGCTTGGCTGGATTCGTGGGCACGTCGATCTTGAAGGGCGCCAAGCGCTGGATATCGGTTGCGGCGGCGGAATCCTGGCCGAATCCATGGCAGCAGCCAAAGCTGTCGTAACCGGTATCGATATGGCTGACGGCCCGCTGTCTGTCGCGCGTCTGCACCTGCTTGAATCCGGCGCACAGGTCGAGTATCAGAAGATGACTGCGGAAGACCTGGCCGAAAAGGATGCCGGTAAGTACGACGTAGTCACCTGCCTCGAAATGCTCGAGCATGTGCCGGACCCGTCACAGGTCATTCGTTCATGTGCTGAGCTCGTACGCCCGGGTGGTCACGTCTTCTTTTCCACCATCAATCGCAACCCCAAGTCATTCCTGTTTGCGATCGTTGGTGCCGAGTACGTCTTGAAGCTGTTACCCAGCGGCACGCATGAGTATGCAAAATTCATCAAGCCGTCGGAACTCGAGAATTGGGCACGCAAGGCGGGCCTCGCGCTCGTCGAGAGCATTGGCATGCAATACAACCCGCTCACGAAAGAGTATTCATTGAGGGCTGACTTGGACGTCAACTACCTGATGTATTTTCAGCGGCCGGCCACCTGATGCAGATCCAGGACAATGCATTCGATCTCGTGCTATTCGATCTCGACGGCACGCTTGCCGATACGGCACCCGACATGGTCGCAACGCTGCAGGAAATGCAGGCCGATCACGGCTACGAACCGATCGGCTACGAGCTGGCGCGCTCAAACGTGTCGAACGGCGCGATGGGACTGCTGCGCGTAGGGTTTGCTGACCTCGAGGACGAGCATCGCGAGACGATGGTCGACGAATACGTCGAACGTTACGCCGATAGACTTTGCGACCTGACGCGCGTGTTCGCCGGCGTGGATACCCTGCTCGACCGTCTGGACGAGGTTGGCTGTCCCTGGGGCGTGGTCACCAATAAGCCCGAACATCTGACGAACCCGTTGCTGGAAGGGCTCGGACTCGCGGATCGCAGTGTCTGTGCAGTCAGCGGCGATACGCTTTCGGTACGCAAACCCGAGCCGGGGCCTATCCTCCTCGGTTGCGATATTGCTGGTGTCGACGCGTATCGATCGATCTATATCGGCGATGCCTCTCGCGATATCGAAGCCGGCCTGCGAGCCGGTTCGGCGACTATCGCGGCGGCCTACGGGTACATCACCGAAGATGACGACCCCCGGGAATGGGGTGCCGATATCATCGCCATCGATGCGGAAGAACTGACGCAAATCGTGCTCAATGCAGTTAATCTTGAGGTCTGATGATCTCCGTAACCATAGACCCTGTTTATATTGAAGTAGGGCTGCCCGCCCTCGCGATCGGTCTCGCGATCGGGGCACTGGTTGTTGGCCTGGCAGGTCTGCAGCGTCGCAAGAAGCTTATTGAGCAGATACGACTAACTGAGAGCGAGCTCAAGAATCAGGAAACCCTGCAAGGTGAGCGTGAGGCCGCATTCGATCTCGCGAATGCCAAGCTGACGGCTGCTTTTTCAAACCTCGCCAATCAGTCTTTGCAATCCAATAGCGAAAACTTTCTAAGGCTGGCAGAGCAGAACCTCGGTACCCAGCAGGAAAAGGCCAAGCGGGAATTGAGCGAACGCGAGAAGGCGGTCGAGGCGTTGGTAAAACCGATTAGCGATGCGCTCGAGGCTTCGCAAAAACAGATTTCCGAGCTGGAGAAGGCCCGCAGCCAGGCCTATGGTGGTATCAAGAATCAGCTCGAGGCCATGCAGCTCGGCCAAAAATCCCTCGCGAAAGAGACACAGAACCTGGTCAACGCGTTGCGGCGACCCGAGGTCCGTGGTCGCTGGGGTGAGATTACGCTGCGGCGCCTGGTCGAACTCGCCGGCATGGTCGAGCATTGCGATTTCAACGAGCAGGTTCATACGTCTGGAGAAACGCAGGCTATTCGTCCGGACATGATTGTCAGGATGCCGGACCAGCGCATTCTGGTCGTTGACGTCAAGACTCCGCTGGACGCCTACCTCGCCGCAGCCGAAGCACCCGATGACGCACAGCGAAAGCTAGGCCTTGAGCGACATGCCAAGAATGTTCGTGCACACATTCGCATGCTGTCGTCGAAGTCATACTGGGAGCAGTTTGACGAGAGTCCCGAGTTCGTAATCCTGTTTATTCCAGGCGACCAGTTTCTCAGCGCCGCGCTCAACGAACAGCCGGACCTCATCGAGTACGCACTCTCCAAACAGATCATCCTCGCAACGCCGACCAGCTTCGTGGCCTTGCTTAAAGCCGTCGCATACGGCTGGCGTCAGCTGGCGCTTGCCGAAAACGCCAAGGAGATCCGTATCCTGGCCGAAGACCTGTACGGCCGGCTCGCTACGTTTGTAACCCACATGAATCGAGTCGGTCGCCAGCTCGCCAGCAGCGTTGAGAATTACAACAAGGCGGTGGGATCGCTGGAACGCAACGTGCTGCCAGGCGCCCGCAAATTTGTTGAGCTGGGCGCGCACGCCAGGAAGGAAGTCGAGCCCCTGGAGAGGCTGGAGTCGGTACCGAGAACCATGTCGGAAGAAATCGAGTCGTAGCGATGGATCCAGGAACCTACGAATACGCCGGCGATGTGCTGAAGGATCGAATTATCCTCATAACCGGCGCTACGGACGGTATCGGCAAAGCGCTGGCGGTGCATGCTGCAAGCCTCGGGGCCCAGGTGATTCTGCACGGCAGGAACGTAAACAAGCTGGAGAAGGTCTACGACACGCTGGACGCCATCGAGGGTGCGCCTCGACCGTCGATCGCCGTTCTCGATCTCGCATCCGCCAACAGCGAGTCCTATATCACGCTTGCGAGCAGCGTCGAGCAGGAGTTTGGCCGGCTGGATGGCCTCGTATTGAACGCCAGCATATTGGGCGAACGGTACTCGATTGAGCAGTACGACGCGGTCCTTTGGCAGCGTGTCATGCACGTCAATGTGACTGCGGCATTTGCCCTGACTCAGGTCCTGCTGCCGATGCTTCACAACTCCGACGACCCCTCTGTCATCTACACGAGCAGTGGTGTTGGTCGGAAGGGAAAGGCATTCTGGGGTGCCTACGCCGTGTCGAAGTTCGCGACCGAGGGCTTGTCCCAGGTACTCGCCGACGAGCATCGCCAGGGGAAGCTTCGAGCTAACTGTGTCAACCCCGGGGCTACGCGCACCGGAATGCGGCTGGCGGCTTACCCGGCCGAAGATCGTGGCAAGTTGAAGGGGCCCGAGGAAGTGCTAGCTGCCTACATTTACCTGCTGGGCCCTGACAGCAAGGGCATAACCGGCCAGAGCTTCGACATACAGCAATAATTCGCATTAAGTAAGTGCCCTAACCCGTTATTTTTTAAACTTTTGTTTTCGCTTTTTCGCCGCATGCACATCGGCTGGCGGTTGCAGGCCTGCGGCATGGTACAAGGTTCGCACCTGCGCCGGGGCCAGTGCCTCGTAGCGACCGCGACGCACCTTCCGCGGCAGCGCCACCGGACCGTAGGCAGTGCGGATGAGTCGGCTGACCTCATAGCCGATCGCTTCCCAGAGTCGCCGAACCTCACGATTACGCCCTTCTTTCAAAGTGACGTTGAACCAGCGATTCGCGCCGTCTCCACCGGCGTGCTCGATGGAGTCAAAACGAGCCGGACCATCGGCCAGCTCGACGCCTGCCTCAAGACGTTCCAGCTCCGCCCGTGCAGGACTACCATGCACACGCACGGCGTACTCGCGGACGATCTCGGAGGAAGGATGCATCAACGCATTCGCCAGTGCCCCATCGGTCGTGAAAAGGAGCAGACCGGTCGTCGCCAGATCCAGCCGCCCGACCGCCACCCAGCGGGCGCCCTTCAGCTTCGGCAGAGCATCGAATACGAGTTTCCGGCCCTCTGGGTCCTCGCGACTCGTAACCTCGTCGCCGGGCTTGTTATAGAGGATATGGCGATGCGCATGGGCAGCGTGCTTCAGAGACAGCGGACGCCCGTCGAGCGTTATTCTCTCGCTTCCCTCGATCGCTTCGCCGAGCTGCACCTCACGGCCGTCGATCTTGAGTCGCCCTTCCCTGATCCAGGTTTCGACCTTACGGCGTGAGCCGTGGCCTGCGGCCGCCAGGACTTTCTGAATCCGGTCAGCCAACCGGATCAGGCCACTCGGAAACCACCAGCTCCTCGATTTTTTCTTCCTTTTCGGCGTGACCTTCCGGGTACAGGACTGGAACATCGTTGGCGGCTGGCGCGACCTGATCCGCCATGTCCGGGAGCGCTTCCTCTTCGATAGCTCCCAAGTCGGGCAGGTCCTCCCCGTCATGCTCCTCCACGGGTCCCTCCAGAAGCACATCCTCACCGCTTTCCGACTGGCCCTCGACCTCTGGAAGATTCAGCTGCACGCGCAAGCTCTCCCAGTCGGAAAGGTCCGCCAGTGGCGGCAGGTCATCAAGTTTCTTCAAACCGAAGTAATCCAGAAAGAGCTTGGTCGTTCCGAACATCGCTGGACGACCAGGGACATCACGATGCCCCAAAACCCGGACCCAGTCGCGCTCAAGCAACTGCCGCACAATGTTCGAGCTGACTGCGACTCCGCGTATCTCCTCAATCTCGCCGCGAGTGATGGGCTGGCGATAAGCGATGAGCGCCAGGGTCTCAAACAACGCCCTGGAATACCGCGGTGGACGCTCCTCCCAGAGTTTCTGCAGTCTGTCTGACATCGAGGTCTTGATCTGCATGCGAAAGCCGGAAGCTACCTCAGACACAACGATGCCACGCTGTTCGTAGTCGTCGTTCAGCGCCGCTACTGCCGCCCGTATTTCAGCCTTTTCCGGCGCCATACGACCGTCAAAAAGTCCCTGGAGCTGATCGACGTTTAGCGGACGCCCTGCTGCCAGCAGGGCCGCTTCTACAAAGTACTTAATCTCAGTTTGTTCCATTCAAAAATATCTTTTTATTCAAAATCATCGTTCTGCGCGCCGGTCTCCTGACCGTCATCCGACACCAGCCGCACGGCCGATGCCGCACGCACATGCAGCGGCGCGTACTCTCCGGACTGAACCACCTCCACGACCGATTCACGCAGCAGCTCAAGCATTGCGATAAAAGTAACAGCGACACCCATGCGGCCCTCCTCCGGGTCGAACAGGTCGGAAAAGCTCGTGAATGTATTTGCCTTAACTCGCGAGAGGATTTCACTCATCCGCTGCCGAACTGACAATGGCTCGCGTGCCATTTGCAGGTTCGAGAACATCTCTGCTCGTTGTAATACATCGTGAAACGCAAGCAGCAGCTCTTTCAACGTGACATCCGGCAGCTTGGTCACGACCTTGCGCTCTGGCGCATCAGCCGTGGCAACGAACACATCGCGCTCAAGCCGCGGCAGATCACCGATATCTTCGGCGGCCTTTTTGTAACGTTCGTATTCCTGCAATCGCCGCACCAGCTCCGCACGCGGATCGTCTTCTTCCTCCGCCTCGACCTGAGGCCTCGGCAACAGCATCCGTGATTTGATCTCGGCCAGCATCGCCGCCATCAGCAGATACTCGCCGGCGAGCTCCAACTGCAACTCGTGCATCAACTCAATGTACTGCACGTACTGTTTTGTAATCTCCGCAATCGGGATATTCAGGATGTCGATGTTCTGGCGCCGGATCAGGTACAGCAAAAGATCAAGCGGCCCCTCAAAGGCCTCCAGGAAGACTTGCAGCGCGTACGGCGGGATGTAGAGGTCCTGCGGGAGCGTCGTAACGGGCTCGCCGTCCACCACCGCAAACGGCATCTCGGCCTGGGCAGGGGACTGTTTTTCGTCCTGAGCGGGCTTTGGTGCATCCTCAGGGGTCAGGACTTTCAGTTCGGGCTTCATACGTTTTCCAGCGTCGATTCGTTCATTCTATCGCATATCCGGAGGGTCAAGCGAACTGACTCACGTCGCCCTTTCCGACTCGTAATATCTCCACTGAGTCCTTGGAGAGATCGAGTACTGTCGTCGGTTCGATGCCCGTCGGACCCGAGTCAATAATGGCCTCGATTTCGTGCCCGATCCGTTCCTCTATCTCCAGCGGGTCCGTTAGCGGCAGATCGTCGCCGGGCAGCAAGAGCGTTGAACTCATTATCGGTTCGCCCAGCTCCTCGAGCATGGCATGGACCAGTACGTGGTCTGGCACACGCAGACCGATCGTTCGTCTTTTAGGGTTCTGGAGGCGCTTGGGCACTTCCCTGGTCGCGGGTAGAACGAACGTATAAGGGCCCGGCGTCATGGATTTGAGCAGTCGATACGCCCAGTTGTCGACCCGTGCGTACACGCTTATCTCCGTGAGGTCGGCGCAGACCAGCGTGAAATTGTGCTTCTTGTCGGTTTTCCGAATACGGTGAATTCGGTCAATCGCCTTCTTGTCGCCAATGTGACATCCGAAGGCGTAACTCGAATCTGTCGGGTACGCAATAAGACCGCCGTTGCGAATTATTTCGACAATGGCCTTCACGCGCCGCGGCTGCGGGTCTTGCGGATGGATTTCGATGAGTCTTGCCACGCGCGGATTGTAGGGGAGCCGAGGCGGCGCGCCTAGCCATTTTTGCCGTAGAACCCGGGTATCGATCTAAGCTACCATTCGCACCCCTTCACGACGAGGTGCGGGCGCGCAATGAATCTGCTGTTCGAATTTCTCCCCCTGATACTGTTTCTCGGTGCCTTCTTATACAAGGGCATCTACTTCGCGCTGGTCGTATTGATGATCGCCATGCCCATAGGCCTGTTGGTCAAATACGTGCGGACGCAGACCTTTGACAAAATGTACTTTTGGTCAACGGTGTTCTTGCTGGTCGCAGGAGCGCTCACCCTGTACTTCAGAAACCCGTTGTTTCTCTACTGGAAGCCAACCGTCTTCTACTGGGTTGTTGCCATCGCTTTTGCCGGGAGTTTCTGGTTTGGTGAAAGAACACTCGTGCAGCGGTTCTTTGGGCTGGTCGAGGGCATGCCGACGGAGAGGATTACACAGTCACAATGGAACAGGCTGAACCTGGTTTGGGTGCTTTTCTTTGTCGGCGCCGGGATACTTAATATCTACGTTGCCTATAATTTCTCTCAGAACACCTGGGTGAAATTCAAGGTGTTTGGTCTGATGGCATTGATGTTCGTCTTCTTGCTGGTCCAGACATTCTGGATCGCCAGTCTGATCGGCGACGACAGCAACGCGGATGATCTGGAGCAGTAACGATGTGGTACGTGGTAATGAGTGAAGATCACGACGGTTCACTGGAAAAGCGCAACCGCGCTCGCCCCGATCACCTGACACGATTGCAGGCGATGCTCAACGATGGTCGGCTGCTGCTAGCGGGCCCACTCCCCGCTGTCGATTCACCTGACCCTGGACCGGCCGGTTTTACCGGCAGTCTGGTTATTGTCGACTTCCCTACCCTCGATGAAGCGAAAACATGGGCTGCCGAAGATCCCTATTGCGCCGCAGGCGTTTACAAGAAAGTTACTGTAATACCGTTTAACAGAGTCCTTCCATGACGGCCGAACGCGTCAAGCTAATTGAGGAGAAACTCACTGAAGTTCTCTCACCTGACATGCTGCAAGTCAAAGACCAAAGCCATCTACATGCAGGCCACGCAGGCGCAAAGTCCGGTGGCGGCCATTTCGACGTCAGGATAGTGTCTGCAGCGTTTCAGGGGCAGCGGCCGTTACAGCGCCATCGAATGGTCTTTGACGCCCTCGGCTCAATGATGGAGACGGAGATTCATGCTCTACGTATCACTGCAAAAACACCGGACGAAATTTAGGCCTGGCCGGTTTCCAAATTCTCGGGACCTTTCTCGCGCCTGTGACGTCATATCGTTTATCATGCGCCAACTTCGCAAAAAGGACATCACCATGACATTGAACCATCGTTCCCGCCTGCAGGGACTTCGGCTAACGGGGGCACTGACCGCGTTCACAGCTCTGCTCGCCGGCAGCCCGCTCGCGGCACAAACCATCGATACGGTAAACGGGGCCGAGATTAGTGCCGACGTTTTTAACATGTACCTTGAATCCCGTATTCAAAAGCCGGTCGACCAGGCCACGCCGACCGAGCGAACTCGTTTCTTAAGTGAACTGAAGGACATTTACCTCCTGACCACGCAATCGAGCGCCAAAGCGCTCGCTGAAACGCCACGCAACAGAGCGATGATCGAACTGCAGACTCGGGGCATCCTCGCCCAAGCTGCAGCGGCAGAGTTCCTCGAAAAGAACTCGGCAACTGACGCTGAAATAGAAGCAGCCTACAAGGAGCAGATTTCCGTCGCGCCACCGCTGGAATTCAAGGCAAGACACATTCTTGTGGAAACGCAGAGCGAGGCCAACAGTGTAGTTACCGAGCTCGAGGGCGGTGCAGACTTCGCCGAGTTAGCGAAAACAAAATCGACCGGACCATCGGGCCCTAATGGTGGCGATCTCGGGTGGTTCGCACCCAATCAGATGGTTGCCCCATTCTCGCAGGCTGTAGCAGGATTGGAGAACGGTGCATTTAGCAAGGCGCCCGTGCAAACCCAATTTGGCTGGCACGTTATTCTGCGGGAGGACTCTCGCGAAGCAACGCCGCCAACATTGGAAAGTGTTCGTGACATGATCAAGCAGCGTGTAGAGCAAGAAAAACTCCAGGATTACCTGGAAGGTCTGCGCGCGGCTCTCGACAAGTGATAGCTACTTAACTTAATACAACTTTTTTCTTACTCGAAGGGCGCCTAATGGCGCCCTTTTTTTATTCTGAGACTTAATTGTGAAGCTCGTCACACCTCGATGCGGGTAAGGCACCTAGTATTCTCTCCGAGTCATT
>CAYTTZ010000108.1:0-10467 GCA_964440945.1 uncultured Woeseiaceae bacterium
CCTCGTCTTGTCCCGCTCGCTCCTCTACCATCTCGACGGCTTCCCTGTGCACACTATCGATTATCGCAACGGCAAGATCCTGAGCGAGACATCGCTGGACTCGATTAGCGAGCAGCAACTGGATGAAGCGTTGTTTGCGGCGCCCGTCGGCTATCGGCGCGAGGATCCGTTCGGCTCACGTTAGTTATCGGTAAGCTCCGGCACTCCCGGCACTCCCGCCCGCCCGGGAGCCAGATTCCCGGGCCGCTTGTCCGTGTTTCTTCGACGGGGGTGCTAGTTTCCACGATGGTCCTAGCGGTATTCGAGGTTTCTAATAGGGCCCTCTGATTCGATTACAGAATCGACTCTTGGCTGGGAGGCGGAGCAATGTTGGACAAGCGAGCAGACCTTGCCGGGCCGGGCATCAGCACCTACGAGAAGGTGGATGAGATCCTGCCCCGTGGATACGAATCACTGCTGGACAGGAAACGGACTCAAAAAGCTATTTACGATGTGAAGGAGTACATCGAGAAGGGGCTCGCAAGGGAACTGAACCTGATGCTCGTGCAGGTGCCGTTGATTGTCGAAGTTGCATCCGGCATGAACGACATGCTGGACCGGGACGGCTCGAGGACGCCGGTCGAATTTCGCTGCGGCCTCGGGATTGATGAGCCTATACATGCCTCTATCGTTCAGGCAGCGACAAAGTGGAAACGGTGGGCGCTCCAGCAGTTCGACTGCGAAGCCGGTGAAGGCATCAATACCGACATGCGGGCAGTTCGGAAGGACTACTTCCTCGACCATGATCACAGTGCCTATGTTGACCAGTGGGATTGGGAGCAGGTAATAACTGCTGAAGACAGAAACCTGGAGTACCTGACCCAGGTCGTGAAGAAGATATGGAAGGTCCTGACTGGCGCCGAGAGAATGGTCATGGACAAGTATCCGGAGCTCCAGGATCCGCGTTTTCCGCCGCTTCCGGAGGAACTGCATTTTATCCATGCCGAGGAGATTCTTGCCAGGTATCCCGACCTGCCAAGAAAAGAACGCGAGACAAGGATCATTGAAGAATACGGCGCGGTATTTATTTACGGTATCGGCTGGGTGCTCGACGATGGTTACCCGCACGAAATGCGGGCCGCTGACTACGACGACTGGGTATCACCGACGATAGAGAAGAACGGCAAACTGATGCATGGTCTCAACGGTGACATCCTGGTTTACAACCACGTCACGAAGAGACGGCATGAGTTGACGTCTATGGGTGTACGCGTTACGCCGGAGACCTTGAGGGAACAGATGAAGATCGCCGAGCGCGAGGATGAGCTTGCGCAGCCGTATCATCAGATGATCCTGAATAACGAAGTTCCGCTATCGATTGGTGGTGGCATCGGTCAGTCAAGGACACAGATGTTGCTGCTGAGGAAGGCGCATCTCGGTGAGGTAAGTACCACCGTATGGCCTAGACAGCTGCACGAGGTTTGCGAGAAGCACAATATTTTCGTCCTGAAATAACGGCTCGCCAAATCGCGCAATCACCGGCTTACATCACCGTATGGCCACGCCAGCGGCTACCGTTCGGCAGCTGAACTTGCCGGAAGTTTTGGCCGGGCCTATGATGGCTAACTGTCTAGGCGGTACTTTGGCAGTGGGGTGGGGTAGACGATGAGCGACGAGATTCGAGCTATCGAGAAACAGCTGTATGAGCTGACAGCAAAACTCAATGAGCTGCGCAAGACCAGTGCTGGCGTGGAGGTGCCAAACTACACGTTCTCAACGCTGGATGGCGATGTTACGCTGCTCGATCTCTTCGGCGATAACGATCGTCTCTTGCTAATCCACAACATGGGCCAGGGGTGTCGCTATTGCACGCTTTGGGCCGACGGCTTCAACGGCTTTCTCCCGCACCTGGAGTCGGCCATGTCTGTAGTTCTGGTTTCCAAAGACCTGCCAGACTTGCAGCGTACGTTTGCGAGCTCGCGAAACTGGCGTTTTCGGCTTGCCTCGCACGGCGGCGGTGACTACATTCAGGAGCAGAGTGTTTCTGCAGGCGAAAGCAATACGCCGGGGGCGGTCGTGTATGAACGCAACGGAGATCGAATCACACGAAAGAACGCAGCGGAATTTGGCCCGGGCGATTTGTTTTGCTCAATATGGAACCTGCTCGGCATGGCCGGCTTGGGCGTTGCCGACTGGACGCCACAGTATCGATACTGGCGGCGTCCGGAAAAAATGGATGATGGCGGAGAAAATGTACTTGACTGACGTTGACCTTGCCAATTTTTTGCCGAAATGAATTTTGGAATACTTATTAGTTTGACACCAACCAGGGAGTTGCTATGAAACTGCATACGCTTTTTGTAATCGGCCTGACTATGGGGCTCACCGCTTGTGCGGAAAAGGAGCAGGCCGCGGCGCCTGCGGATGAGGCTGAAGCTCCAGCGGTCGCTGCAGCACCAGCAGCGGAGGCATCAACGGTTGAGAAGGATCAGACGGTTGAGCAGGATCAGATGGGAACTGCTGCGTTCATCGAACACATGCATCATCATGCGAGCCAGCTGGGGCAGCTCAAGGCGGCGTTGGAAGTCGGCTCGCTGGCGGCGGCACAGCGGCCGGCCTACTGGCTCTCCGGGCATGAAGAGGTCAGCGGCGTGCCGGAGGACTGGAAGGTGTATCTAGACGGCATGCATGACGGTGCCGCTGCGGTAGATGGAGCGGAAGGTATCGAGGCAGCGCGTGCGGCCGCGCAGCAAATCGAAGCAAGCTGCATTGGTTGCCACGTTTCCGCCGGTATTGACGTCGAGATATAGCAGGCCGACTAGTTGTGTCCAGGGCGGGCGCAACACGCCAAAAGCCAGCGCTGACTATCAGGTGCTGGCTTTGGCCCGGTCCATGAGTCCAGGATGTTTTACGGATACACCGGATACCTGAAGTTTGGTGCAACTACCTTGTAGTGCGGCTGCAGGAACATAACGATGTCGGTCAGCTCCCTGACCGTCATATGATCGTTATAGCTATACATCCTGGATTCACCGTTATCGGACACAAGCTCCTTCGCGTAACCCGTTGCCAGTTTGTGCGACGGATTGATAATGGCCGTAACCAGCTGACCGTAGGTCTTGACCTGGGTCGTCATTCCACCCAGCTCAACGTAGGGCGGTTCCTGACCCGGAATTCCCGGCAGCTGCTCGCCTTTTATTGAGTGACATTGATGACACTGCATATAGAGGAAGGCCTCGCGACCGACCTGGGCGTCTCCGTCTGGCAGTCGAAAGCCCCTTTGTGACATCACGGTTTCCTGATCGCACGCTGTGAGTGCGAAAAGGCCGACCACGATTAGTGTCAGTACAGATCGTGCTCTCATGACAAGCCTCCTGATCGAGCAAGCTCGAATCAATTGCCATTCATTTGTAGCACGCACAAGCACTTAGCAAAATCAGGGGAAGCCGCATCGCCCTGCACGAGGGTGGGGCCAGGAGCAACGGGACTCAGACGCATTGCGAATCCGCGCCATGCAAATTGCCGCGTGTCGGGTCTATAGTCTCTGTGGGTGTTTGCGCGGACCCTATCGTGACTCGAGCAAGGCTTCGATTTCTTCGACCTGGCCTTCCAGGAACGGCTGGAATTTGCCTGGCGAGCAACGAATACCGGTGTTCCATGAGTCGTCCCATTGCCAGGGCCAGCGTCTGTACCACGGCCAGTCAAACCAGTCGGCAACCTGGGATCTGTCCATGTTGCATAGGTGATATGTGAAGTTCGTCCTGCGAATCGATCGCGATCGACAGGATTTCGCCAGGCTCTCGTTGGCGGGTTAACTGGCTCGGCCGATCCGTTTTGCAGTGCAGATAATGGGCATACAGCCCGGGAATGCGGGGCCGATTTTGGGCCGGCGGCTTGACTCGGATCGTCGATGTAGAGATAGTGAGACGGCACGACTTCTGTTGTCACAAAACAACAGGGCGGCACGGTCCGTAGAGCGTTTTGACGCAATGACGCAAGGCAAGACGCGGATTACAAGAAAATATGCTTTATAATTATTAGCTTATCTTAAATAAGCGGACTCTTTACTTCGTTGGAGAACCAATAAAATGAACGCAAGTTATGTGAAAACAGGGGTTAGAACTGCGGTTCTTGGCCTGCTCTTGCCCTTATCTGTTGCGTTACCGCAACAGAGTTTTGCGCAAGACGACGAAATGATCGAAGAAATCGTGACCACAGGTACCCGCGCGCGCGAGCGTTCAGTGTCTGAGTCCATGGTTCCGATCGACGTCATCAGCGCCGAGGATTTCAGCAACCAGGGCGACTCGGACCTCAGCAACCTGCTGCGAACCGTCGTACCGTCCTACAACGTAAATTCACAGCCAATCAGTGACGCGGCAACGATCGTCCGTCCAGCCAACCTTCGCGGACTGGCCCCGGACCACACGCTCGTTCTCGTTAATGGCAAGCGCCGGCATCGCGCCGCCGTTATTTACTGGCTGGGCAATGGTGTTTCCGATGGTGCACAAGGCCCGGACATCTCCGCGATTCCGTCAATCGCACTGAAGCAGGTCGAAGTCCTTCGTGACGGCGCGGCTGCACAGTACGGATCTGACGCCATCGCCGGTGTGATGAACTTCATCCTGAAAGACTCCAGTGACGGCGCTTCGATTGAAGCGAAGTACGGCGAGTTCCAGGAAGGTGACGGCCAGGCGTTCTCGGTTATGGGCAATATCGGCCTGCCACTGGGCGACGATGGCTTCGCCAACTTGAGCTTCGAGTACGGCGAGACGGACCCGACCGACCGCAGTGTCCAACGTGACGATGCGGCCGGGTTGATTGCGGCAGGCAACACATTTGTTGCTAACCCTGCACAGGTCTGGGGATCTCCGGAAGTTGCTGATGAGATCAAACTATGGGGCAACTTCGGTATCCCGCTTGCAAACAGCAAAGAGCTTTATGCACATGCGAACTATGTGTCCAAGACGGTAACGGGCGGTTTCTACTTTCGTAACCCGAATAACCGAGGCTCGGTATTCAGTACTGACAGTGGCGCTACGTTGTTGGTCGGCGACATGCTCGACGCCGCAGACGGCGTTCTGGATGGGTCTGCAGGCTGCCCGACGGTTACGGTTACCGACAATATTCCGGACCCAACGGCGCTAGCCACGGTCTTTTCTGATCCGAACTGCTTCAGTTTCCAGGAGATCTTCCCGGGTGGCTTTACGCCGTCCTTCGGCGGTGACCTGACCGACTACGCGATCGCAGCGGGTATCAAAGGCGAGACCAGCGGCGGATGGTACTGGGATGCCAGCGTTAGCTACGGTAGTAACGAAGTTGATTTCTTTATCAACAACACCGTCAATGCCTCGCTTGGACCCGTAACTCCGACGTCGTTTGATCCGGGTTCGTATACGCAGGAAGAGTTCGATATCAACCTGGACGCGTCTTACGCCATCGGCGACAGCGCTAACCTGGGTGTTGGTGTGGAATACCGTGATGAGACCTTCGAGATTGGCATTGGCCAACTCGAGTCTTACCAGATCGGTCCGCTCGCAGAACAGGGCTTCAGTGCCGCTTCCAACGGGTTCCCCGGCTTCGGCGACATTGCTGCCGGCGATTGGAGTCGTAGCAACTTCGCTGTCTACGCTGATATCGAGCTGCAGCTAGCCGATAACTGGATGGTTGGTGTCGCAACCCGCTACGAAGACTACGATGACTTCGGTACGACGATGAACGGCAAGATCTCGACCAACTACCGTGTCAGCGACACGTTGGCTCTGCGTGGTAGCCTGAGCAGCGGCTTCCGTGCTCCGACACCGGGTCAGTCGAACGCGTTCAACGTCTCGACCGAGTTTGACCTGGTCCTCATGGATCTCGTGAACAACGGTACGATCCCGTCATCGTCTCCTGTCGCAGCCCTGCGTGGCGGTGAGGCGCTGGCGCCGGAGAATTCCATCAACCTTTCTGTTGGTGCAATCTTCGACGTCGGTCCAGTTAGCGTCACCGCTGACTACTTCAACATCGATATGACTGATCGTATTACGGTTTCGCAGAACTTCTCGCTGACGCAGGATGAGATCGATGACTTGATCGGCGAAGGCGTAACCAGTGCCGGTAACCTGCAGAACTTCCGTTTCTTCACCAACGACTTCGACACGGAAACATCCGGTGTTGATATCGTCGCAACCACGGCCACGGATATGGCCGGTGGTACGACGGACTGGTCACTGGCGTTCAACTACACCAGCACGGACGTAACCGAGTTCAATTCCGATACGCTGGATGCCACACGAATTCGTGAGTTGCAGGACGGCCTGCCGGATATTCGCTACTCGGTGACGGGAAACCACCTCAATGGCGCCTGGCGTTTCCTCGGTCGAATCAGCTATTACGACGACTGGTTTGATTCAGAGGACGGCAATGACTACGGCGGTGAGTTCCTTGTCGACCTCGAGGGTGGCTACCATTTCACCGACGAGTTGAGCGTGGTTCTGGGCGCACAAAATGTGTTCGACCAGACGCCTGAAGACAACCCGGGTGCAGCCTCTGGCGTTGGCAACAAGTACAGCCAATTCTCGCCATTCGGCTTCAACGGCGGCTTCTGGTACGCACGGGTCAAGTACGACTTCTAGTCAAAACTCGACCTGAGAGCAAAATGAAGATACCCGCACCTCGGTGCGGGTATTTTTTTGCGCCGCATTCAGGCGTTTGCGAGGGCGTCGCAATTGCTTCGACCGTCGCTATGCGGCCGGGCACTCGCTAATCGACTTTGTGCAATGTGAGGAACATCGCTTTGTTGAGGGCGACGAAGAAGTCCTGGTAGGTGTTGGCGTCAGTGACGCTGTTCTCGCCGATTCGTGCGTTGGTACGCACGGAAATGCGGCTACCCTCTTTCTCAACTACGGTTACCGTCATGCGCATCGTATATTCGTGCAGGCGTGTCGCTGTGACTGTGCCGAGTTCGGCATCCGCCTGGTCGATTGTAAAGCCCAGGTCCTGAAGCGTCGCGATGACCGATCGCATAGTCATTGCCTTGTCCAGCGTGTCGTACTCACGCGTCTGGATCTGGCGAGTTTCGAGCTGCGTGCCGGCGCCGGCAACATTGGCAGGCGTTGTCGCGCATCCGGCCAGCATGCACAGACTCAATAGTGAAACCAGAACGAATGACCTGCTCATTTGGCACCTACCTGTATGAAGAGGGACTTGCGCAGATTGTCGAAAATTGCCTGATAGGTTGGGGCGTCTTCAATACGCTCGAGGACCTTTACACGATCCATTTTGTCGTAAATGACACGCTGAACGGTTATGCGCACCGAGTACTCTCCGCTCCGGGCAAGGCTCGGCAGTACGACCATCGTCAGGGTGATGTGCTGGTCGTCCTGCGCCGTAGACATAGCGTCGCAGTCGCTGCCGCCGCCAATAGCGCAAAGCAGGTCCAGCACAAACAGCCCGGACTTTTCAGATCTAGAGTCCGCGTCGGTGACTTTTGACGCCGTCACTACTCCTAGCGGTTTCTCGATGCGCTCAATGTTGAACTCCATATCCTGGAGTACAGCGATCGTCGCTGTGAGAATGTCGATCTCAGATGGCGCGGCCAGCGTCCGTGTTTGCATCGAGCGCACCTCGAGCGTGCTCTCCGGCAGCCGCAGCGCGGCTTCCGGAATCGACGCCGCACAACCGCTGAGTATGGCGATCAGCAGCAGCGAGGATACCAAGCGGCTCATTAGAACCTCGACGTATGGTAGGAGAAGTCCCGCACCGTATTGTCACCATCGAACTTGATGACGACTGTCAACGTTCGTTGTGAGCTGGAACTTGACCCGGCGCTGGAAGATCCGACTCCGGCGCCTCCGCCCGAACCGCCGAAGAGCAGACCGACGACCGTGCCGCTGCTTTTCGAATAGGTGACATCGCTTGATATCTTGTCGTAAATCCAGGTTTCCTGGCGCTGGTCATCGGTCGTGACGATATTCGGAGAGCCAAGAACGGTTGCGACGTCGGCTGCTGACATGCCGAGGCGGATTTCCTTCTGTACGGTGCCAACGGTAACCCGGTCGATATCGTCGGCCTCACGTACCTCGGCAGCATGGTGTGTCGCGCCGCAGCCGGCTGCCAGCAGGGCGGCCAGTGCAGCAAACGACAGATTTCGTGTGGTTTTCATCGCATTTTCCTCCAGGCAGCATTTTTTTGCGGCAATAATGAAGCTACGCCTTCCCGCGCAGATGACAATACGGATTGTCCGATGAATTCCCGATGTTCTCCTGAGGGGGCACGAATTGCCCGAAGCAGATAAACTGGCGACCGGTAGACGAGAGTAGGGGATGCCTGATGAATCCCGAGGACAGGGCGACGCTCGGCGAAGCCTATAGACAATTGGAGAACCCGTCGCTCGCGATACGCATAAGTTCCGCGGTTGGTATGCCCGTGGAAGCGGTGACCCGTGAGCTGGGCAAGCGAGCACCCTCGGCGGTTGTTGAGGCGGTCAGTAAATCCAGTCACAAGGCACTGGAATTCGTCGTGCAGAGTTCGATGCGCAGTATCAAGGATGAGGCGCAGACGAAAGCCAGCCCCCGCCTGCATACGGCTGCCGCAATGACGACCGGCGCGGTCGCGGGCTTCTTTGGTATTGAAATGCTTCTCGTCGAACTGCCGGTGACAACCGGGATCATGTTTCGCTCGATCGCCGACATCGCCCGCGCCGAGGGGGAGTCCCCGCAGGACCCGGAAACACTGATCAACTGCATGCAGGTGTTTGCGCTAGGCAGTCGGACGTCGGATAAAGACGATGCGGCGGAGACGTCTTACTACGGTGTGCGTGTTGCTCTGAGCAAGGCCGTTACCGATGCGCTGCAGTACGCCGCGGCCCATGGTATGGGCAGTGCCAGTGCACCGGCGCTGGTGCGCCTGATTTCATCGCTCGCGAGCCGCTTCGGCGTTGTCGTTACGCAGAAAGCGATGGCGCAGACGATCCCGATCATCGGTGCTGTCGGTGGTGGCCTCGTTAATACGATCTTCATATCGCACTTCCAGGACATGGCCCGGGGTCACTTTGCCATTCGTCGACTGGAGCGGGAGTACGGTGTTGAGGCTGTGCAAGCGGCGTATCTCCTGCTTCGAGAGGACCAGGCGTGATGTCGTGAGCTGTACGAAGAGTGCGCGTTACGCCTGGCTGAAAAAAGAAAACCCCGCAGAAGCGGGGTTTCTTTCTGATTGATTCTCTTCTTGCCTTAGGTCTCTAGGGACCAACCGGATCCTCAACGATATCGACCCATTTCTTCTTCTTGCCCTTCAGGAACGCCTTGGTCCAGTCATTCAGCAGCGTGCCATTTGCGTCCTGGAGGTAAAACAGCGGACTTTGGAGCGCCGTGTGCGATGTATCCCCGGCAACGATGAATCGCTTGTAGCGTTTTGGAAACAGCGTATTAATCAAACCGTGCTCAGACACGATCAGGTCCCGAAAACCCGCCGGATCGGACAGCAGATCCAGGAAGAACCGATTCGTTAAATCGGCATCGGTCTCGTAGAATGCCTCGCGAATTGTCGAGTCATTTGCCAGACGCCACTTGATGATGGCGGTGCTTTCATCGCCTACTTCGTCACCGCACTCGTCACAGCTGGCAGGGTAGAACTGCCCGACCTGCCAGTCATCGCGGCGCGCCCTAATTCCATCCACGGCAGCTTGATTGGTCGTGATCGGTCCAGCGTCGTTAAAAACTGTGAGCTTGATGTTATTGCCATAAATTGAACGAACAAGAAACGGTGCGAAGCCGACGGCACCTACACCGCCTGCGCTAGAGCCCGCAACGGTAATTTTACGTGCATGTGGGAATACTGCTTTTGCCACATCCATACCGGCGGACTGATTGCGCAAACCGCGGTGAAAGCGAACGACAGCTGATGGAACGCCGATCGCAGCGCCGAATGCCGGATCAAAAACATCGTTGTCGCCTGTGAAGACCGAGCCATCGCAGTAGGGCATGTAAACGATCGAATAGTCCTTGAAGGGATTATCCTTCGAATCGAAATCCCAGATACCGACGCGAGCCGTAGGCGGTTCCTGCACTTCCGAGAGAACGTTACAGTTGTAAAAGTCCTGCCAGCAGGCGCCACCACCCTGTTCGAAAATGAGCAATTTGTTCCTTTTACCTGCACGTGTGAAAACGGAATACGGCGTGCCTGCAATGCAGATCGGTCCGTTGCCCCCATCTGGGTTGAACGTATGCTTGGTCCAGCCGTCGCCAACGTCCTCCGAACCGCTCGGCACGAACATATTTAAGTACTTATTAACGCCAGCGTCCTGAAGTTCCGCGGCGGCGTCCGGGTTCAGTCCTCGGCGCGGCTTATCCCTGGAATCATCATCTGACGAGTCATCGTCTGAATCATGATCAGCAAGCACCACGCTGAACATCAGCGACATGACGATAAGGAGCAAAAGCTCGCTTAGTTTTTTCATTTTTCGACCCCCAAGCAATCGTTAGTTTTTTTGTTTTATTGATAGACCAAAAC
>CAYTTZ010000109.1:0-10451 GCA_964440945.1 uncultured Woeseiaceae bacterium
GAGGGAAACTAATGACTGCTGTAACAGAAACGTCAGATACGGCCACAAACCTGGCAAAGTCGATAATGGCATTACCGCCATTGCCAGCAACCGCGCAGGAGATCCTGACCTGCTTCGGTGACGAGTTCATCGATGCCGAGAAGGTGGCATCGGTTGTCGAGGGCGACGCTGGTATTTGTGCCAAGCTGCTCGGTCTCGCGAATTCGGCTTACTTTGGACTTGCAGAGCCTGTTAGCGATATGGAGCAGGCGATTTCCCGTGTACTCGGTGTCGATACGGTTCGATCGCTGGTTCTCGCCATGGCGATTCAGCATTCTTTTAGTAGCAAGAAATGCCCCGCGTTCGATGTCGAGCGTTTCTGGCTTACCTCTTTGATGACGGCCGAATGCTGCAAGAAGATTGCGGCGGCAGATGACGCATTTGAGGCCGCTGAACGTGATCTGGCCTACTCGGCAGGTCTCTGCCATAACCTGGGTTTGATGGCGCTCACGCACATTGAGGCGGACCGTAGTTGCCAGGTGCTAATGCACAACGACGAGCAAGTTGAGCCCGGCAGCCTCACGCGTTGGTTTCAGGGTGAGTTCAAAACCGATCACAAGATCATGACGGCCGAACTCTCGCGGCTCTGGTCGCTACCCGCGCCCATGATCGCCGCGTACCACAACCGGGCCTTCCCGGACGCACAGTGTGAGCACCGCCTTGGCCTGGTCGTCAACGCGGGTGTGATAGCCGTACAGAACGCCGAACTTCCCGAGGAGCGCCAGCAGAGCCTCCAGCCCTGGGCAGAGGCGCTTGGCATAAGTGCGGCAGATATCCAGAGCATGGCTTCGATTGGCGAGCGCCAGAAAGAGCGCGTTAGGTCACTCGCGGGACGACTGACACATTGATTACTAAACACTCTATTAAAGTACCGAGCACAGCTAAGTCAGCCGTGCCCAGTACATGAAACGGGTTCTCAGGAGAATTCCCATGATGTGCAGGATCCCCCGAAAAACGTCGCTGATACGTTGGCTGGCAACAGCTTTCGTACCGGTAATCCTTTCCTTGCTGATCTTTTCGTCGGCGCAAGCCGATGGCCACGATGGTGCCGATCTCGCGGACCTCAGCCTCGACGAGTTGTTGAGCACCGAGATAACCAGCTTATCAAGGAAAGCTGAGAACCTCGGCAGTGCGCCAGCCGCCGTGCACGTCATTTCACAATCGGATATTCGTCGATCAGGGGCTCGTTCAATACCTGAGCTGTTGCGTATGGTACCCGGAATGCAGGTCGCGCAAATTGACGGCAACAAGTGGGCTGTCACATCGCGTGGCGCAAACGGCCGCTTCGCGAACAAACTTCTGGTTCTGATGGATGGTAGATCGCTCTACAACCCGATGCTATCGGGTGTTCAGTGGGACGCTCAGGACACAGACATGGCTGCTATCGAACGTATCGAGGTTATTCGGGGACCTGGTGCAACGATGTGGGGCTCAAATGCTGTAAACGGCGTGGTCAATATTATCACCAAGCATGCGGCGGATACGCAAGGGGCCAATGTGGGGGTTCTGGGCGGTATGGATGGCTATGAGACCATCGTTCGATACGGAGGCGAAGTTGGTGACGGCGCGTTTCGGGTCTTCGGCAAGTTCACGGACCGTGATGGCAACGTCAACCTAATGGGCGAGGATGTCGAGGACTACACCGAAATGGCTCGTGTCGGTGGTCGATTCGACTGGGACCGGAACGAAAAAAATGCATTTACGCTGAGTTTTCAGGCCTATTCGGGTAAGTCCGGCGACTATCGAATCACCCGTACGCTCGCGCCGCCGTACCAGTCCATTATCGATGCAGTAACGGAAACTACCGGAGCTTTCCTTACCGCCAGCTGGCAACTGGATCTTTCAGAAGGTTCGGACCTTGCGATTCAAGCCTACTTCGATAAGCACGAGCGCGAAGTATATACCTACGACGAGGATGTCGAATCCTTCGACCTCGATATCCAGCACGGGTTCAATATTGGTGCCAAACATGACTTCATGTGGGGTGTCAGTTATCGCAACAGCAAGGATGTGACAACCAGTACTTTTGAAATCTCAATCCTTCCTGAAAGTGCAAGCCGGCAACGAATAAGCGCCTTTGTCCAGGACGAGTTTTCGATCTTCGATGACAAGGTTCGCATCATGGTTGGCAGCAAGTTCGAAAATAGTGAATTCAGCGATGAGACGCTTGAGATTTCGCCCAGTGCGCGCATTTCTATTCCTGTCGGAGAGAACAGGACCGTCTGGGCCGCGGTTTCAAATGCAGTACGAACGCCTTCTCGCGGTGAACAAGGCGGCCGCGTTGTAGGCGCAGTATTGCCACCGGGCTCACCTGAATTTCCGCTACCGGTGCCTGCCGTCGTAGCACTCAATGGCAATCCCAATATGCGCTCCGAAGATGTGACGGCCTACGAGGTTGGCTACCGCATGCGCGATCGTGGCTTCGAGTTCGATGCGGCGTTTTTCTATAACGACTTCACCAATCTTCGCGACCTGGTACAAGGTGCGCCGATCTGCATGCCGAGCGGCATTATGCTCATGGTCGACCCGACCTGCCTGGCGAGTTCGCCCTATATCGAGATTCCGCTGGTTCTGGCAAATAACAGTGAGATCCAGACTTACGGTGTCGAACTATGGGTATCCAAGAATATTTCAGAGCGATGGCGGGTACACGGCAGCTATACCTTCATTGAGGAAAAAGGCGATGTGGGCAGCGGTGACGGGACTAATTTCGGGATCGTCGAAGATAGTCCCGGTCACCAGGTCGTACTGCGTTCGGCCACGGATATCAGCGAGAGTCTCGAATTCGACCTTTGGGTTCGCTGGGTCGACAAATTGGAGGGGCAGAAGATCGACGCCTATGCGGCCGTTGATACGCGTTTCGCGTGGTCGCCGATGCCATCGTTGAGTGTCGCCGCGGTGGGCAAGAACCTGTTCGCAGGAGAGCACTCCGAGTTCATTTCCGAGTTGGGTGATCTGGCGCCGGTGCAAATCGAAGCATCGGGCTACATCGAGCTGCGCTGGCAGTTTCAGTAGCCGTACGCCGATTCATACGGAATAAAGACTCGCAACTATGCTACGACGGAATTCAAACAGTTTCCCGACCCTGCTGGCAGTAATGCTCATGCTGGCGTGGGGGAATACTGTTGCCGAAGATTCGGCGGCAGAAATTTCCGTTAAAGCGGCGATAGCGCACAAAATCGCCAAGTTCGTCTCGTGGCCGGATTCGCGGTTCGCGACGGGTGACAAACCGCTGCGTTTCTGTGTACTCGGCGACCCGATGGTTCTACAGGCCTTTGAGAAGCTAAGTGATCGGTCAATTCACGGTCGCCCGATGTCTGTGGTGGCGGCACCGGACCCAGCGACTGTGGCGTCTACTTGTGACGTCCTTTATCTGGGCGACGATGACAAACAGAGTGCGGATGTCTGGATCGAGTCCGTGACGGGGCAGCCGGTGCTTACATTCGGCGAGGCCGGCGAGTTTGGTGGCGACGGAAGCATCGTCACTATGACGATTCGCCGCAACAAGGTGAGCTTCTCTATCGACCTGGATGCGAGTAAGAATACCGGTCTACGCATTAGCGCTCAGCTGCTACAACTGGCCGCCACGGTTGGCGGATCGGGGTCCTGAATGATGACCAAATTCGTCTTCAGCGACTTACCGATAACCAAGAAGCTCATGTTGATCATGCATGGCGCGACGCTGCTGGCTGTTCTATTTGCATCCCTGCTCTTTGGCGCTTCGGAAGCTTTCAGTTTTCGCAAAGCGACCCTCAACCAGATTGCTACCCTGAGTGGCGTCATAGGTACCAACAGTACGGCCGCAATCACGTTCGAGGACCCGGAACTTGCGGGCCAGGTGCTTGGTTCACTCAGTGCCAACCAAGCCGTAGTTTCCGCGACCGTATTCCTGACGGATGGTGAACTATTTTCGACGTATCACGCTGAAATAGACGCAGACACCGCAGAAACTCAGGTACCTGCGGTCGCGCGCGAACTTGTGGACGCTGCGATCGCGAACAACAGTTCGCAGCAACGCTTCAGCGGCCTGAAATTTGTTGACGCGGTTCACCCGATCACCTTCGACGACGAGGCCATCGGCTATTTGCATTTGCGGACTTCCCTGAATTCGTTTGTCACTACGTTGCAGCGGATTGCGGCCGTAGCAGCGATCGTAATGTTGCTGGCTGTGATGGTTGCTTATGTCCTGTCGTCTCGATTGCAGTCCGCAGTGTCTTTCCCGATCCAAAACCTGTCCGGCCTGATGAAACGTGTCACGAATGATCAGGACTACTCTCTCAGGGCTGAGCCGAAGTCGGGCGATGAAATAGGCGCCTTGATGGTCGGCTTTAACGACATGCTCAAGCAAATCAACCTGCGCGACGAAAAGCTCGCCTTCGCCAACCAGGAATTATCCGACGCATTTGATGAAACACTAAGAGCCAAGGAAGCGGCGGAGCTGGCGAGTAGCGCCAAGAGTGACTTTCTTGCCCGCATGAGCCACGAGATCCGAACGCCGATGAATGGCGTCCTTGGAATGACCGAGCTTCTCATGTCGTCGGATCTGACCGGCAGCAAGCGAAAATTTGCCGAGACTATCCAGCATTCCGGTGAGTCGTTGCTCGCCGTCATCAACGATATCCTCGATTTTTCCAAGGTCGAAGCCGGGAAACTGACGCTCGAGGAATCGGATTTTGATGTCTGCGATACCGTCGAAGGAATTGTTGACCTGCTTTATTCACGTGCTCAGCAGCGAGGCGTTGGCCTGATTGGCGTGATCGATCCGGATGTAACAGCCTTCGTTCACGGCGATGCGATCCGGCTGAGGCAGGTGTTAATGAACCTGGTAGGCAACGCGATCAAATTCACGAGTGAAGGCGATATTATTGTCGGCCTCACTCAGCGCGAATCCGAGCCTGGCATGAAAGAACTGCACTTCTATGTGCAGGATACCGGCATCGGTATCAAGTCCGACCAACTTGACCTGGTCTTCGACAGTTTCGCACAGGCTGACGTTTCAACTACCCGGGAATACGGCGGTACCGGTTTGGGACTCGCCATATCGAAGCAGCTGGTTGAACTCATGGGTGGCCGAATATGGGTTGAGAGCGTTGTTGGTCAAGGCTCCACATTCAGTTTCAGTATTCCGTTGATTGCGGCACGGCAGGAGCCCGCTCTTGCGGGCTTCTCTCTGGATCCGTTAATCGGAATTCGCGTGCTGGTGGTTGATGACAATGAGATCAACCGTGATGTATTCAGCCAACAACTCTCGGCCTGGCAGGCAGAAGTTTCGACCGCTGAGAGCGCGCGAGCAGCAGTCGCCATGCTGGAGGCGGCAACGAAGCGCGGCGAAAAGTTCGACCTGGTTCTGCTTGACTTCTATATGCCGGAAACCGACGGCATGGAATTGGCGGCGACTATACGATCTCGACCAGAGTTTGGGCAGCCCGGGCTGCTGATGCTGAGTTCCGCAGATTCCGAGTCTGTGCCGGACCGTCCGGAGGCAAAATGTGTTGACCTGTACCTGCCAAAACCGGTGCGTCGCGCCGTTCTTCACAATTCGCTGATAACCGTGCTTCAGGAAGGCCGAGTCGAGAAATTCGAGTCCACGGCACCCTTGGCCGAAGAGCTGGCTGAAGATGTTTCATTCGGCCTGCAGGCTTTGCTGGTCGAGGACATCCCGGTCAACATGCAGGTTGCGAGGCTCATGCTGTCCGGTGTTGGTTGTGAAGTGGTTGAGGCAACAAACGGTCAGGAAGCTCTGGAGAGCATCGTCAAGCAGCGACCAGACATCGTGTTTATGGACTGCCAGATGCCGATCATGGATGGCTACTCTGCTTCTCGCATTCAACGGACGCGCGAAGCGAAGACTGGGGTGCCGCGGTTGCCCATCGTCGCGCTGACTGCCAATGCCCTCGCCGAGGATCGGCAAAAGTGCCTCGATGCCGGAATGGACGATTTTATTAGCAAACCGTTCCGCAAGGCAGATCTTATTGAAGCGCTGCGACGCGTAACCGGCAAGTCCGGATTGGTCAGCAGTAAGGCGCCGCAAGCGAAGCAAGCACCTGCCGCACGGGCAGAAACGGCTGCCGTGACAAAGGAGCCTGCCATCGACAGGACTTCGCTCGACCAGATCAACGATCTGGACCCGAACCAGAATGGTGAGTTACTGAACAATATCATCGATACCTACTGTGAGAACGCTGAAGTGCTGATGCTCGAACTGATGGAAGCGGCAAGGGGAGACGACCTGGACGCTGCCGTCAGAGCGGCACACTCACTGAAATCTTCGAGTGCCAATGTCGGTGCTCAACGTCTTGCGGCTCTCTGTCGCTCGATGGAGCACAACGGACGAAACGGTGATATTTCCGCCATCCTCGAGAATCTGGATCCGGCCTGGAACGAATATCAGATAGCTGTCGACGAGCTTGTCGCTAATAAGACGGAGGCTGCGGCATGAGCGAGCCTTGCAAAAAGCGGGAACTGGTGGTCATCGCCGACGATGATCCAACGATCCGAACTGTGATGAAGGCCTCGCTGGTCAAAGGCGGCTTCGACGTTGTCGATGTCGAGAATGGCGCGTTAGCCTGCATTGCTTTCGCCGAGCATGAGCCAGTTATGGTGCTGCTTGATGTAGAGATGCCGATTCAGGACGGGTTCTCCGCCTGCGCCCAGATCAGGCGCTTGCCGGGAGGGCAGAGCGTGCCGATCGTAATGGTAACCGGTCGAGATGATATCGAGGCGGTTGAGGAAGCGTACCAGGCCGGGGCGACCGATTTCATTGCGAAGCCGATTAACTGGCCCATCTTTAGCCATCGCGTGCAGTACATTCTGCGCGCCAGCAAAGACTATCGCGACATGCGCCGAGTCGAGGCGAAGAACAAGGTATTGCTGAACGCGATTCCGGATACTTTCGTCGTGCTCGAAAACGACGGCAAAGTCGCCGACTTCATTTCCGGAAAATTCGATCACCCACTTGCGAAGCCGGGCAAGAAGATTAGCGACTTGAACGACTTTTTGCCGAACAATGTCGCCAAGGCGTGGAGAGAAGCGCGTCGCTTCGTTGATGCCAAGGGTCGGTCGGCGCGTATCGAATTTGCGATCGACCATGGTAATGATGATCCGAGCTATTATGAAGGGCGCTTTGTGCCGTACGTCGAGGGCCGCATACTGGTGCTGGTCTCGGAAATTACAGCCCGCAAACTCGCGGAGAAACGCATTCGCCGGCTCGCCTTCTTTGACACCCTGACAGGCTTGCCGAATCGTCAGTCGTTTCGCCTGCAATTGGGCGGAATGATTGATGAGGCGAAGGAGAACAGGGAGAAGGTCGCGGTGCTGTACGTCGACCTGGACAATTTCAAGCGCATCAATGACACCCTGGGTCACACTGTGGGTGATGGTGTTATAAAAGCGATAGCGGAACGCCTTTCAGGGACCGTTCGGAGCGGAGATGCGGATGGCCTGAGTGGCGACAAGCCAGTCGGTGTTGCCCGACTCGGCGGTGATGAGTTTGCCTGTGCGATAAGCGGTTTTGATGGCGACGACGTGTTGTCTGCTATAGCCCAGAGAATCGGCGAACAGCTCCGTCAACCTGTCATTCATCATGGTCATGAGTTCGTGGTTACGCCAAGCATCGGCATCTCTGTCTACCCCGATGACGCGGACAACGTCGAAGATCTACTCAAGAACGCCGATGTCGCCATGTATCAGGCGAAAGACGCCGGCAGGGATAGCGTGCGCTTTTACTCCGGAACGCTTGCCATTCGATCACTGCACGGACTGGCCCTTGAAAACGATCTTCGCAGGGCCCTGGAGAACGGTGATCTTGAGCTGTACTACCAACCGAAGATCAACCTTAAAAGCGGGTGTCTTGTCGGCGCAGAAGCGCTCGCGCGCTGGCGCAATGACGAGGGAGAATATGTGCCGCCGTCGCTCTTCATACCAATGGCGGAAAAATCCGGGCAGATCGTACCGCTTGGCGACTGGGTGCTGCGGACAGCCTGTATGCAGGCGCGAGACTGGCAGCTTAAGACCGGGATTTCGACTCGCATCGCAGTGAACGTCTCAAGTCAGCAGTTTTACCAGAGTAACTTGCAGGATACGGTGATGAAAGCGTTGTTCGAGGCCGGTGCAAAACCCAGTCTGCTGCAACTCGAGCTCACCGAGAGCATCCTGATGCGCGACGTTGACCGCACAATAGCGACGCTGGAATATCTCAAGAGCACGGGGATTACCCTTGCAATGGATGACTTCGGTACCGGCTACTCTTCGCTCAGTTATCTACGGCGCTTTCCAATCGACGCTCTAAAGATCGATCGTTCATTTGTCGTCGATATTGAGCAAAGCGATCATGGCGCGGCCATCTGTGCCGCAATTCTTGCCATGTCGCGCCAACTGGGGCTAACCGTAATTGCGGAGGGCGTCGAGAATACCGAGCAGGTCGACTTCCTGAGGGCACACGATTGCGATGAAATCCAGGGCTTCCTCATCAGTAAGCCGGTTCCCGCGGCGGAGTTTGAGGCAAAATTCCTTGTCAAGGCGGGCATGCCGTTTCTTTCCGGATCATCAAAGCGGGCCTAGCTGAACTTGAGTTACTGGTAGCCGCGCGCCTGCAGGTGAAACAGATGCGCGTATTGGCCGTCCTGCGCTACCAGTTCTTCGTGGGTGCCGCGTTCCAGGATTTTGCCGTCGTGTATTACGATAATCTGCGCAGCCGCTCGCACCGTCGAAAAACGGTGTGAGATCAATATGGTCATCTTGTTACTGCTTGCTGTGCGAAAGTGCTCGAATACTGCCGCTTCCGAAGACGCATCCATGGCGGCTGTCGGTTCATCGAGCACCAGGATGTCGGCTTCGGTCCGCATGAACGCTCGCGACAAGGCGATCTTTTGCCACTGGCCGCCCGACAACTCGCGGCCGTCTTTAAACCAGCGTCCCAGTTGTGTCTGGTAACCCTCCGGCATGTCGTCGATAAAGGGCGCAGCCATGCCGGTCGTGGCGGCTTCCTTCCAGCGGTGCTCATCATCAATGTGGCGCACGTCGCCCGCTCCAATATTCTCACCGACCGAAAACTGGTACCGGCCGAAGTCCTGAAAAATGACGCCAATTCGACGCCGCAGAGATTCGACATCCCACTCTTGCAGATCGAGCCCGTCCAGGAGAATCCGGCCTTCCGTGGGTTCGTAGAGGCGTGTCAGCAGTTTTATCAGGGTGGTCTTGCCCGAGCCGTTTTCTCCCACCAACGCGAGGCTCTCGCCCGGACGGACCTGCAGACTGATATTGCTGAGTGCCGGTTTCGCGGCGCCAGGGTAACTGAACGATACGTTCTGAAATTCGAGGCCCTGTTCAGGATGGGGGCCTTGGACTGCTTCACCGCGCCGGGCCGGTACAGGTTGCTCGAGATACTCGTACAGGTTTGACAAGTAGAGGTTGTCTTCATACATGCCGCTTATCGATGTCAGGATCGCCGCGACTGCTGATTGGCCCTGGCGGAATAGTACGAGGTACATCGTCATTGCGCCGAGGGTAATAGCGCCAGCGATGGTCGTAATGACGATCCATGCATAGGCCCCATAGAGCGCGGCTGTCGATATCAGCCCAAGCACGAAGCCCCACCCATCGCGTCGCAGCGTCAGTCGCCGGTCCTCGACGAACAGCTTCTTGAATATATCCCTGTAACGCTGCAGCAGTCGCGGGCCCAGCTGAAACAGCTTGACCTCTTTCACGCCGTCCTCCCGGGCGATAACTGTCTCGAGGTACATCTGCATGCGTGTTTCCGGCGAACGCCAGCGAAACAGGCGAAACGCGTCTCCGGAAAACTTGGCTTCGGCAAAGAATGACGGTAATCCCGCGCCGATCAATATTGCAACGGCCCAGGGCGAAAACGCGAACAAAAGTACTGCATAGCTGGTCAGCGATATCCCGTTCTGCACGACACCGAACGTTCGGGTCACCAGGCTTAGCGGCCGACTCGATGCCTCGCGGCGTGCCTGTGTAAGCTTGTCGTAAAACTCGGAGTCTTCGAAATGCGCGAGCTCGAGTGTCATCGCTTTTTCCAGGATCATGACATTGACCCGCTGACCGAGCAGAGCGCGCAAAAGGGATTGGCTGGCCGAGATGCCGCGCTGCGCGGCAGCGACTGCTGTCACGACGAGTGCTTCCAGCGCAACCAGTTTCAGCACGCCCCGCGTATCCGGATTATCGGACTGTGTCGCAGCAACGACCCCATCGACGATGAGCTGCCCGATGTAGGCGATTGCGGCAGGCAAGATACCGGCGGCAAGCGTCAGCAGCGCCAGGGCGACGGTGAGTGGCCGGCTTGTTGTCCAGACCAGATCGAGTGCCCGGCTGCTGTAACCGAATACGCCTAGGCTGCGGCTCAACAGGCCTGCAGATGTGTTGGTTGCTACAACACGCGATGATGCTACAAATCT
>CAYTTZ010000110.1:0-10338 GCA_964440945.1 uncultured Woeseiaceae bacterium
GGCGGGGCTTCGGCCCCGCCGTTTTTTTTTGTGGGTAGAATATGCCGGCGCTTATCGAGGACAAGCTTTGATGTTTGCCAACACCTACCGAAGGTACCTGCCTTATATCCACAACATCGGGTGGATCGTTTCTGAAAAAGCCGTGTCTCTCGGGCTGGGCTTTGTGGCTACGGTGCTGGTGGCTCGCTATCTGGGTCCGGATCACTTCGGTACGCTTGCTTACGCGACGTCTCTGGTGGCGCTGTTCGGTATATCGGGCCACCTGGGTCTGCATGGGCTGGTGGTTCGCGAACTGGTCAAGAAGCCGGCCCTGCGAGGCGAGACGCTCGGTACGACGGCTATTCTGAAGTTTTTCGGCGTGCTGGCAGGCTACCTGCTGCTACTGCTCTACTCCGCTGCCTATGAGGGCACTGACACCGTTCGCTTTTCGTTGATTGCTATCGCTGGCGCGGCGCTGCTGTTCACGCCGATCGA
This sequence comes from uncultured Woeseiaceae bacterium, assembly GCA_964440945.1. GTDB lineage: Bacteria > Pseudomonadota > Gammaproteobacteria > Steroidobacterales > Woeseiaceae > UBA1847. Next base: position 475 of record CAYTTZ010000110.1, read on the forward strand.
TGTCGTTGACTACTGGTTCAATGCCTTGGTACAGGCACGGTATGTTTCGATTGCGAGGCTCTCGGCACAGCTGGCGTTCGTTGGCCTCACGCTGCTATTCGTATTCCGGGGCGCGGATGTCGGCATGTTCGCTATTCCGTACTTGCTGCAGGCGATCGTCGCGGCAATCGTCCTGTTGTTGCTCTTTCGTGCCAAGGCCAATATCCGGCTATCTGCATGGCGCTTCGACGGACAGCATGCGCGGGAATTATTGAAGCAGGGCTGGGTTATCTACCTGGCCTCATTCTTCGCCGTTATCTATCTCAAGATTGACCAGGTCATGTTGCGCTGGCTCGCCGAATCGAGCGAGGTCGGCGTCTACGCGGTGGCCGCCCGTCTCTCGGAAGTTTGGTACTTTATCCCTGGCGCAATCGTGGCTTCGGTTTTTCCGAAGCTGATCGAGCTGCGGCAATCCGACGAGGCGTCGTTCACGCACCGCCTGCAACAGTTGTTCGACAGCCTTGCGGTACTCGGCATGGCTATTGCGATACTCGTTACATTGTTGGCGCCATGGCTGATACCGTGGATATTTGGCGCTGATTACGCGGGGAGTGCTGAAATCCTGGTCATACACACTTGGGCGTCGGTGTTCATTTTCATGCGTGCAGCGTTATCACGCTGGATCCTGATAGAGAACGCCCTGTATTTCTCGTTGCTCACGCAAGGTCTGGGCGCATTTTCAAACGTCGCGCTGAATTACGTTTTGATCCCGGTTTACGGCGGACAGGGAGCGGCCTGGGCCACACTGGTTTCATATTCGGTAGCGTCATTCTTTGCCGTGTTCCTGTATCCTCGAACCCGACCGGTATTCTGGCTGATGCTTAACGCGCTGCTGGCGCCGGTGCGTTACCCGATAAAGCTCTTCTCCTCGCGATAATCCGCAATGATTCGATCAATAATTACCCGCTTGCCGCCCGGTGTGAAGGAGCGAATTCTCGACTGGCGTCAGAAAGTGAGATTGGCGTCACTGCGGCTATTTTCGATCAACGGATTTTTTGCCAGCCTGTACTTCTGGTTGTTTTCGCAGCGCTTCTACGGCGAGCACCATGCGGTACTGAAGGGTCGCCTGCAGTACTTCGAAGACCTGAGAGCGAGCCTTCGAAGCTCGCCGCAGCTGCGCCGCAATATCCACCGGCTGGAAAAAGGCCTGATCATGAAACCGCGGCGACCGGTGTTTGCGGAAGCCTTTATCCAGGAAACGGTGCAGGCTTTCAATCATGCGAGAGCCACCGCAGAGCATTCGCCTGAGGAGCTGAAATGGGCCGGGGATGTGCTCCGCGAGTACTTTTCCGTTGTCACGGATACGACCGTCATCGAAGCGGCCAGGCGCACATTTGGCAGCGATGTCGATGCGGCGCATCCGGCACAGCAGCACAGCAGCAAACCCTATCCTCGTTCGGACAGCCCCGTGTCGGCGCTGTCGTTCGACGATCTTCACACCCTGTACAAAAGGCGCCGTTCGGTGCGCTGGTATCTGCAGAAACCGGTGCCGGTCGAGCTGATCCGTCAGGCGATCGACGCGGCAGTCCAGGCGCCATCGGCCTGCAACCGCCAGCCGTTCCGCTTCATCGTGTCAACGAAGCCGGGGTCGGCGAGCCGGATCGCGGAGTGTGCCGGCGGCACGGCTGGCTTCGCCCAGCAGCTACCGGCGATCATCGTCGTCGTGGGCGACCTGTCGGCCTATCCGCTGGAGCGCGACAGGCACCTGATTTATATCGATGCCGCGCTGGCTTCGATGCAGCTTATGCTGGCTGCAGAGACCCTGGGACTCTCCACCTGTCCGATCAACTGGCCGGACATAGAAAGTGCTGAGGAACGCATCAGGGGGCTGCTGGAGCTGCCGCCGCATGAACGAGTCATCATGCTGATTTCAATCGGCTATGGCGATCCCGAAAGCGGCGTGCCGTTTTCGCAAAAGAAGCAGAGTGACCTGCTGGTCACCGAGATGTCGCCCGAATGATCGTTGAGATTCGCAAGGCCGGTTTCCGCAACAAGGGTGCTCAATTGATGCTGCTTGCGATCGTTAACCGACTTCGCGCGGCGCAACCGGACGCAACGCTGACGATGGTGCCCAGCGCGCCAAACGGTTCTCAGCCTTTCGCCGAGATGATGGCGCTGGGCTTGCACCCGAAAGCATCGCTGAATCGCGCCGGTATCGAGTGGGGCGATCTGGCGACCCTGATCCCGACAAGGCTGCGCCGACGTTATGGCCTGGTTCTTGATAGTGAAGTCGATGTCGTGATCGATGCCGCCGGTTTTGCCTACAGCGATCAGTGGGGAAGTGGCAGTTCACAGGAGCTGTCGCGCGCGGCGCGCCGCTGGCGTCGTCGTGGCACGAAAGTTATTTTGATGCCACAGGCATTCGGTCCATTCACCGATGCGAACATTCGGAAAGCCATTGCCAGCGCGGTCGACAACGCGGACCTCGTAATGCCTCGGGACTCGGTCTCGTACCGGTACCTGACCGAGGTCACCGGGCAGCGGGAAACTATCCGGCAATATCCCGATTTCACGAACCTGATTGACGGCATTGTTCCGGACGGCTTCGATCCCGAAAAATTCGGTGTGGCGCTCGTGCCGAACCTCCGCATGATCGACATGACGGACGACACGTCGGGTAGCCGATATCTCGAATTCATGACGGCATGTACAAAGCATCTGCTCAGCCTGGATGCGCGGCCGTATTTGTTGGTTCACGAAGGCGCGGATGATGAGCGACTCGCGCAGAAAATCTCGGCGGCGAGTGGCGGTATTCCTGTCGTGGTGGAAGACGATCCACTAAGACTCAAGGGCATACTCGGCGCGAGCCGCGCCGTGGTGGCAAGCCGCTTTCACGCGCTGGTCAGCGCACTGAGCCAGGGCGTCCCGGCGGTCGCGACCGGGTGGAGCCACAAGTATACTGAGCTGTTTAAGGACTACGGTTTCCCGGAGGGTGCATTGTCGCTCGATGACGAAGCGGACCACGTTAATGCGATGTTGGACAGGCTCGTCGATGCCGAGGCCAGCCAGGAAATTTCGGCACGGCTGTTAGAGAGTTCGCAGCGCCTGAAAAACGTAAGCGAGGATATGTGGTCCACCGTGGAATCTGTGATTGACGGCCGCCGGCAGTGACTGGGCCGGCTCGACCGAGAGGTTTGTAATGAAGAAAGCACTGATCACCGGCGTGACGGGGCAGGATGGCTCGTACCTGGCGGAATTTCTGCTCGGAAAAGGCTACGAAGTGCACGGCATCAAGCGCCGTACATCGTTATTCAATACCGATCGCATTGATCACCTTTACCAGGACCCGCACGACAAGGATCGGCGCTTCATATTGCATCATGGCGATATGACGGACAGTACCAGCCTGATTCGCGTGATCCAGCAGGTGCAACCCGATGAGATCTACAATCTCGCGGCGCAGAGTCACGTGGCGGTCAGTTTCGAAGAGCCCGAATACACGGCCGATTCGGATGCGCTCGGAGCGCTGCGATTGCTCGAGGCCATTCGTATCCTGGGGCTCGAGAAAAAGTCCCGCTTTTACCAGGCATCCACATCCGAGCTGTACGGTCTCGTACAGGAAACGCCGCAGACTGAAGCCACGCGTTTTTACCCGCGCAGCCCGTACGCGGTCGCCAAGCTGTATGCGCACTGGATTACCGTGAACTATCGCGAAGCTTATGGCATTTACGCCTGTAACGGCATCTTGTTCAATCACGAGTCGCCGGTGCGCGGCGAGACGTTCGTGACGCGCAAAATCACGCGCGCGCTGGCACGCATCAAGCTGGGTTTGCAGGACTGCGTGTACCTCGGCAATCTCGACGCCCGTCGCGACTGGGGTCATGCGAAGGACTATGTCGAAATGCAATGGCTGATGCTGCAGCAGGAGGAGCCTGAGGATTTCGTTATCGCCACGGGCATCCAGCACAGCGTCAGGGATTTCGTGAATGCGGCGGCGGGCGAACTGGACATGGAAATGAAGTGGCAGGGCGACGGCGTGGACGAGGTCGGTTCCTGTGAGGGCCGGGAGATCGTTCGTGTCGATCCGCGCTACTTCAGGCCGGCCGAAGTCGAGACCTTGCTGGGTGATGCATCCAAAGCGAGGTCGAAACTGAACTGGAGTCCGGCGATCACATTCGAGGAGATGGTCGCCGAGATGGTTCGCGAGGATCTCAAGGCAGCGCAACGCGACGAAGTGGTCAGGAAACATGGCTACCCGACATACAGCCATCATGAGTAAGGTGTGAAGCCGGAGTCGAAGCGAATTTTTGTCGCGGGCCACCAGGGGATGGTCGGCTCGGCGATCGTCCGGCAACTCAGTGCCGGGGGGCAAGCTGAAGAAAACATTATTACCCGGTCGCGATCCGCGCTCGATCTAGCGAACCAGGCAGCGGTTCGCGAGTTCTTCGCGACCGAGCGCATCGACGAGGTCTATCTCGCGGCGGCCAAGGTAGGCGGTATTCACGCCAACAACACTCTGCCAGCCGAGTTCATTTACGAGAACCTGATGATCGAGGCCAACGTCATCGATGCGGCGTTCCGGAGCGGTGTCAGGAAGCTGTTGTTTCTTGGTTCCAGCTGCATCTATCCGAAGCAGGCTGAGCAGCCAATGCGCGAGGATGCCTTGTTGACGGGCAGACTGGAGCCCACGAACGAGCCCTACGCGATTGCCAAAATCGCCGGAATCAAACTGTGTGAAAGCTATAACCGCCAGTACGGGCAGAGCCACGACATCGATTATCGCAGTGTGATGCCGACAAACCTGTATGGGCCAGGCGACAACTATCATCCGCAACTGAGCCACGTTATTCCCGCCCTGATCCGCAGGTTTCATGAGGCCAAAGAGGCGTCTTCGTCAGAGGTGGTCGTGTGGGGAACGGGAACGCCGCGGCGCGAGTTTCTTTACGTGGATGATATGGCGGCCGCCAGCACCCATGTCATGCGGCTGTCCAAAAGTGAGTATGAAAAGCACACGGAGCCAATGCTCAGCCATATCAACGTCGGCTTCGGTGAGGACATCAGCATCGGCGAACTGGCCAGGGCGGTTGCAAGCGTTGTCGGTTTCGACGGCAGTATCGAGTTCGATACGGATCGTCCGGACGGCGCGCCCCGCAAGTTGCTGGACAGCGAGCGTCTCAGGTCGACGGGCTGGCTTCCCCGGGTAGGTCTGGAGCAAGGCCTGCGACTGGCCTACGCGGACTACCGCCCCAGCAACGGCGCATGAACGTACTTCACCTGGTCGCAGGCGAGCTGGACGGCGGCGCAGCGCGCGGCGCGTACTGGCTGCACAAGGCGCTTCGAGAGATCGGTGTGGATTCCGTGATTTTGTCAAACGCCAAAGAGACGTACGGCGACGAAACTGTTATCTCGCTCGCAAATTCTCCATTGCGCCGGCTGAAATTTGCCGTGTCGAAACGCCTCGGCCGGGCACCGGTCCGTGCGTATCCTCGGCGGCACCACCGGATTTTCAATACCGGTTTCGATGGTATCGATATTACGCGGCATCCGGCCTATGCGGCGGCAGACGTTATTCACCTGCACTGGATCAACGGGCTCGTTCGGATCGGGACACTCAATAAAGTGACACGGCCCGTCGTCTGGACGCTGCGAGATATGTGGCCGTTTACCGGGGGTTGCCACTACGCAATAGATTGCGAACGATATACCGGGGCCTGTGGTCGGTGTCCGCAGCTTCGAAGCAAGCACGAACGCGACCTGACGAGCCACGTTCTGCGACACAAGCAGAAATCGATGCCCCGCGGAATGCGCGTTATCGGTATTAGCCGCTGGTTGTCTGAGTGCGCGAAGGAGTCCACTCTGTTTCGGGACTACGAGGTAGCAACCATCAGCAATAACGTCGACGTCCGCTCGTTCACTCCGCTTCCCAAAAGTGAGGCGCGGCAGGCTCTGGGCCTCCAGGACGGGAAGAAAGTCGTGCTGGTCGGCGCGCAGGATGCCGCAAATTTCTACAAGGGGTTCGAGTTCTTCCTCGAGGCGCTCGAAAATCTCAAGCGTGACGATCTGCAGATCTTGTTGTTTGGCGGCAGCGGTGCGAGCGTGCCGGACTCGCTCGGGATACAGTCGACACATCTCGGATTCCTGCCGGATATTGACGCGCTGCGTCGTGCCTACAGTGCTGCAGATGTGTTCGTGGCGCCGTCGCGCATGGATGCATTTGGCAAGACGCTGGTCGAAGCGATGGCCTGTGAGACGCCGGTGGTTTGCTTCGACGCGACGGGTCCCAGGGACATCGTCGAGCATGGGGTCGACGGTTACAAGGCAGAACCCTTCAGTCCGACGGATCTTGCGCGCGGTATTCGGTGGGTTCTCGATCAGTCTGCCGAGGCCCATGCGGCGATGTGCAAGAAAGCTCGTGAGCACGCCGAGCAGCGCTTCGATTCCAGGGTTATCGCGCGGCAATACGAGACGGTTTACCACCAGGCACTCGCCGAAACTAGGTGCGATGTGTCCGCCGGCACACTGCAGGGCCAATGATGTTATCGCAGCAACGGATACTCGCCGTCATCATGGTATTAGGCATCGTGATGATTAGCCCTATTCTGCCCTACCTCGGTATTCGGGGTATTTTCCTCGCGGCAGCGTTTCTGGCTACCCTGGTCGTGGTGTTCAGGGCTGGCGACTTGCCGATACGACATTGGTTCCTGGGTATCGCCGCAGCGGCATTCTTGCTGTCGTTGGCCCCTGCGATGTATTGGATGGATCTGCGATATTTTCTGTCGCCAATTTTTCTGGTCTTCTCGCTATTCCTGATTCAGCTTGCCGACGATCGCGCACTGAACACATTCCTCAACATTGCGACCGGACTGATGCTGGTGGTTCTCGTTGGTGCGATCATCGGGTTCGTCCTGGTACTAAACGGCGTGCAGCCGCTGTTCGAGATAGCGAACAGCGACGGCCGGCCGAACTACTTTTTCTACACCACGTTTAGCAACTCGTGGTGGGGGAGCATCATCCGACCGTCCGGCCTTTACGACGAGGCGGGCGCGCTGAGTTTCATGGTCTGCTCGATAGCGGCACTACGTTTTCTGCGAGGCAGGGACTCCAGGGTGACCTGGATTTTGCTCGGGATGGGTTTCGTCACCCTTAGCCTTGCGCACCTGATTTACGTGTTCTTCCATGTCCTGGCCGAGCGCCTCAATGTCCGGAATCTCGCCGGGATTTTGGCCACGCTGCTGCCACTGATCCTGGTTGCCGGTTATCTGGGCGGCTACGATATCGTCGAGAAAAGGCTCCTGGGCCGGGTGACGATTACCGAAGCGGGCAGGCTTGCCGGCGATAACCGGACACAGCGTATGTTGAATGCGGCTGAGCACTTGAGCGAAAATCCGAAATCCGTTTTGTTCGGCGCACATCCGTCATGTCGCTTCGACTACCTGACCTGCAAAGAGAAGTTTCCATTGATGGGAGAGAATCCGCTGTCGCCGCTCGCTTTCCAGGGTATTTTTCTCAGCTGGCCGTATTATCTCGCGCTGGGCGTGTTGTTCCTCGCACCCCTGTTTGGACGGAAGTACCTTGTATCGTTCGGGGTTGGTGCGCTGCTGTTGCAGCGACCGTATCTGCTTGACGTGGGTTATGCGCTGATGGGTTGCCTGGTTGTTGCGACGACGCTCGATAGAATTTCCGCGAAACGTGCCGTAGGAGTCTGGATGTCGGGTCGTCATTCACGTTTCGACCCAGTGCTCGATTCGCGTGCCAAACAATAGCTCACCCTGGATAGCGGGCCACACCGAATGAAGAAAATACTGAAGAGCACAATCCTGATGTTGATGCCGGCTATCGACGTCGTGCTTGCGGTGGCCGCGGCACCCGCAGGATTCATAATGCTACTGTATCGCAAAGCAGGATCCCGACGACTGCCGTGGACGACGGGATTGTTGAAAAAGATCGGTGTCTTTCCCATCCGGAACCACTATTACGAGCCCCTGTTCGACGACAGGAACCTTGCGAACCCGCTTGACATGCCCAGATCGCTGCCCGGTATCCAATTCGACGTGCAGAGCCAGCTCAATTTGCTCAATGATCTGAACTACGCGGAAGAGTTTATCGCTTTCGTGGAACAGCAAAAAGCGGACGAATCCGGCGCGGCCTTCAGGATTGATAACCGAAGCTACCTGTCCGGCGACGCGGAATTCCTGTTCCAGGTGATCCGGCATTTCAAGCCGGCGAAAGTCATCGAGATCGGTTCCGGGACATCCAGCAAGATCGCGAGGAAAGCGTTGTCGACGAACGCCGAAGAGAGCGGCTCGACGTATCGCCACATCTGTATCGAGCCGTATGAAGAGCCATGGCTCGAGAGCGTTGGCGACATAGAGCTGATCAGGGACAAGGTCGAAAACTGCGGTTTGAACTGGGGCGAGGCGCTGTCGAGTGGCGACCTGTTGTTTATCGATTCTTCGCATATCATTCGGCCCCAGGGGGACGTGCTCTTTGAGTATCTCGAGATACTCCCGCAGCTGCAGAGCGGAGTGATAGTGCACGTGCACGATATCTTCAGTCCGCGAGACTATCTCGAACAGTGGGTCAAGCGGGATGTCCGCTTTTGGAACGAGCAATACCTGCTGGAGGCTACCCTGGGTAACTCGTCGCGATACGAGGTCCTGGCCGCCCTCAACCTGCTGAAGCACGATCACTTTGAGCAACTAAAGCGCGTATGCCCGTATCTTGAGCAGGACCGCGAGCCCGGCTCGTTCTACTTTCGGGTCAGATAATCGCGCAAGGCTCATGTTCGCTTGCTGGAGGAATGCATGTTTGTTTCGTACGTCGTCGCAACCTATAACTGTGCTGACCGGGTCGAGATCCTGAACGAGACAATTCGGCGGCTGCCAGTTACGGATTGCGAGTTCTGTATCTCCGACGGCGCATCGAGCGACGGGACTCTCGCGGCCATCGTCGACGCGCCAAATGTGAGAAAGCTGCGATCTTCACAGGATAACGGCATCTACGATGCCTGGAACCAGGTGCTTGACGATTGTCGCGGTGAATATTTCGCCTTCATCGGGGTGGATGATCAACCGACCCGTGAATTTCTTGAAGCGGCGAAGCAGGTTCATGCGGATTCGGACAAGCCACCGCTGTTGATCTATGGCGACCGTATCCTGCAGCGGGGAAAATACCGGCGAACACTCCGGTATTCGGCAAAGCCACGCTTGTTCGAGTCGGGCAGGCCGGTCTTCGACATACCCCACCAGGCGGCACTGAATCATCGTAGCCTGATTGAGACGAAGCGCTTCGACGGGCAATACCAGCTGGCCGGCGACCTCGAATTTTATGTCGCCCTGCGTGACAGGATCCGCGAAGGCGGCTACCGCTATTTGCCGATGCCGCAGGTAGTCGCCAGCGAGGACGGGCTGAGCCGATCAGCGACGTCTTTCGGCATCTACATTCGTGAGTTTCGCGCAATAGAGCAGGCGTATGGGCTGACGCTCGGTTACCGAAAATTAAAGCTCCATCTGCTTGATCTGCTCGCGCGGATGCCGGGGGTATTCGGCCTGCTCAAGAGCGCTTCCTGGATGATCAATCATGACAGAGCGTGACATGCCGCGTGTCGCGCATATCGTACCGGCGATGCTCATCGGTGGGGTCGAGGTCGCGATTGCCCGGAGTCACCGACACCTGAACGAATCCATTGACTATCGAGTCTACTATGTGCGCAAACGGGGCAGCCTGGACTGCGGGCAGCGACACGTGTCCAGCCTGGTCTGGGCCTGCCTCACCGGTAGCTGGCGCCCCAATGTTCTCGTTACCTCGCTGTGGTGGTCACATCCTTTCGGTGCGCTGCTAAAGCGCTTCGGCGCGACCTGGGTCTCCTTCTTCCACATCTGTGGA